>NZ_CP017560.1:1249664-1562080 GCF_001753205.1 Sporosarcina ureilytica | reverse complement strand
CAAACCTCCAACTAAGTAACCTACCAACACATCAGCTAAATGTAATAATCGCTTTGAAACCCCACCAAGACTCATTAAAACCCCTGCTAAAATAAATAGCGGAATCGCCAAGAGAGAAAATGAATCCAGTGAAGTAAACGCCTGTGTAATAATAGAGCCTAATGGAAGATTAGTTGCAAATACCATCGTAAATAATGTAGATGCCCCTAAAGAGACCGCAATCGGAACGCCAATTAACATGAGTGCAAAGAAACTTATGAACAACACTGCAATTGTCATTTATCTACACCTTCTATCCCTGCATCTAGTAACTTACCTTTCCATATCATTCTAAATTGCTGAACCAGACGAATCGCCATCAGTAAACCACCAAGTGGAACGACCGTATAAGGAATAGCCATTAAAATACCCATTGACGGTGCCTTTTGCCCTGTTCCGATTAAATGCAGAATAAATTCCGTACCTTTTACAGCAATAAATACCATAAAGGTAAAAAATAAAAGGGTTGCGATTAAATCAATAAACTTTCTTCCTTGCGTATTAAATAAATCTCTAAAAAAGGTTACGCGAATATGACCACCTTTTTTGATCGCTAAACTTCCACCAAGCCAAATTTGTGCAACATGAATATATCTTGCCAACTCTTCTCCCCAAATGAGTCCGCTTCCGAAGAAATAACGAAATAATGCCTGACTAAAAATTAAAAGAAGAATAATAATCATGGTACTCGCTAATAATATCTCTTCAATCTTTCTTAATAGATTTAAAAATTTCACCGCATACATCCTCCACTTCGTCACTTTAGTCGTTACTTTCTTCTGACGAGCGTAATTATTCTGTCCTAATTGTAGAGTGTTTTCTGGTGTACATTTCAAATAAATAATGCCATTTATTAGTTTCACTAAATTTTCGCACAGTCCGTTTAAATAATTTCCCGATTGTTATTTATGAAAATAACAATCGGGAAATACTTTGTTACCTTTTTTTATTTATTACTGATTTCTAACTAAATCCATTAATTCAGAACCTAGTTGCTCTTCATACTTGTCCATAATAGGCTGTAATCTTTTGCCCATCTCTTCTCTTACTTCTTCAGACACAATATTTGCCTCTAGTTCTTCTGTTAAAAACTTAATAGCTTCTTCATCGTATTCTTTGGAAATTTCTCTTTCATACGTTGTAAATTCTTCTCCAGCCTCATCTACAACTTTTTGTAAATCTTCTGGTAAAGAATCATAGAAAGCTTTATTCATAATTAGCGCTTCTGCAGTAAATGAATTATCAATAATTGAGATATACTTCTGAACTTCATACACTTTAGAGCTTTGAATCAACTGTGCCGTTGTCTGCATTCCATCAAAGATATTTTGCTGTAGAGCAGAGTATAATTCACCGAATGCATACGGCTGTGGGTTTGCACCAAACTCTTTTAAACTATCTAAATGAATGTTGTTTTCCATTGTTCTAAGTTTTAAACCTTCAAAATCCTCAATTGTTTCAAGTGGTCTGGAGTTATTCGTAATTTGCGTCAATCCCGCACTACCCCAACCGATTCCTTTTAACTGGACCTCTTCCAACTTTTCTTTAAGAATATCTCCTAATTCACCATCTAATGTAGCGTTCGCATCATCAATATCTTTAAACACAAACATAAAGTCTAGTGCCTGAAACTCTTCTACAAAGTTAGATAAAGGTGCTGTCGCTGGGCTCGCAGCTTGAATATTTCCTGCTTGAACCGCTTCAATTGCTTCTCTCTCAGAAGCATATAATTCAGCATTTGAAAAAACTTCTACTTGTAATCTGCCATCTGACTTTTCTTCAGCTACTTCTTTAAACCTGATTAATCCTTTGTGTAACGGTGTATCTTCCTCAACTGAGTTTGAAATAGTGATTGTATACACTTCATCATTTGAGCTACTTTTACCACTATCCCCTTTACTCGAACTATCACTAGCACCGTCACTACATGCCGCTAAAATCAACAGTAAAAACAATCCTAAAACTCCTAATCTGCTTAACGTTTTATTCATAGTTTTTCCCCCTCGTTCTTTCAAATTTTTTGTAAGTCAAAAATCACATGATTTAAAACAGCTTCATATCTCCACTAACCACTCGTTTAAAGCGCTTTCAAAAGCCTTTTATTTTTCAGTGTCTGAAATTAAATATAACTCTTGAGTTCCCCACCCTCCATATGATTATTCTATTTGAATATTTACAAACTTTCAAATACTTATTATTAATAAACTTATAGTTTTCATCTATAAATTTACTTGAAAATACTATTGTAACTGAATCCTCTTTGATAAAGATTCGGCACGGGTACTCGTCATTACGACCTAAGTCCAATCCAAAATTCATTCCTTAGCCTGTTATAACTGCCTCCTTATTGCAATAAGATTAATGTGGAAGGTTAACCAATTCTAGGGAATGGGATGTGGGGCTTTGATACGATTTACAAATTGGGCATTTAAGAATAAAGCTGCTGTGATTTTGATGGTTGTTTTGTCGCTAGTGCTGGGGATTGTCAGTTATTTCACAGTACCTAAGGAGTTTTTACCGCCTGCGGATAATCCGATGGTGACGGTCATCGTGATTGGGCAAGATACCGATGCGGAAACGATGGCTGAGCAAGTGACAAAGCCAATAGAAAAAGCAATCGGTTCTGTGAAAGGGAAAAAAGATGTGTTTTCCACTGCTGCAGATGGCTTCACGTCTGTAGATATTTTGCTGGATGCATCGATTGATATGAAAGAAGCAAAGACACAAGTGCAGGAAGCAGTCAACAGCATTCATTTACCAGAAGGCTATTCGAAGCCAATCGTTTCACAATTAAATATCGATATGATTCCATTGTGGCAAATCGGACTATCTTTTCCAGGTGGCATCGACTCGAATGCCATGGAGAAAGTTGACAATGAAGTCATTCCGAAGTTCCAAGGAATTTCTGGCGTTTCGAATGTTTCCGTCTACGGCAGTCAACAAACGCAAGTGAACGTGACGGTGGATCAAGAAAAGCTGGCAAAGCATCAAATTCCACTCCAAGCGCTCATGGGCATCCTTCATGGGAAAAATCTGGCTGTATCGGTCGGGGAAGAAACGATTGATGATAAAACAACGAATATTAAAGTTGTCGGCCAAATTGACGGGATTGCCGCATTGGAAGCATTAGAAATTGTACCAGGCATTTCATTAAAAGAAATTTCGACGATTGACGTTGCAGATTCCAGTTCCACATTTTTCACACGTGTGAATGGTAAAGAGGCTATTGCCTTGGTGCTTTATAAAGAACCGAATGCCAATGCGGTCGCAATCGGTAAAAAAGTAGAGAACGCAATCGAGCAAGTGAATGTGGATCACAAGTCAGCTATTGAAGCATCCATGCTGATTTCATTTTCAGATTTTATCGTCAACTCTGTTGACAGCATGATGCAAGCTGTTCTGCTCGGTGCATTGTTCGCGACAATTATCATATTTGTCTTCTTGCGCCATATCCGCATGACAGCCATTACTGTTATTAGTATCCCATTATCACTCGGGTTGACATTATTATTCCTGTGGCTGTCAGACATTACGTTAAACATTTTAACAATCGGTGCAGTCGCGGTCGCAGTCGGACGATTAGTCGATGATAGTATTGTGGTCATTGAAAACATTTTCCGGAAAGCGCAAAGTAGAGATTTTTCAAAACCAGTCATTGTTGAAGCGACAAAAGAAGTGGCGTCTGCCATTACATCTTCCACGTTAACGACCGTCGCCGTTTTTTTACCAATGGGGCTTGTAAAATCGATGCAAGATCTTTTATTGCCGTTCGCCTTAACGATTACGTATGCGCTTTTATCATCCTTACTCGTTGCTTTAATTGTCGTACCGTTAATGAGCACAGGCCTACTACAAAAAGGAAAATTGCCTGCATATAAAACACCAAGGCAATATATCCGAATTTTGGATTGGTGTCTACGTCATAAATGGGTGCCACTTGTAACGTCAATCCTCATTTTTATTGGCTCAATTGGCTTATATTTTGCAATGCCAAAAGGGACCGAAGATGCGACCGATCAAGACGTCGTTCTATCCATCTCGTATCCAGATGAAGTACCATTTACGACAGTCAAAGAAGAGGTTTTGCAATTAGAAACATTTTTCATGAAGCAATCTGACGTAGAAGAAGTCATACTCTTCCTCGGATCAAACCCAGAAGATGCCGAATTTAGTGAAGTGAACGCACAGAATTCGGGACGTTTCCATGTTGTGATGAAAAGCGGTGCAAGTACGGAAAAATTAATCGGGGAAATTGATCAGCTAAAAAAGCTCTATCCTAAAGCCGAAATGGAAGTCTCCTTCGTTTCAATGATGCCTTCAGGCGGTTCGACCATTTCACTCGATATCGTAGGAAATGATGCGTCCCAATTAGGAACAGCAGCAAATCAGGTCATGGATGAAATAGAAGGAATCCATGGCGTTGAAAAGGTGTCGAGCAATCAAAGTGACGTCAAAACTGTCTACGACATCATCATTGATCATAAGTTGGCAAATGCAGAGGAAGTCGCAAGACAAGTGCAGTTGTTGTTAAATCCGATCCCACTCGGAATGATTAAGCTGGAAGACCAAAATACAATGGTCTATTTAGACAGTTCCATGCACCCAACGACAGATCATGAACTAAAAGAAATTCAAGTCATCGTAAACGAACAACTCGTTCCCCTTTCCTCCATTGCGAAAATCGATAAAGCGAATAAGCCGACGAGTGTATTACGGAAAGATGGAAAAGAATATGTACGCGTAACGATTGATGTAGAATCACAAGATTTATCCAAAATCTCCTATGAAATCACACAAAAAACGGCTGATCTTTCATTGCCAGAAGGGATTACGATTGAAATGGGCGGAGCGGCAAGTGCACAAGCCGACCAATTCGCAGAGCTGTTTCAGCTTATGGCGGTCTCAATCGGTCTCGTCTACTTAATTATGGTAATGACATTTAAAACATTACGCGCCCCGTTAGTCATTTTATTCACACTCCCTTTGGCAGTCATCGGAGCCGTTTTCGGATTATTAATTGCCGGGACGCCTATAGATATCGGAGCCATGATTGGTGCGTTAATGTTAATCGGCATTGTCGTAACGAACGCGATCGTCTTACTAGACCGGGTTAGACAAAATGAGAAAACAATGTCGATTCGAGAAGCATTGCTTGAAGCGGGAGCGACTCGCCTCCGTCCCATCGTCATGACAGCATTGGCAACGATTTTCGCCATGATTCCACTGTTAATGGGAAAAGAAGAAATGGGCAGCTTAGTCTCAAAAGGTTTAGCTGTGGTAGTCATCGGAGGATTGTCCGTTTCAACATTGTTGACATTGATCATTATTCCTGTCCTCTATGAGTTGTTTCATTTTAAAAAGGCGAAGAAACAGCGTATGGAAAGTTTAGAAACGCAATGATTAAAAGAGTGATCGATGGCTTTGTGAACTGAACCCTTATTTACGGACAGTTTAATAAAAAGGACTTTTTACAGTCTAGGCTGCAATTAGGTGACTTCGGTATTGTGCCGGAGTCATCTTTTTTAACGTCCATTGTTTGCGCGTCGTATTATAATGCTCCAAGTATTCGTCTATCATTTCCCTTAATTCACGTAAATTACATGCTTCCTCATAATCTACTTCATCTTTAAAATGCCCAAAGAAAGACTCCATTGGTGCGTTATCTAAACAGTTTCCTCGACGTGACATCGACTGAAGTAAGCCTATTTTCTTAACGCGTCCTTGATACTCTGGATGTGTATAATGGACACCTTGATCTGAATGGATCATTGCTTCTGGGTGAATATTTCCGTCTAATGTCTCTTCTAATTTATCTAATGTGCGATAAACCAATCCCATTTTCAAGCTAGTCGAAAGTTCATAAGCGACGATTTCCCTGGTTGCTACATCTTTGATACAAGATAAATAAGCTGTTTGACCATTACGGTACTGTAAATAAGTAATATCAGTTAAATATACTTTTCCGGGCTCATCTTGATTGAATGCTCGATTCAAATGGTTAGGAACCGTACGATGTGCCTGTGTTGCTTTCGCAATATATTTATATGGGTTTGCTCGACGCACTTTCGCAAAGAAATTATACTTTCTCATTAAGCGGAGAATCTTTTTGTGATTCATCGGTGTCACCACTAGTTCTTCCAATGCCATGTAAAGTCCTCGATACCCAATTTTCCCTTTGAATGCATCATAAATGCATCTTAGTAATAAATAATCTTGATAATCTTGCTCTTCACGAATCGCATGTTTCTCCGAATTTTGAAGCCAGGCATAGTATCCACTTCTACTTACACATGTTAAAGCACAAAGGTAACGCGTCATATTCTTTAGTTGATATTTCCGAATGACCTCGTTAATCAATGCGTATTTTTCGCGGGGTGCTAAAATTACTTCTTCACCTGCCTTTCGAGTTCCTCTAGCTTTTTTAGTAATTCTAATTCAGCTTCTAAATACTTTATACGGGCTTCAGCTTTTTCTAATTTCTTCTCAGATGATATAACTTTTGTGGAAGGGCGACCTGTGCCGCCTTTCCCCCGACGCTCTTCTAAAAAACCTTGTTCCCCCAATGTTTTATAAGTGTTTTTCCAACGACTTATTGCCGATTGGGCTTTTTTAGCTCCAATCACATCCAAGTTAAATCCATTCTCCATGAAAATCTGAGTCGGTCCCTTACCGTTCATATTTTCTTTGACGGCACGTATTTTAAATTCCGCATTATATTGAATGGCACGATCTGATACAGAGGCGACATTTGGATTTGATTCTAGTTGCTTTCTTTGAATTTCGTTGAAAATTATTTTACTCATTCGAAAATCTCCCGTTCTAAGTATTTTTTTTAGTATAACGGGTTTTTAAAACAGAAAAAACCCCGAATAGGTCACTTTTTTTAAAGTGTCCACTATTCGGGGTTCAGTTCATTGCGAATCGATCACTCTTTTTAAAATTGTTTGTTTAGGTGCCTGTCCCCTAAACAAACATGTTAATTTAAACAAACGTGATTGCAATACGTTGGCCTTTCTTCTTCATTTTGACCAACAACGACCACTTTCCAGGTTACGAAACAATTCGAAATTGTGTTGGAATCTGGCAATCGGTTTTCAGTTGAATAAAAACATTTCCAATTCGAGCCAATAATCTATTGAATTAGCTATATCTAACAAGGTATCCGGAGTAACTTGATCTGATACTCGTTAGCATATATGTCATATACGTGGCTACATAGTCATCAAATCCCTTGCTATTTTATATAGACTTCAAATTACGTATGGTTTGTAGACACCCTTTAATTAACCCAATCTCTTATTCGATTATATAAATTATAGGAAGGTGTAGCTCTTCCCCTCTCAATATTGCTTAAATAAGAGGTTGAAATATCTATTTCATGGGATACTTGTTGTAGTGTAAGTCCTAATTCTACACGTTTCTTTTTAAATTCTTTTCCAATTTCTGCATTGACTTCTCCCCTCCCGGATAATGAGGTTAAGTTCCTTTTGTCATTAGCAGCTTTATTTCTGACTAACGGCTGATAATGTTTGATAATATCGTCAGGAGGCGCAATAATGACAGTAGTTTCTTGCCAAATCCTAAGCCATCCCTTTTTCGTCACGACGTCCTCATCCCAACTATCGTATTGCCAATAAGTAATTACACCATCATCTACTAATATATCGAGAGCTTTTTCAAATCTATCTCTAATTCGTGATGGTGTCTCCGATTTAAGTGGAACACCTAACTTTTCCAATAATGTACTTATTTTATGTGGTTGGAGATAGCTTGCTTTACGTGCTTGTGTCCTCCAGCGCCAGCTTAAATAACGAATAATTTTTTTCTCCCAACTTCTTTGATACGGATTATATTCTATTGCTTGAATCGGTAACAATTTCACTTGTCTTCCCGAACCTTCTAAAAAGATTTCTAACACTTCTCCAATAGTTAATAAAAATCTATTCTGCATTTCTGATTCGTTAAATCGGCATTTATTTCCATTTAAATCCTTAAAATGAAATGCACGACCTTCAATAGACTTTTTTATTGGTCTTCCTTGTTCATAGACAACAACATGTTCTATATGAATCCACAGGCTCTGAATAATCGAAAGCGCATTCAACACTTGTTCTCGTTGCCTTTTATCGTATCCTCCTCTTCTTCCATTGCCTCCCAACTTTGGTTTCAAACCGCGAATGTTTAATAAATCATCCAATCGAATTTCTATACTATCTTTAACATATGAAGTTTTTTCCAAAAACAAATGACATAATGAATCAAAAACATCTACGTCTAACTCAGACAAATTTTCAACTTGTCCCCAAACTTCATTCACCAATGTAGACACTTTCTCATTTCCCTTATAGGGTATTAGCTGCACGGATCCATTTAACATTTTACTAAGTCTAGTTGCCTTAGGCCATTTACTATTTTCGCATTGTCTAAACTTCTTATTGGAAAGCACTTCGATAACGAACTGATAAACGACATTGCTCATCACAACCAGATTGTTACTTTTCACAAGCAATTCAACATGCCGGTGTTCTCCTATTTGGTTACTGGCATTCAATATACTAGTTATATGTTCTATTGATCTGTTCTCTAATTCAGACATAATTACCGTTTCAGAAATCCATTTTTCTGTATATAAATTTACAACATTTGTAAATTCATTCATAAAGCTATTATTAGCGGAAAAGTTTTTATTCATTTTTTGAAAAAACAGCTGATTTAACTCTTCTCGATCAATTGTTGCTAACCATTCATATCCAAACATTTGAATCATTTCATCAATAACATTATACAGTAAATAATCTTTAAACCATTCACTAAATCCTTCCCAAGATTTTTCATCATTTAATCGAGTGTTATTACTTAACATAGTTTCATATTTAACAAATAATTTATTTAACATGTCCCATTTTAATGTCGGTTTATTTTTGAGTAGAGGGTTGAGGTAATTTTCATTAGTACTGAAAAATTTAGCTACCATAAATTCTGTTATTCTCCGCAACATTTCATTTCTAGCATTAATTCTTAGATTATAAAATAAATCTATGTTCTCTTCGTAAGCTTCCTGCCATACAATAAATGTTTCGGATTTAATGTTAATGCTAGGTAAAATAATGTTACTTTCTAGTTTTCTTTTTAAATTTTCAGATGGAAAGTTTACTAAATAATTAAAATCGAAATGATTTGGTTGACGATCATACAGTACAATAATTTGGAAATCATTAATTTTACTTGCTAAAATTTCAGTGTTATTTTTTCTATCATTTTCATTTGAAAGGATACCGTACACTGTCAAAACCACTACCCCCAATTAACTATCTATTAGGAATATTGTAACATATATTTTTAATATTACCTAATCGTATTTAAATTGGAGCAAACCACCTAGGGCTGTCTAGAAAGTCGCTTTCACAGACTTTCTAGACAGCCCCCTATTCATTAAGAATAACTACTATTCATATCACTCAATCATCTTGCCTACTTCTTTTTGTTTCAATAAAGTCGGCTCAATCGTTGTATCAGGTAGTTCATCGCTCTCATGAATTCCGTGTATAGACCGAGGTATCAACGGAAGGAACAATAAAGAGATAGCGATAAACCCCATTATAATCCATGATGTATTTGCCATCGCTTGCACGTTATTTCCGTTTGCGCTAAAAATACCGAATGCAACTAGCGCAAAAGAAGCACCTAGTCTTTGTGCGATATTTTCAATAACTGTATTCGTAAATGTAACCACATTCATACGATCCGTTGCAGCTTTGGATACGATTATTCCTTTAATAGCAGGCGTCTTAAAGCCTCCTCCTAGACCTATAAAACTCATCGCAACAAATAAATAAGAGAATGGTGTGTTAAGATTTACAAAACTTAACATAATGATTCCTGTTGAGAATAGTAATATAGCTGTTCCAATGATGACTCGCGCAGAAAAGTATTTTAGTATTCTCCCGCTAATAAAAGCCGCTATGGAAGTTCCAAGAAAAATGGCCATCTGTAACAAACCAACTGTCGTGGCAGGTTTTCCTTGGACGTTTTGCACAAAGAATGTTAATAAATACATCACGCCCGAGTACCCTAAAAATATAAAAACAACGAGCGATGTAGGGACCCAAAAGCTGCGATTCGCGACATATTCAATATCAAGCAACGGCTCTTTTTGTTTTTTCTCCACGACTATTAATAAAACTAAAGCTACTAAGAATACAACTAGTGATGGAATCCATTTACCCGATGAAAAACCAAAACTATTAATGAAAGTTGGGACTGTCAATAAACCTAACAACAATACAATTACAAAAACCAAACCTAAAATGTCTAGCTTTTTACGCTTATCTACTTTTGCACGCGGTACAAAATTAAATATAGCAATCGCTATAGCGCCAAGTATAGCAGTAAACACAAAGCTCCCCTGCCAACTAATTCCGTCAACAATCGATCCGCTTATAACTGGACCAAATAGTGCGCCAATCGTCACAAAAGCCATAAAAGTACCGATTGCTTTTCCTCTTCGTTCACCTTCCATAAACTTTCCAGCGTATGCAATTCCAGATGGAGCAATTGCCGCTCCAGAAACACCTTTAAAAAACAAACCGAGAACTAACACCCAAAAAGAAAAAGATAATGCAACTAATAAAGAACCAATCACCATAAAGATTCCGCCAATTATAAGGACTAACTTTAATCCATAAGAGTCACCTATCCATCCTAGTAAAGGTTGAAAACCAGTTAGTCCGACCGCCAACCCCAATTGCATCCACACTGCATAACCTGGTGTCAAATTAAACTCTTGCAACATATGCGGATATGCAGGTAGATGTGTCGATAAACTCAACATGATAAAAAACGCGCCAAAGCTTATAAAATAAAAACCTCGGTTAATCGATTTGTCATCAATGATAGATGCATTCATACAGAGTCCTCCTCATTAAGATCAATTAACTATTATTTGAAAGGCGTTTTATTCTGTCAAATCATGTTGTTTTTTTAAAAAAAGATAGGACCTGTATAAAGACCTTGTAAACTTTACATTCAGAATTAATTGAAACCACTTACAACAATCCTTTATACAGATCACTATATATTTTACTTTTAACTTATATTAATGACACAAGCTTTTTCATAAGTGTATTCTAGAATCGAGTCCGTTCCGTATCCACTTTCTTTCACACCGCCAAATGGCAAGTCGACACCTACCATTCCGTACGTATTAACCCATACATTCCCGGCTTGCAATTTATCTATTAAGCGATGAGCTTTTCCCACATCCCGCGTCCAAACTCCTGCAGCAAGACCGAAGTTTGTATCATTGGCAATTTGAATGGCTTCTTCTTCAGTATCAAACGGAATTGCGACAGCTACTGGACCAAAAATTTCTTCACGGCAAAGTTTGTGTTCATTATTTTCTACCTTAACTAATGTTGGTTCTACCCAGTAACCGTTCGCATATTTCGCTTCATTCGGCAACAGCGTCTCACCGCCATATCTGCCCCCAAATACAATTTCACCGCCATCTTTTGTGGCATCGTCAATATAAGAACAAACACGCTCATACTGTGCCGAATTCGCAATCGGTCCCATTGTCGTACTTGTATTTAATGTGTCACCAAATTTCACGAATTCTTTATCCGTCATAAATTGTTTAACACGCGCAATTACTTCATCATAAATAGAACGTTGAATAAGCACTCTTGAACCGGCAACACATATTTGACCCGCATTACGCGTGTAAATTCCGCCGATTACTCCTTGAACTGCTTGATCGAGATTAGCATCCTCAAAAACAATGTTTGGAGATTTTCCTCCTAGTTCAAAAATTAATGATTTTGGCATATGTGCAGTTGCTTTTGTGATCATTTCTGCGGTTGTCTTTGAACCTGTTAAACTCACTTTATTTACTTCTTTATGTCCGACTAAATAATCACCAATTTCTCTCCCTGACCCTGAAATGACATTGATCACGCCAGGTGGTAAAATTTGTGACAGCAACTCGCCGTATCTTAATGACCCAACGGCTGCACTCTCAGAAGGTTTAATGATTACAGTATTTCCAGCCGCTAACGCATAAGCTGCCTTTATTGTGAATGTGAATAATGGTGCATTCCAAGGCAAAATCCCTACGACTACACCATATGGTTTGCGCAATGTAAAACCAAAATTCCCAACTCCCATTTGAACAGTTCGGCCTTGGCTTCCTATAAGTGATGCTGCGCCTGCCGCGTCATACCAGATTTGCTTTAATACTTCACCCAAGTAAGCATATTCATCCAATACCCAGCCATTATTTCTAGTTTCCAGAGTAAGCAATTCCGTTGTATGTTGTGGAATCATATCCCCAATTTTACGTAAATAATCGCCACGTGCTCGGGCAGGTAAACTAGACCAGTCTTCAAATGCGCCACGTGCTGCTTGTATTACTTGTTCCGCGTCGGCTTCTTTGCTTAAAGGGATCTTCGCCCAGGCTTCTCCAGTTGCCGGATCAATACTATTTGTCATCTTTCCATCTTTTGGCTTACTAACTTCACCGTTTACAATGTTAAAATATTCTTTTACTTGACGGTACTCATTAATTTTTTGCATTCAATATCCTCCTCGTTTAGCCAACCTAATGAATCGATAACTTTTTTTTGATAGAAAGTTGTAGAGCCTAAATATTGATGATAATAACGAGCCCGCTTTAAATATAGATGACAATCAATTTCTTCTGTGAAGCCTATTCCGCCATGTATTTGAATGTTATGCGAAGCTGCCTCTATAAACTTTTCAGTCGCAGTGAAGCGAGCACTGTACACTGAAGCCTCACGATCTTCCTCGTTTGTTTCTAAAACCCAATTTGCATAATAGCTTAAAGAACGGGCTATTTCTAAATTCACTTTCATGTCAACAATGCTATGTTTAATTGCCTGGAAACGACCGATAGGCTGGCCGAATTGTTCGCGGATTTTTGCATATTCTGCGGCCATCGTAACGACACTTTCCATCGCTCCTACCATATAAGAACTGAGCGCTGCATTGAAATGCAGCAATCCTTCCTGTAATATTGACCATCCTTTATTTATATCGCCTAAAATTTGCTCATCTTCTATTAATAATTGGTTAAACTCAATTCGCGCTACATGTTTTGCTTCATCAAAAGACGCTTGTCTTTCTATCGTCAGTTCATTTACATTGTCGATTAAAACTAATGACAAACCGTCTTCTTCATAGTCTTTACTTGTACGAACTAACAATAAGAATGCATCCGCCAATTCCGCTTCGGGCACTAGAATTTTTGTCCCATTTAATACGTAATGACCGTTTTCTTTTTCTAAAAAACACTGAATGCCTTTCGGTGAAAAATCATTAAATGGTTCTAGCGTTGCAAAGGATACTGATTTTTCTCCAGTCGCGATTTCAGACAAATATTTTTGTTTTTGAGCTGGTGTGCCGTATTTTTTAATAATCGGAACAACGAGGGCCATCGTCTCTAAAAACAACCCAGGTACCAGTGAGCGACCTAATTCTTCATACGTTGGAACTAAATCAAGTGATTGTAAATCTAATCCGCCGTACTCCTCAGGAATATTAATAGCAGTACATCCTAATTCCACTAGCGTATTATATACTTCTTTTAGCCTTTCTGGGTTATCGTCAATCATGTCTCGAGCAATTTGTGTGCCCTCGAATTTATCCAACATTTTTCGAATATGCCCTCGAAACATCTCTTGCTCTTCTGTTAATGAAAAGTCCATTTTCATCCCTCCACTTTCTATTAACGCCCCATATCCTTAGGCAAACCTAATACTCTCTCTCCAATCGTATTTCGTTGAACTTCACTCGTCCCTCCGCCAATCGTTTGACCAAAAGAAGAAAGAAATAAATTTTGCCATTTCGGATTATGAGGAGCGTCTTCTTCCCACAAAACGCCTTGATGGCCTTGAATTTCTATCGCAAATGCAGCTAGCTCTTTATTTAGCTCACTCACTACTAACTTATCAATCGAACTTTCCGGTCCAGGGTGCCCGCTCTTCATCATTGTTGTTAAGTTTCGATAGTAATTTAATAAAGAGCCGCGAACACGCGCATAAAAGTTTGCCATCTTCTGTCTAATAAGTGGATTTTTTATTAATGGCTGCCCATTGATTTTATATTGTTTCGTTAGTTCAACCGTCTCATTAAATTGTCTTTCCAATGTAAATAGTTCAGCTCCGATGCCTGTTCGTTCATGTAACATTAACGCAATCAACACACGCCACCCTGCATCTAATTCCCCGACAATGTCTTCATCGGAAGCAACAGCATCTGTTAAATACACTTCATTGAAATCCTTGCGCCCATCCATTTGAACGATTGGTAGCGTTTCTACTCCTGGCTGATCCATATCTACTAAAAACACGGTAATGCCGCGGTGTTTCTTTTCAGGATGATTGCTCGTTCTTGCTAATAAAAAACATTTATCTGCCACATGTCCAAAACTAGTCCACACTTTTTGACCATTAATCCGCCAGTGGTCGCCATCTTTAACCGCCCTTGTACTAATGGCAGTTAAATCTGATCCGGCATTCGGTTCTGAGTAACCTTGGCACCATATTTCTTCCCCGGTTAATATTTTCTTTAAATACTTTTCCTTTTGTTCTTCAGTACCGACATCAATCAAAGTAGGCCCAACCATATGAATACCGATATAATTAATTAAAGGCGGCGCTTTCACTCTTACCATTTCTTGATGGTAAATAATTTCTTCCATCAAACTAGCGTCTCTTCCGCCGTACTCTTTTGGCCATGCGATTGCTGCCCAGCCGCCATCATATAATTTCTTTTGCCAATCCCTTAAAAAACGTGAGTATTCATCAAGCTTTTCCGGCAAGTCTCTTTTTCCTTCAATCCAGCCTCCCGGAAGATTTTTTTCTAACCAATTTCGTAATTCCATTCGAAATTTTTCTTCTTTCTTAGTAAAGGAAAAATCCATTCATTCTCATCCTTTCTAGCAATTTTCTCTATTAGTCTTCTATCGGAATCCATTGTGGAAGCGCCCTATCTTCCGTAATATTTTCCCAAATCATTTGAACAGGCATTCCAATACGAATATCTTTTTCATCGCAATTTAGTACATTGCACATGATTTTCACTTCTGGCACTTGATCTAACTTCGCGAGCGCAATAATGGTCGGCAAGTCATCTTGAAAACCTGGTAAAAATGGTCGATAACTGATAACGTATGAATAAATCGTTGCTGTCACTTCATCTCCAAAATGTTCCCAACTTACATTTTTACTTCCGCATTTCGAACAACTAGGTCCTGGAGGATGTGCATACGTATTACAATCTTTACATTTCTGCAGTGCTAATTGATGCTCGTCTGCCGCATCCCAATACGCTTTATTGTCTTGGTCTTTCAATGGAACTGGTTTTTGGTAAGTCATAGTAGTCATAGTAATCCTCCTAATTTCTTAAAATCATTGCGCCCGCTATGTCTGGTCCGCTCCAACCGGTACAAATACCAATCTCGCAATCTTCAACTTGCCGGTCTGTTCCTTTATATTCATGGCGTAATTGCCTTACAATTTCAATTGCGTTATTCATTCCGTGTGTATATCCTTCAGCCAACATGCCGCCTGCTGTATTTGTTGGTAACTTGCCACCAATTCGAAGGTTTCCTTCTGCTACAAAGTCTCCAACTTCACCGCGCGGTGCAAAACCATAAGCCTCTAATTGACGAAGCACGACCCAACTAAAGCAGTCATAAATCGCCGCGACTTGAACATCTTCTGGTTTTACACCGGCATTCTGATAAAGCTCTTCCCCAACGTAATCAGCTGCTACTTGATCAATATCATTCCAGTAATGGACATGCGGATGAGTTTGTCTTAAAGACATCCCCATAATATAGACGGGTTTTGATTTGCAATCCTTTGCTCTTTCCGCCGATGTAACAATAATTGCATTTCCTTCATCTAACTCTAAGCAGGAATCGTGAATGTTAAAGGGTGAACTAATATCAGGCGTTGCAAGATAATCTTCCATGGTTAATGGCTTTCCATGCAAAAAGGCATTTGGATTACGCTGTGCATGATCATAGAAACTTAGACAAACATGGCCTAAATGTTCTTTTCTAATGCCAGTTTCATGCATATGCCGTGTTGCATACATCCCAAACCATTGTGAAGGACTTGCTGAACCATATGGCATAATAAAACTTCCACCTGATAGCGCCGTTTGCAGCATATCTGGATCATAGCCGCGTCCTACTCGCTGCCCAGAAGCTCCATTCATCGAGCGATAGATCAATACGGTATTTAACATGCCTGATTCAATAAGTGAAATCGCATCTCCGATTAACATTTCCGTACTGCTGCCGCCGCCTTGAATATCTTTTACATATTTAGGCCTTACTCCCAAATACGTTGCCAGCTCGTGGGAAGTACATGAGTCATTTGTGTTATAATTCATAACCCCATCGATATCTGTTGCGTTTAATCCGGCATCTTCAATTGCTGCTCTTGCGGCATCTAACGCTAAATGGAGAGGTGTTGTACCGGACTTTCTTGAGCGTTCACTCTCCCCCACGCCTACAATTGCATAGCGATTACTAATATTCCCCATAAATAACTCCTCCTATTTCAAACTTCCTTATGACAACAATTGCAAAACCGCACTTCCTGCCCCAACGATTTCACCAGAATTTTTCTCGGCTGTTAAATCTAAAGCGATATACCGCTTTCCATTTTCTTCATACTTTTGCTCTACAATAGCTGAACATCGAATTTCATCCCCTGGAAAGGTCATTTTTCCAAATCGCATGTTAAACTTTTCAATCTTTGCTTGTTGAGCTGCTATTTTCATTACATATTCGCCCAAAAAACCCATCACGAGCATTCCGTGGGCGATCACGCCTTCCATACCGATTTTTCTAGCAAACTTATCGTCTAGATGCAACGGATTAAAATCTCCCGAAGCCCCAGCATATTGGGCTAGCTGTACTTTCGTAATTGGCGGTTTCAGTAGCGGCTCTATCTTTTGATTAACCGTTAAATCACTTAACTCCATTTCTTTAATCACGATGTTCCCTCCTTATGTCTTTGTTAACTGGCGATAAATAATATTCATTCGGCTTATGCAAACTAATTCGCCCTGTTTATCTTTCATTTCTGTATCTAGCACTAAAAATTGCATTTTTCCGCTTTTGCCTTCTCGATCATACAAATCGCTAACTTTCATCTGGCAATGCAAACGGTCGCCTATCCGGATTGGCTGATAATATAAAAACTCCTGTTCACCGTGAAGCATTCTACGATGATCCAATTGTAAAGGGAGTTCCACATCTCCATTATTCATTGCGACTGGAAATGTAGGTGGTACAATCATCCCCTCATATGGTGATTGCTTGGCATACTCCTGATCTGTATACAATAAATTATCGTCTCCAATAGCAGAAGCGAACTGATAAACATGCCGTTTTTCTACTTCAAAGACGTATTTTTCGCTCTTTAAACCAATCACACTTTTATCTAAATCCATCTTCCATCCTCCTTATCACTTCGTAACAATTAGTGCATCAGCTGCCGTAATCCCCTTTTCATAGACAATTAAAGGGTTAATATCAATTTCTTGAATGTCATCTTGATATTCTTGGATTAATGCAGACACTTTTAGTAACACATCAATAATCGCTTCTTTATCAGCAGCCTTTTTATTTCGAACACCTTTTAATAGTTCATGGCCTCTTAATTCTTCCATCATACTAATAGCATCCTGTCTCGTAATAGGGGCTACTCTAAAGGAGACATCCTTAAAGACCTCTACAAACACGCCGCCCAGCCCAAACATAATAACTGGACCAAATGTCGGATCATTCGTCACCCCGACAATCACTTCCACACCCTCTGGCAACATTTGCTGAACAGAAATCCCGTGTATATTCGCTGACGGACAATGCTCTTTGGCGTTTTCATAAATCTCTTGAAATGCTTCCTTTAATTCCTGATCACTTGTTATATTTAAACGAATCCCGTCTACTTCCGTTTTATGCGGAATATCAGGTGAATCAATTTTCAAAACAACTGGATAACCGATTTCATTAGCTATCTTTACTGCGTTTGTTTCCGTATCGGCTACTGCTTGAATAGTCGTTTGGATACCATATTGTGACAATATTTCACTCGATTGTGACTCACTTAATGTTTGATTTCTCGTCAACAAAGGTTGAATGTTCTGTTTATTCACCTCACGCTCATGGGCTTGTTCTTGAGTTTTTGCTTTTTCATAGGTTTCACTATACTCAACAAGCTTTGCTAGTGAGCGAATTGGATTTAAATTGCCAGTAATCACAGGAATGCCATTATCTTCTAAATATTGGACTCCTTTAGGAATGGACATTCCTTCAAGCGGGAAAGTAGTTACGAATATTAGCTTATCCGAGCTTTTACATAGCTCTACAAATTCTTGGAGAAGTGGTGTATTCTCATCCCAGTCCATTGGGAACTCAGAAAAAATAATAATATCTGTTTCAGGATCATTGATGAGCACTTTTAGCGGTTCTATATAAAGTTCCGGGTGAGTAATTGACGCTGCAGCTGTTAAATCGATTGGATTTAAAGCGCTTGCATAACTTGGGATATTTTTTTCAATTTCACTTTTTACTTTGTCGCTTAGCGGGTGAATGTTTAATCCATAGGACTCACAGCGGTCAGCTTCATTAATCCCCCTTCCGCCTGAACTCGTAACAATGACTGTATTTCTACCTGCCGGTAATTTATTTGATAAAAATAATTTGGAGAAAGATATAATATCATCGTAATCATCCGCGCGTACAATTCCTGTTTGCTTGAAAAATCCGTCATAAATTTTATCTGCACCAGCTAGAGAACCAGTATGTGATTCTGCAGCACGGCTTCCCGCACTACTACGCCCAGATTTCATTATGACAATTGGTTTATTAATTTCTAACGCATGTTTTGCAAGTTCCCGTAGTTTTCCCGGATTTTTTTCCCCTTCTAAATAGCCGCTTGCGATTGTGGTATTAGGATCATTAAGCATATATTCGATGACATCGGAAAAGCCAACATCCACTTCATTGCCTACACTGACAAAATAATTAAACGTTAAACCATGCTGTGCGGCGGCAATATAAGTTAATACACCAAATGCGCCACTTTGTGTCACAAACCCTACTTCTCGTCTTTTTCCTAGCGGTATGTTTGTTAAGCCAGGTGAAAATGTTCCCATTAAACCATTTGTCGTATTAAGCAGACCAACACAGTTGGGACCGATAACTCGAATATTATATCGATCTGCTATTTCTTTTAAGCGATTTTGTGCCTTGATTCCCGCTTCCCCTATTTCTGAATATCCAGAGGCAAATATAATGGCAGCTTTGACACCGCTCTTGCCGCATTCAATTAAACAATTCTCGACGTGGTTTATGTTGACACATAAAATAGCCAAATCGACCTTATTTGGCACTTCTTTCACACTTTGATAACAAGGCAGCCCAGCAATCTCTTTAGAGCTTGGATGGATTGGATAGATTTCTCCTTCAAATCTCCCGTTCAAAAGCGCTTGCAATTGTAAATAACCAATTTTTTTTGTATTCTCCGAGGCCCCGTATACAGCAATCGTGCGTGGATGGAATAAAGAGTCCAATTCCAAATTTGACAGATGAATCTCATTTAACGTCTTCATTTGCTCCCACCTCTCCAATTTCTATTTGTATTTGCATAGTATCAAATTATTTTTTATACTAAATTTTCTTTTTTTATTTAAGTTATTAATCTTATTAGTATAAAAAACTAGAAAATAAGCCAAAGAAACTTGATACTCGTAGGTTTTCTTTTCTCTATATTTTTTTACCAATAAACATACTCCCGACTTTCCCGCAAGATAACCTCGACATAGATGAAAGATAAACGCACGCTTTTAAGAAAATTTGGCTACTAATTTTGGAATGCTGTAACTCAAATAAAAAATCACCTAATTTACTATCAGAAACGAAATTAGGTGATTCATGTTAATTATTAATATGGAATATGGAATTCAGCGGGTATGCCAATGCTCAGAATTGAAGATGCCTAGAATTAACAAATAGTTATATAGATTTCTAAAAAGAATACGATGGAGACAAATAAAATCATTACTCTCTGGAGCATACAGTGAAAGGCTTTGCACTCTGGCACATTTCTCCAACATAATACGGAAACTGAACCACTTGCCTTTTCAACTCCCGAAATGACTGCCACCTTTTCGTTTCCTCACAATAAATTGACGTGTCCATTTTATGGCTCATATCTAAAACTGTATAAGTAACCTCCCCATAAATCCGACGGTGCTCAGCACGCGCTTCCTCTTCCCTTTCCGATAAATAAAGCGCAAATTTTTTAGCAGAAGGCCTGGCCGCCAAGATTGTTAATTCACCATCCTGGAATCCATTCGTCATGTCATCTAATTTGTCAATGCCTGACGGGACCCCTTCCTTCATTTCTTTTTCAATAAATGGTTCTTCATAAACGCCCACAAGCATTGACAAGATGTCGGAATGATCACTCACCCGACTATCGGTAAGTGCCGTCAATTCAGTAGTGATCTTGTCAATCGACCAATCTTCATGTGCGGAAACATGCAGCACATTTTTCTTCTCCCGTTCCCGCCATACGTCCAACAACTCACCAACATGGTCATCAAACTTTTCAAGATGCGCATAGTTCGTAAGGTCATTCAAATAATTCGCGCCGCCTAAATCTTGTGGGCTGTAAGACGTCAGCAATGTAATCATATCAACGGTTTTTCCAGCCTTACGAAGTGCTAGCATCGATTGAAAAATCATTTTGTTTACTGGATCTGTAAATTGCATTACTTTCAAGTTGGATTCGGTGATTAAATAATTTTCTTTCAGCATTGCGCCGAGCACAGCTTTTTCCGCAATCATATGGACTCCCCCTTCGCAAGATCTAAACTGAATTCTTGAATTTGCTTTTTCGGTATGGAGACAACTTTTCCGTTTGCCAACGCTCGTTCCTGTTTCACCTGGGCGACTAAACGCTCCCAATGTCGCCTCAAAGAGGATGGAGATAGAATCACGGAGTGCCAAAACGAATGCCCCATAGACCATTTCATCAAATACGTAATTTGTTCAACTGTCCTATCGTCCCGCTCGACAATCAACCTGAAATCATTTGTCCACTTTTGAAAGTTCGGTTCTTTTGCGTGGGGTTGATTCATTTGTATCTCCTCAAACTGCGCCAAAGCAAGTTGATAAAAAATAGAAGATTCGTCGTAAACTTGTTTTCGACGATTACTTTTCTTTTCATTCTCTTCATTCTTTACATACTTGTTAGCTGTTAAGTGTCTGTTAGCCGTCTGTTGATCGTCTGTTGATTCGGCTGTTGCAATTTTAGTGCCCCCTTGGTAAATGCCCCAGTTGACAAGGGTTATGAGCCGATTATGGGCTGTTGATTCGTCTGTTAGAAATCCATAACGTTCAAATCTTTTGAGTGCTGTTCGAATTTTTTGTACGCTGCAATTCTTTCCACACTTCTGGGCAAGAGTAGGCAGAGAAGTGACAAATTGACCAGGACGCGCAATAAAAGGTTTTCCCCGCCATTCCCATTGTTTTTCACTATGATTTGTCATCATTAATAACGTAATAAGAACCACTTTTTGTTCTGGTGTCGACTCCGTCCAAATTGGCTTGTCCATAAGTCCCCGATGCAATTTTATCCAACCTTCGTTCATATTGATCCCCCGCTTTGTTTTAATTAATGAACACCCGCTTCAACCTTTATATAGGGAGGTAAAACGAAAAAGGATACATTTATTGAAAAATATTTTAAAAAGATTTTTAATCGGATATATCTAGACGTAAAAAAACACCGAACTTGGTTATGAGTTCGGTGTTTATGGATATTTGGATTGTTTAATCCTTGTTATATTATTGGCACTCTCAAATCAACTGTGCCTTTAAATAGTGAAGAGTGCCTGTGTAAGGCCAAAGTATGACAATTCAAGACTTTGCATTAAACAGTAAATAGAATCCCGGAAAATGCGTTGACGACAGGATTCTCCCTTTTATATTATACAATTATGGCTTATAGTCTGAACAGTGTCTTTCACAGGCACCCTAACTTAAGACTAAAGGCTCCACCTTCTGTCTTGACACCGAGCATGACACATATGATAATTTAAGATAATGGATGATTACCATAATTCATACATAATAATCCACATGACTGGGGAGAGTACGTTGCACGTAAGAAGGAAGTTGAAGTTAGGAACGATGATTCATGGGGTTGGCGAGAAGATTTCCGATTGGCGACACCCTACTATGCCATCAGATGCAAGTGTAAGTTTTGACTTTTATAAACAGCAGGCCCAAACGTCAGAGCGCGGGAAATTTGATTTTGTTTTCATTGCAGATGCTTTATACATCAACGAAAAATCGAACCCACATTACTTGAATCGATTTGAACCGCTCACGATTCTCTCCGCACTAGCACCGGTGACATGGAACATCGGACTAGTGAGCACATTATCGACTTCCTATAGTGAACCGTTTTCAGCGGCGCGACAGTTTGCTTCACTAGATATGTTAAGTGGAGGTCGAGCGGGATGGAATGCGGTGACGTCAGGACTGGAAAAGACAGCATTAAATTTTAGTAAAGAAGTAAAAGATCATCCAAGCCATGCGATGCGTTATCAGATGGCTGCCGAGTTCGTTGAGGTTATGAAAGGCTTATGGGATTCTTGGGAAGATGATGCTTTTATTCGCAATAAAGCGTCTGGACAATTTTTTGATCCAAAAAAATTACATACATTGAATTACAAAGGTGAGTTTTTCTCTGTGCAAGGACCGTTGAATATCGCGCGTTCGCCGCAAGGACAACCTGTAATCTTTCAGGCAGGTTCATCAGCAGCAGGGATTGCGTTTTCCGCACGAGTTGCAGATGCAGTTTTCGCCATTATGCCTACTTTAGAAGAGGCGCAGCAATATTATGTTGATGTGAAAAAGCAAACAGCTAAACTTGGTCGTAACCCTCACGACGTGATTGTTTTACAAGGAATTAGCCCGATTATTGGACATACAGAAGAAGAAGCGGAACGGAAATACGAAGAACTTTCTAGTTTGGTGACGATTGAACAAGCACTCGCTTTTTTAGGTCGCCTATTTGAGCATCATGATTTTTCTCAATATCCATTGGATGAACCTTTCCCGGATATAGGATGCATTGGCAAAAATAGTTTCAGAAGCGATACGGACCGCATTAAGTCTGAAGCACGCGAGAAAAACTTAACCCTTCGTCAAGTAGCGTTAAGAGAAGCGACACCCCGCACACCTTTTATGGGAACACCGGAGCAAGTCGCTCATCTTGTCGAAGCGTGGTACGAGCAGAACGCGGCAGATGGTTTTATGTTAATTGCTAATTTGCCAAGCGAGTTAACTGCATTTGTTGATAAAGTTGTTCCTATCCTACAAAAGCGTGGCATATTCCGGACAGAATACGAAGGGACTACATTACGAGAAAACTTAGAATTACCTTATGCGGAAAACAGATATTCACTTAAGCGAGATTAATAACGGTGCCTGCGTAAAGTGCAATTATAATCTTTAACTTAAGGTAACTATACTAACAAAGGCCAATCAAATATTAAATTGATTGGCTTTTAATTTTTCATATACATTTTTGTTCATTTCCTGAATCATGTCTTGCACAAGTCCCCGTAATTTAGCAGAAGACTAGTATAAGAACCACTTAGTGCATTCCAACAAAACCTCCTCAACCGAAGATTCGTAACCACTCCACCATTGTTGTCAGAATAGTGTTCAAGTTGTGTGAGTGACTGTCACCAACCAAGATTCCTCAGATACCCATCACTCTTTTCACCTTTTCTCCTCTGCAACCATAAATTACAAAAACAATCTAAAGGAGTTACAGTTTTGCTATCCATTAGCGATTTTGTGTTAGCGATGTTGCCGCTTTATATGATGGCTATGATTGGCTTTACTGCTCGCAAATTACGCGTATTCAATCAACATGCAAATCAGGTCATGACACAGCTCATGCTTTATGTTACTTTGCCTGCGCTCATCTTGTTCTCACTTCAAACGACCTATTCCATTGAATTGTTAATCGATTTTATTTGGCTTGTCATTATGTCTATTTTTGTACTATCTCTATCCGTGTTCATTGCGGCTAGACTACGAAAAAAAGCCGCACTTCCTAACGAACAAAAAAGTGTATATGAGAGCTTAATTATCTTCGGCAATCAAGGATTTATTGGGTTTGCTGTTATTCATATTTTGATGGCTGAGCAAGGAATTATTTACTTAACGATATTTAATATTTGTTACTTAATATTAATTTGGACGTATGGAATTTATATATTTACGATGCATGACCGAAGTGTAAATTGGCGTATGTTATTTTTCAATCCCGGGATCCTTTCAACACTCGTTGGCGTATGTATGCTATTTCTTCCGCTTAGTTGGCCGGACATCATTTTGACGACGTTTGAAGATGTTGGGAAAATGACGGTTCCTTTATCGATGATTTTGATTGGGAGTTTTCTTGCAGACATTCGAATAAAAGATTTTATACAGTATGGTAAAAACAAGTATATATGGATCGCGGCTATACTTAAATTAATGATTATTCCTTTAAGCTTACTTGTATTTATATTTCTTCCTGTTCCACGTTCGCTAATCATTGTTGCTATACTGACAGCCGCAATGCCGAGTGCGACAACTACTTCTGTTTATGCACAAAAATTTGGTGCAGATACTTCTTTTGCATCATTCGGCGTTATCCTCACTACACTTCTCTGTTTTATTACCCTCCCTATCATTTATACTATTTTGCAATGGATACAGCCTTTCATAAGTGATTAAGCCGCCTCTTTCCCAAATAAAAAAATCATTATTTGAATACGCATACATGTTGTTTTACTCATATTCGAAAAGTGATTATAAAATTATCGAAAAAAAACAACATCTACACTAACTATTGACCCGTTTAAAATAGGATGCTATTTTATAAAAGTCGAAAAACTGAATAGAAGCTTCTTGAATGTATATGCTTAGAAATATGGTCTAAGCGTTTCTACCTGGTAACCGTAAAAGACCGGACTACATGAAGAACGACTAGGAATGTATTATTTTTTAATAATACATTCCAGTATTTCTAAATGTAAAAAGAACCGAGGTAGAGAAATCTATCTCGGTTCTTTTATTATTTTCGGCAAAACAATTCTAAGTAAAAAGGAAGCGAATTTGAATGGCAAATAAACCTATTTATTTCAATCATGATGGTGGGGTTGATGATCTCATTTCACTATTTTTATTACTTCAAATGGATAACGTTGAATTGACAGGTGTATCCGTAATTCCTGCCGATTGTTATTTAGAGCCAGCGGTATTTGCTAGTCGAAAAATTATCGACCGCTTTGGAAACGGCGGACTAGATGTAGCAGAGTCAAATTCACGTGGTAAAAATCCTTTTCCAAAAGATTGGCGTATGCATGCTTTTTACGTAGATGCACTACCGATTTTAAATGAATCTGGAGAGATACGCACACCAGTAGCAGAAAAGCCAGCACATCTGCATATGATCGATGCAATTCGTAACAGAGATGAAAAAACGACTCTATTATTTACAGGACCTTTGACAGACCTTGCACGCGCACTAGACATTGCACCGGATATCGAAGAGAAAATTGAAAAACTCATTTGGATGGGCGGTACGTTTAGAGAGGCAGGAAATGTGGCGGAACCTGAACATGATGGAACGGCTGAATGGAACGTATTCTGGGATCCAGAAGCTGCGGGTCGCGTATGGGAAACAAATATTGAAATCGATTTAGTCGCACTCGAAAGTACAAACCAAGTGCCATTAACATTAGATGTGCGTGAACGTTGGGCAAAAGAGCGTAGCAATATCGGGGTGGACTTCCTCGGCCAATGTTATGCGATGGTACCGCCGCTCGTGCATTTCTCAACGAACTCAACTTACTATTTATGGGACGTGCTAACGACTGCAACAATCGGCAAAAAAGATCTTGTGAAAGTAGAAACAATTAACAGTACTGTTATCACGGACGGCCCAAGCCAAGGACGTACAGTTGAAACAGCTGATGGTAGACCCGTAAACGTTGTGTATGATGTAGATCGCGATGCTTTCTTCGATTACATGACGGAATTGGCTCGTCGAGTAACCGGCGAGAATTCTAAATAATTTTAAATCCGATATTATTATCAGCGGGAGTTTGGACTCCTGCTGATTTGAAACAACAGAAGTCATTTACTCATAAAAATTTAGAACTTATTTATATATATCATACACAATGATTGGGGAGAAATTATGCAGTATATCTATGGAATAGTAGGGATTATCGGAATTCTAGCAATTGCATTCGCATCATCCACAGCACGTAAATCTATTAATCCAAGAACTATTTTTGGTGCTTTAGCGATTCAACTTGTTTTTGCATTTATCGTATTGAAATGGGAATTTGGTAGAAAAATCATTGAAGTCATTTCAGGGATTGTTCAAAAAGTGATTGACTCCTCTAATGCTGGTATTCAGTTTTTATTCGGGGGCGTCTTGAACATAGAAGGCGCAGGCTTTACCTTTGCATTTCAAGTACTACCCATCATCATTTTCTTCGCTTCATTAATTTCTGTACTTTATTATCTCGGAATCATGCAGTTTGCAACGAAAGTCATCGGTGGACTTTTGGCAAAAGCACTTAAGACTAGTAATACTGAATCCATGTCAGCTGCCGCCAATATTTTTCTAGGTCCAACTGAAGCGCCATTGGTCGTTAAGCCATATATCGAGAAAATGACTAAATCCGAATTATTTGCCGTTATGGTCGGTGGAATGGCGTGTGTATCAGGTGCTGTTTTAGGCGGATATGCGATGCTCGGTGTTCCGATTAATTATTTACTAGCTGCAGCATTTATGGGCGCTCCAGCAGGATTATTATTCGCAAAAATAATCGTTCCCCAAACTGAAAAGATAAATACAGATGAAAGTGTAGTCATGATTAAGGACGAGGAATCGAGAAATATTGTTGACGCAGCTTCTCGTGGCGCTATGGATGGACTGAAAATAGCAGCCGGTGTTGGGGCATTATTAATTGCTTTTATCTCGCTTATCTTTTTAGCGAATACAATTATCGGGTCAATAGGCGGAATTTTCGGACTCGAATCATTGACACTAGAACAGATTTTAGGTTATCTATTCTTCCCCCTTGCCCTTCTCATTGGCGTACCGTGGGAAGAAGCATTACAAGCGGCTTCTTTTATTGGTCAAAAACTTGTACTAAACGAGTTTGTTGCCTACACTTCATTTGCCGCTGAAATTGCAAACTTATCTCCTGAAAGTGTAGCGATGATTACTTTTGCACTTTGTGGCTTTGCAAACCTTTCAGCACTCGCCATGTTAATCGGCGGATTAGGTGCAATGGCGCCGTCAAGAAGACAAGATATTGCGGAGCTCGGAATGCGAGCAATTATTGCTGCAACGTTGGCGAACCTATTAAGTGCAGCAATTGCTGGTATGTTAATTTAAAGAACGAGTTTGACAATGTTATATTATCACCCTATGGAGCAGACAAATGATTAACAAAGACTGCTCTATAGGGTTTTAGTGTCGGGCGCCTGTGCAAAGTCGAATTATGACAATTCACTGTTCTGAATAAAAACCCGAATAATATCAAAATAAACACTGGTAATGTTGGATTTCATTTTAGCTTTATGCAATTGTAATGTATCGTTCGAATAGTTCCTGGCACAGGTACGCGTCACTATAGAAGGTATTAATTTTGATTGTATGTTTGCAATAATCGGTGTTAACTTTGGAGAAATTGATATATTGTAACTACTGAAATAAAGAAAAGATTGAATGGTGCTAATTATCCCTTTACGTTACTTGCCTAACTTGATTTGCTCCGTTGGTGCTATGTGTAAGTCAGAAACTTTTCCTGCTTTGAGGATAAAGCTTTCAGATTCTTTCGGATAACTAATTTGTAATTTTTTTGCTACCTCAATAATCCGGTCAAGATTAAGATTTGTCTTTATTCCCATTTCTTGAAATCCGTGAACTAAATCCTCTGTGGCAATATTTCCACTTGCATTCGGTGCATAAGGACAGCCGCCCAATCCTGCCAAAGAGCTATCAAAATCAACAATCCCCTCTTCAAAACCGGCGACTGCATTAGCAAACGCCATCCCCCTTGTGTTGTGAAGGTGAAGCGAATAACAAAACTCAGGAAATTGGGTCTTTAGACTATAAATGATTCGCTTAATGCTGTCTGGGTTCGCCATCCCCGTAGTGTCTGCTAATGAAATATCGGTAATCCCCAATTGTTCATAGCGTTTACAAATTTCAATATGCCTCTCAATAGGGACAAGTCCTTCATAAGGACAACCAAATGCAACGGAAATTGATCCCTCTAATTGAATTGAATTCTCTTCTGCTTTTTCTACAAGCGACTCAAAACCTCGCATGGCATCTATTGTTTTTTCATTCGCATTGTTTAAACTATGAGAATCTGTAGCGGATAACATTAGCTTAACTTTATCAACCTTTGCTTTTATTGCACGTTCTAATCCGTGTAAATTTGGTACAAGTGCTCGTAAGGTTACATCAGTTGGTCTTTTTATCCTTTGTAATACTTCGTCAGCATCACTCATTTGCGGAATTGCTTTAGGATGAACAAACGAAGTTACTTCAACTTGTTTAAAACCACAATTTAAAATCTGATTTATAAAATCAATTTTTTCTTCTGTAGGTACTATTTGCGGGAGACTTTGGAATCCGTCCCTTGGAGATACTTCCGTAATGACTACTTCATCTAACTTTCCCATTATTCAACCTCCCCTTATATAATATTTTCCTCTTTTAACAGGCGAATTTCTTCGTCTGATAAATTGATTAAATTCTTCAAAATATCATCATTGTCTGCGCCTAAATCCGGACCGATATTTCGAATTGAACCAGGAGTTTTTGAAAATTTAGGTATTACTCCGGGCATTTTTAATTTACCAAGTCTTGGATGTTCAATTTGCACAATATTTTCTCTTGCCTTAAAGTGTTCATCTTTAAATATATCTTCTATACTATTAATTGGACTGATTGGTACACCAAAATCATCGAGATACTCTTGTAATTCATCTCGTTTTTTTGTTTTAACCCAATCTGCTACAATACCATTCGTTAATTCAAAATTTTGTAATCGTACGGCATTTGTATAAAAACGCTCATCCTTAAGCATGTCCATTCTACCCATTGCTTCGGCTAGACGTTCAAATGTCCGATCTGAGCTTGTTACCAAAACAACCCAGTGTCCATCTTTAGTTTGGAATGTTCCGGCTGGACTTGAATGCCCGCTTAATCCAGGTGATCGCTCTTTAACTATCCCGTTCTGATCGTAATCAGTTACTAAAAATTCCATCATACGGAAAACAGATTCGTATAATCCTATATCAACAAATTGTCCTTCTCCATCTTTTCCAGCATCCCTATAATAAAGGGCTGTTGATGTAGCGAATGCAACGTAAACACCTGTAATATAATCTACTAATGAAAATGACGGACTGATTGGAGGACGATCAGTATAACCGTGTAAATAAGTAAATCCGCTAAAGGCAGTTGCAGGTGTACCGAATCCTGCTTTATGTGAATATGGTCCTGTTTGACCATAACCAGTAACACGAATCATTATTAATTCTTCATTACTTTTTTTTAATTCATCGTAACCAACATCCCACCGTTCAAGTGTACCGGGGCGGAAATTTTCAATAACAACATCAGATTTTGCAACAAGCTTCTTTAATATTTTTTTACCTTCCTTACGACGCAAATCAAGCGTTATAGACTTTTTATTTCTAGACATTGTAGGCCATCGTAATGGTTCATCCCCTTTAAACGGCCCCATACCCCGTAATGTGTCTCCTTGTCCTGGTATTTCTACTTTAATCACTTCAGCACCAAAATCACCTAACAAAGTAGCGCCATAAGGAGCTGCAATCATCGTAGATAAATCGAGGATACGAATCCCAGCTAATGGCCCTATATTTTCAGTACGGTTAGTCATTTTTAATATTTCCCTTCTGTTTATATTGAACTCTTGCTTCAATACAGTTGATTCGAATATATCAGCTATACTTACACACCGGTTACCTTCAGTTTCCTTACACTTAAAAATCCGAATGTTAATAACATCTAAATAAATAAATAAATAAATAAGTAACCAACTCTATAGCCTAATAATTATTTTTGGCGTAGTAGTTGGATTAATTCATCCATATTCGATTGAGATTCAATAGTAGATATCCAATTAATAATTTCTTTTTGTATCGAAGCAGACAATTGTGATTTTGTATTCACTTTAAATTTTTCAATAACATCTGCAAATGTTAATTGATGACCGGGTGCACCATAAGCATTATTTAATTTATTTTTAAAAGATTTTCCTGATTGTAAGATCACCTCTACTTCAGCTGGCATATGATTTGGATAATCTTTCTCCAACTCAGTCGATTGTATAACCTTGATTTTTTTTGCAGTTTCTCGAATTTGTAGATTTTCAATAAAATCAATATTAAATACTGAATGATTCGTCTGCTTGGTATGCAACCAGACTGACAATGCATACGGGATACTAAACTTTGCTGAAAGCGCATTAATATACTCACTACTATTCAGCGATGCAGCTCGGGAATAGGTAACTACTTGTATACTTTTAATATCATCTACCTGAATAGCATTTTCCTCTACAATTAACTTAAGAACATCTAATGGGGCATGTGCATATCGACAAAAGGCATGTGTTTTAAAATAATTTTGGTCAATATCCCATCTTCCACTTGTAGAAGTGCAAAAACTACTTTTATCGAATGCATTCCCAATAACTTCACCATATATATATTCCACGTTGTTCCTAGGTGCATAAAAACCAGATTTTAATAATGAAACTGTTTTTATCCCCGACTCTACTGCTTGACCTACATAAATATCTCTTATTAACGCTCCTTCTATCGCAGAATTCCACATCGTAGGCATAGCAAAAGAGGCACTAATATTTATTCCCGCAAGGAATTCTTCTTTAGTTACATCATCAATCATTAATACACTAGCAGCCGCTCCCATAACTCCCCAGGTTCCGTGAGCATGAGCAGTTGGGCATAACGTAGTAGCTCTTCCAAATTGAGAACAGGCTTCATAAGCTCTAATTAAGTTAAAGATAAAATCTTTTCCGCTATATCTATCCTTCGTTTGCACGTATGTCAGCATCGTCGGTACAACATGTGCAGCTGGATGACCTTTACTCCACTGATTTCCTTCATCCAACTCGACAGCAACTGTCGCTGCTCCATTAATTAAAGCCGCAGTATATAAATCTACTAATTTGTCAGTTCCTAATACTGCATATGATCCAGGATGTAAAACCTCGACTTGCTCTATCAGTTTTTTCATACTTGGTTCATACACACCAGCAATTGTCGCACCTAATGTATCAATGAGTACTTTTTTTGCCGATTCCAACGTATTCAAATGAACAGAATCCCAAGTTTCATCCATTAATTTTTGACTAAGTGTTTCCATAAGTCCTCCTAGAAGATACTTATTTCGTCTGTAAATAACCTAATCTTTTTGAGATTTCTTTCGCGCTTTTCGTTAATAATTGAATAAGTATGTTCTCTCTTTCCTCCGACAAGCGCTGAATCGGACCTGCTAATGTTAAACTAGCAATTGATTCTCCAGATACATCAAATAATGGGGCCGCAATTGCAAAACTACCGGAAACCCGCTCACCTTTAGTAAAAGCATAACCTTTCTCATAAGCACTTACTAAATCTTCCCTCAAATCTTGTTCCTTTCTTCCGAGTTCCTTTCCCAAAACAGACAATACTCGCTCTTTTTCTTCATTGTTAGTAAACGCAAGTAGTATTTTTCCCGATGCCCCCAAATGAATTGGCTGTTGTTCGCCTACCCTAACAAAGTTTCTGACAGTCAAAGTACTATCTATTTTTTCAATACAAACCCTACTTAATCCATCCATAATATTTAACTCAATAGTTTCTGAGGATTTAGCAGCTAATTCCCTCATTATTGGCAAAGCAACTGAACGAAAATCTAATTGACTCTGGTAAATGCTGCCGAGTCTAAAGAATTGATGTCCAAGAGAATATCGGTGGTTTTCTTGATTCTTGATTATAAACTCACCATTTTCCAATGTATTCAAGATTCGAAAAACAGTACTTTTGGGAAAGCTCAACTCTTCTTCAATCTCACTTATAGCTAAACTAGTACGGTCCATAGAAAATAGAGATAAAATTGCAAACATTTTTTGAAATGATTTTATCAATAAACTTCAGCCCCTCCCTTCTAACGTTTCTCTTTAACACTTATGAAGAAGTTCCCAGATATGAAGCTTTTAAATTTTCATCATTGAGTAAATCTTTGGCGTTTCCTTTCATTACAATTTCACCATTTTCAATAACATAACCACGATCAGCTAGTCTTAGTGCTTGGTTCACGTTTTGCTCAACCAATAGAATAGTGACCCCTTGCTCTTTAATGTCGGAAATAATATCAAAAACCTGTTGCGTTAGTAATGGTGATAAACCAATTGATGGCTCATCTAAAATTAATAGCTTTGGCTCAGCCATTAACGCACGTCCAATGGCAAGCATTTGTTGTTGACCACCGCTCATCGTTCCTACTATTTGAGACTTTCTGTCCTTTAATATCGGAAAAAGTTCATAGCAGTAGTCTATATTTTTTTTTAAGTTTTTTCTTACACCTGGAATAAATGCACCTAACTCTAGATTTTCCAATACCGTCATTTCAGTAAATAACTTCCTATCTTCGGGTACTTGGATTAATCCACTTTTAACAATTTGCTCTGTAGTAGCTTTATGAATAGACTGACCTTCAAAATAGATTTCTCCTCCCCATACAGGAAGTAAACCAGAAAGAGCCCGAAGTGTTGTGGTTTTTCCCGCACCATTTGTGCCCAGAATACTAACTACCTCTCCTTTTTTTATTTCAAAGGAAATCTTTCTAAGTATTTGTATATTTCCGTAACCTGTTTCCAAGTCAGTTACTTTTATCATGCTATTTCCTCCCCAAGGTATGCTTCAATAACCTTTGGATCCTTTGTTACTTCTGCTGGAGTACCTTCGGCAATTTTTTCACCTAAATGCATAACGACTACTCGGTCTGACAATGCCATTACTGCGGACATTAAATGTTCGATAAAGAAAACTGTAACTCCACTATTACGAATGTCTTTAATTAACTCAATAAATTCATTTACTTCTGAAGGATTGAGCCCAGACATTACTTCGTCTAGAAATAATAACTTAGGTTTTGTTGCTAGTGCTCTAGCTACTTCAACTTTTTTCTGTTCTGCAAAAGTCAAATCTTTCATTGCGACAAGTGATTTATGGGCAATTCCCATATATTCAAGTTGTTTCACTGCTATGCTCTTGGCTTCTTTAAATGACTTAACAGTATTAAATGCACCAACAATCACATTTTCCAATACCGTCAAATTTCCAAATGGTTGAACAACCTGAAACGTCCTTCCCACCCCTTGCTTGCAAATGTATTCTGGTTTTTCTGAATGAATATCCTTCTGCATAAATTGAATTGTTCCTTCATCTGGGCGATGGAAACCACAAATTGAGTGAAATAAAGTTGTCTTTCCTGCTCCATTAGGACCAATTAAACCTAATATCTCTCCCTCATATAGTGTCAGATTAATATTATTAACCGCAACAAGACCTGAAAATCGCTTTGTCACGTTCTCCAATTTTAGTAAACACATACTAAACACTCCTTCACATTTTCTTTATTCCCCTGATTTTCAGTCGTTCTAAAATCCAACCGACTATCCCTCCAGGTAAATAAAGAATAACTACAATTAGAATTACTCCATAAGCCATTAAATGCGCTCCCGCAAAGCCACCAAATAGATGCGCAGTTATCTCTCCCAAAGGAACCAATACTAATGCACCGACAAAAGGTCCAAATACAGTTCCCATCCCTCCAATAATAGCTGGCAATAAAATCGCTACAGAAACATCATTTCCAAATGTAGTCGGTGGTTCAATGTAAAGTATATATTGTGCATAGAATGTTCCACCAAGAGCTGTAATAGCTGCACTTATGGCGATTGCAATCATTTTGTTTTTGAATGTGTTAACACCTAAAGATTGGGCCGCTTCCTCATTCTCCCTTATAGCCACCAGGTTAAAACCCAATCTTGACCGACTAATATAAAACACAAGCATAGTAGCTAGTATTGAAAAGATTAAAATAGTGTAATAATATCCCATTCTTGATTCGAATTGAAACATCAATGGATCCGGATTAATTGTAATTAAGATTCCAAGAGTTTTATTAAAAAACTCTAAGTTTTGAACAATAATCCTCAACATTTCAGCAAAAGCCAACGTCCCTAACGCAAAATATGCACCTCGTAATTTATATCGAAAAGATAAGAAACCAATAACTAGTCCTATAATAACTGCAAAAGCCGCCCCTATAAGCATTCCAATCCAAGGTGTCATAGCATACTTGGTTAATAAGATGGATGAAGTATACGCACCTGTACCAAAAAATACCGCATGACCAAATGAAAACTGTCCTGAATAGCCACTTAAGATATTCCAAGCTTGGCTTACAAGTGAATAATATAAAATTAGAATTGAAATATGCATTATATACTGGCTCTCGATGAATACGGGGAATATTACCAAGAGGGCAAGTATAGACGCAACTAATGCCAAGGATTTATTCATTTCACTTTCCCTCCAAACATCCCATTCGGCCTAAATAGTAACACTAGAATAAAAATAAGATATGTCATCAATTCTTTTAAACTTCCTGGTAAAAAAACTCCCCCAAGAGATTCCGCTATTCCGATTACTAATCCACCAATTAATGCGCCCAAAACATTGCCCAATCCACCAAGAACAACAACAACAAACGCCTTTAGAATAAATGCACTTCCAACATCCGGCGACGTATAAAAGAATGGTGTAATTAATGATCCAGCAATTGCAGCAAGTCCAGCGCCAAGACCAAAAGCAATATAATTTATTCTATTAGTATTCACTCCAAGGAGCGCTGCCCCTTGTCTATTAATTGAAGTTGCTCGGATTGCTTTCCCCAAAAATGTATGTTTCAAAAACCAAAATAAAACAATCGTTAATACTATGGCAAAGACAAATGCAATCAGTTTCCCGGTGTTAATGTTTATAGACAGAAGTGATAATGTTGTGGGCATTCCATCCACATTTACACTACGAAAGTCTGGTTTAAACAAAACCAGAGCAAAATTCTCTACAAATAACATAATACCCAGCGTAACTAATAACTGATTATGTTCCGGGGCATCCATCATTTTCGATAAAATTCCTTTTTGAATTCCAACACCTATAAAAAATAGGACAATCGCGCTTATAGGAATAGATAAATATGGATTCAAACCAAGCAAAGCAAATAACCAATAAGTTACGTACATCCCCAACATCATTAATGCTCCTTGAGCAAAGTTAATGACTTTCATAACACCAAATATTATTGTTAAACCAATTGCAACAAGTCCGTAAACCCCTCCCATCAACAAACCGTCTACGAGAGACTGTAGAAATAATTCTAATGACATTATTCCCCCCCCTTTGTTTAGAATACGGAACAAGATTTATGTCTCTTGTTCCGATAATATTAATTTGCTGGATATACGTATTCCACTTCTTGATACTCTTCTGGATATACAACTTTTGATTCATTTTCAAAAATTTGGTTCAATACAGCACGAGCATTAATATTTTGTCCTTTTTCATCGAATTTAATAGTGTCTTGCGGGAGTATATGATCCGTATAATCAGTTTCTTCCAATGCTTGCATCACTGCGGTTCGATCAGTTGAACCCGCTCGTTCGATTGCATCAATTAATACTTTCGCTGCCATATACGAGTATGCAGCATTAGGACCTAAGTGTTTATTATATTTTTCCAGGTAAGCTTCTTTTACTTTTGTTGCCTCTTCACTTTTAGGGTTAATAGTGTAGTTAACATCCATTAAATTTTGATTTGCAGCTGCTTCGTCCGTAATGAAACTTGCATTACTAAATGCTCCATTAGCAACTCCAATTATAGCTTTCGGTGTGAATTTAGTATTTTGCAATCCTTCGACAAGCATTACCCCATCGCGTAAATAAGTGGTAGATAATACGATATCGGGTTTTAGTGAAGTAATTTTGTTAATTGTGGTCGATAAATCCGCGGTCGCGGCTGAATGCGGTAATGTTGCCAATACCTCTAACTCATACTCTTCGGCTTGTTCGTTTATGGCTTTGGCGATACTAGAGCCAAATACACTGTCCTCATGAACTATTACTGCAGTTTTCAAAGGAGTATTTGTAGACTTGTTTATTTCTTCAAAGTATGTTAGAAAATCTTTTGAGAATGAAGTTGCTGGCGGCTGCATACGAAATGTATATTTAAATCCTCGTTCAGTGATTTCATCAGCGGAACCAATGTCTACAACAAACGGTATTCCACTTCTCTCGGCTTCTTGCGTCGCCGGAAGTGCTACTCCACTTGAATATGTCCCAATAATACCAACAACTTTCGCACTATCTAATTTTTGTACCTCTGTAACTCCTTTTTCAGCTAATCCTTCATGATCACTTTCAACAAGTTCAATTTTTGCTCCATCTAATGACTTAATGCCGCCCGCCTCGTTTACCTCTTCGATTGCAAGGCGAATCGCATCACGCATTTCCTGCCCCTCCTGTGCTAATCCGCCACTTAGAGGGTGAATTGAACCTATTTTCACCGAGTTCCCATCACTTTCATAATCACTACCTTGTACATTTGAATCACTACAAGCCCCTACAATTACGAGTAATACCGACATCATTATTAACACTAGTATTCTCTTCAATTAAATGCCCCCTATTTTTCAGTTTAACTACCACTTAAATAAATCTCTTAATGAATTTACCCCGTCCATTCTCTTTCGTCGGAATACCATTTTCCACAATCACTTCCCCGCGACTAATTGTAAATACCGGCCACCCCGTTAAATCCATACCGTCATAGATACTGTAATCAGTTTTTGAATTCAAGCAATCTACTGTTACTTTTTTACTTTGATTCAAGTCAACAATTGCGAAATCTGCATCCGCCCCTACCTGAATCCGCCCCTTATCTTGCAAGTTGTAAGACTCAGCTAATTGCAACGATGTAATATCAGCGATTCGCTCAAGCGGTATATTTCGCTTCTTATATCCCTCGGTCAACATGACTTGTAGAAGTGTTCCCATACCTGGGAATCCGAATTGTGTTTCCCAAACTCCACCATTTTCTCCAAGCTTTTTTTGTAATGAATTGGGTACATGATCCGTACCTATTGCGTTTATAGTTCCATTTCGAATTCCGTCCCAAAGTCGCTCAGAATCCTCTTTTGCATGAATAGGTGGGCCGACTTTGGCCTTTATACCAACTTCATGATTTTTGCTGAAACAAAGATAATGCGGACAAGTTTCTATCACTACACCTTTCTCGCGAAGCCAAGGTGTATTTTCCAACACATCTACACTTTCGGCTGAGCTTAGATGAACAATGAACAAATTTCCACCAATAACATGATTTAAATATAAGGTACTTAATAAGGATTCCGCTTCAGCGTAACCCGGACTTGTTTTTGACCAAGTACGTAGTCCATTGTCCTCGCCACTTTGTATTAACTGTTCAGTTAGTTTTCGATTAATATCCATATTCTCACAGTGGACAGATAACAGTAACTTTGGTGAAATCTCTTTAAATCTTTCTAGTATTTTCATCAAATCAAAACTCGACAAATCAATTCCATCACTAATCTTGAACTTATCATTCAGTTGTCGTTCGTAATTTCGAAAAAACTTAAAGGATGTAAGATTATGTGTTTCAACTAACTCTTCAAGCTCGTTTAAATGTTCTTCCTTTAAAATCCCAAGACTATAGGTAAAGTCTATATAACTATTTTTCTCGCCTATCTCTTTTACTTTTGGGAAATAATCTAAATAACTTACAGGTTGTCTATCATAGTTTACGATTGTTGTAACTCCACCGACTGCATGCTGTTTTGTATCTCGGAAGTCGTACTCGATAGAATTATAGATTCCTAGATGCTGATGAGCGTCAATTAAACCTGGAAATACATGCAATCCCTTTGCCTCAATGACTTCATCAGCTTGGACCTCCTCCCCCACACTGAATATTCCGGCAATTTTACCTTTTTTAACTCCAATATTTACTTCTTGTACTCCTTGACGAGGTATAACAACATAGCCATTTTTTATAAGTAAATCGATGATAATTACGCCCCTTTTTTAGTCTTTGCTATTTATTTTTTTCATATATTCCACTATTTCATTCGTTTTGATAACGTCACAATACTTCATCCACAAATCCAATAAGCCTGCTTTGTGTGATAATTCAATTCTGTCATACACTGCATCTTCAACAACTGCAACATTAAAATTTCGTGTTACGGCATCTACAGCTGTCGCCCTTACACAACCACTCGTTGATCCTCCTACAATAATTAGGGTGTCCACCCCCATCTTAATTAGATAACTAATAAGAGGTGTACCAAAGAAAGCGCTTGCATAGCTTTTATCAACAACTATATCTTCTTCCTCAGGTGCTATCTCCTGAACAATATCCGTCGCAGGATTCCCGTCGATGTATTTCGTGTTATCTCGCTTTGTTTTAGTAGCAAATGAATCAAAATTGCTCGTCTTCTTTTGAACGTTTCTTGTATAAAGAACAGGGATTTCTTTTTCCTTAGCCTGTTCTTTCAATTTTTTAATTTGGCGAATACCTGCCCAGGCTGCCATTCCGCCACCACTAGGCCATTGATCTAATTGATTTTCGATTGGTTCATCTGCACCAACGTAATTATGTTGAGCGTCTATAATGACAAGAAGCGGTTTTTTTCCTAATCCTCTACTTTTACCGTACCCCCCTTTTTGAATAACAATTTTATCAACCGGTGTCAATGCATCTTCCCAAACAAAACTCATTTAAGCTTCAATCCTTTCTTTTTTTATAGCTTTAGCCGCATGTTCTCCTGCTATTTTCCCCAAACCTAACGCGGCTAACAATCCATTACCCGACATATAACCATAAGCATGATTACCTGAAATTCCTACCGCAGCACCGCCGCCAGCATAAAGATTTTTAATGATTATATTTTTCTCAGTCATTACTTGCGCATTAGAATTAATTTTCACCCCTCCCTGAGTGTGAAATAATGCTGGTACAACCTTTATTCCGTAGAAAGGGCCTTCCAGCTTCTGTGGAAAATCTGTTCTACCATATCTATCACTCTGTCCGTTAGTATTTTTTTGGAATGCACAAAAAGTATCTGATAAACTTGTTTCAGCTACACCCAATTGTTCAGCCAAACCTTCTATAGTTAATGAAGTCTTAAACGCATTTACACCATCTAAGTATTTGAAGTCTTCTATCGAAATTAATTTTCCATAAATCTCTTCATCGAAAATAAGATATCCTAATTGATTTGGTTGTTTCATAACCTCTATGGCAAACTCTGAGTAACCTTTTGTCTCGTCTCCAAACCTTATACCATTTTCATTAATCATGAATCCCCCCATCATTACGGTACCCCATGTGACTAAAACACCTGTAGCTTGGTTAACTGCCGAATGCCCTTGGTATGCCCCCATATTAGATACATCAGCCCCAATTGCCATTGCCATCTTAATACCATCTCCCGTATTGGCTTCATAACCAAAATATAAGGAATCTGAAATTTCCGGGATAAACCGTTTCACCATATCAATATTTCCACCAAAACCGTTAGTTGCTAAAATAACTTTATTAGCTTTTATTTTTTGGTATCCATTTGTCGTTTTCACCTCTACTCCAATCACTTCTCCGTTTTTGCCCGTGATTAATTTAGTTACTTGCGATTTTAGCAATAGATGAATATTGCTACGGGCTGTAATATTTCTTTTTAATCCCCTCATTAATTCCATACCCGATCTAGATGGGGGTGCGTGCATTCGATAGTTTCGTTGACCAGGATATTTGAATTCCTTTACTAAGCTAAGATTTATTTTTAATCGGTCTGACATCCATTCTACTAATTGTGAAGATACCTTACAAAGTGCTATAGTCAATTCTGGATCGCTTTCGTATTTGTTTTTCCTGAAAATATCTTCTGCCATCTCTTCCGCTGTTTCGTAAATCCCATGTTCTTTCTGGAAGCTTGTCCCAGCTGCCGGAATCATTCCAGCACTAGCGACTGTATTACCTAATACATGATCGGTTTTCTCAAAGACAGCAACCTCTAGCCGATGATCAGCTGCTGCCAATGCAGCAATTAAACCACATCCCCCAGCGCCAGCTATTGCAACATCTACTTCAGCATCCCACATGAATTAATCCCCTCTTTTCGTACTCTTAGATTTCTTTTACAAGTGGCTTTATCACAGTAGTGAGTTCTTCTACTCGATCCAGTTTCAATACGGTTTCAATAAATCGTTCGACTTTGTCCTCTCCTAAAATAGGGAACAAATACTCTTTGCTCTTTAGAATTACTTTCTCCGTAAGTTTATATTCATCAATATCACCCTTCGCTCTCTGAACTGTCGTGCTATTCGTTTCACCATTCTCCCATTCAATTTTTACAGTTGTTATTCTTTTATTTGGAAGTAATTCTGTATATAACTTCTTCTCAAAAACGAAAATCTTCTTCATAAGTTCCTGAATTTTTCTTTCTTTTTCCCTCCCATTTATTAAAGGATATCTTCTATTACTTAATTCCATTGCAACTGCATAGGGAATTGAAAATTTTCCAGCGAATTCATTTTCAACTTTTTGTTCTTTTAATTTTGCTGCCGAAGAATAAGTTTCAATATATACCCCTTTAATTTCATCGATTTTCCTCCCTTTTATTAAGCTCAAGGTTGCATCGATAGGTGAGTGACAAAACCGACAATAAGGATAAAATTTGAAATAACTACTTAACAAATAGAATTCTTCCCCTAAATTTTTAGTGATGTAAGTAGTGTCAAAGCTATCCGCTAATACGCCATTAAAAATCTTTTCTGGCGTGAATGCCGATGCACTAAACCCGGATTCCACCAAATCTGGAAGTAAGGTTGTGTGTAGGTTATTTAATCCAATCATTATATTTCGCACTTGGTGCCCCTCTAAGACTGATTGCCAAAGTGTTGGCATACTAAAGCTTGTACTTAGCATCGCTGCCTGAATATAATCATTCTTATTTTCCCAACCTAAAAGCTTTCCAACTCCAAAACCATTGGCAAAAACTCCCCAGTTCCCATGGGGATGTATCGACCGCTTTAATTGGACTGAAGCCCCCATTCGTACACTTATTTCATAATTTACGATAAACGCGGTTAAGAAATCGCTTCCAGATTTCTTATTTTGTAACGCAAGCATCAATAGTGCAGAAAAATAGTGGCAGGCAGGATGCCCTTTTGCAATTTGATTTCCTTCATCCAACTCATCAGAAACCATTCCAATTCCATTGATGAAGGCGGCTGTTCGATAATCAGTCAACATATTTGTTCCAAGGATAAAACCTAACTCATTGTTTCCTGTAGATTTGAAACTAGTTACAGAATCAGCAAGCTGGGATACTTCCAAATGTTGATTTCCAACCACAATGGCTGTGAAAGTATCCAGTATTAGCAATTTAACCCTTTCTCTAACTTCTTCCGTAATATTGAAAATAGATAACGAATGCGCAAAACTTGCTACTTTATCTAGATAATTCATTTAAAAATCACCTTCAATCCACAATATGAAACGCGTTTTAGATATATGTATTCTAACACCCATGATTCAATAAAGTCAATGGATAATTCTGAATAGTATAACGAGATTAACTTCCGACACACTTGACAATTAAATTAATTCTTTTAATATTGAGTTAACTCCAATTGTTTTTAGAACGGGTTCCACATTATGAACCCGTTTTGTTCTCGATTGAGTGTACCTAAAAAATTAATTATTATTTATTAATCATTAAAATACTTCTAAATTGAAAGGTGATTCATTATGGGACAGACAATTATTGAAAAAATCATTTCAAATCACTCTTCAAAAAAAGCGAGGGCTGGGGATATCGCGATTGTAGATGTAGATTTAGTTATGGCTACAGATACAACAGGCCCACTTACAATCAAGGCGTTTGAGAATATGGGCGGAAAAAAAGTATGGGATTCAGATAAAATGATTCTTGTTATAGACCATGCATCCCCCGCTCCAAACGAAGGTATTGCAGTGCTTCATGACTTGATGAGGGAATTTGCTAACGAGCAAGGTATTAAACTTTACGATGTGGGTGATGGGATTTGCCATCAGTTAATAATGGATAATCATCACGTTAAGCCTGGGCAACTTGTTCTGGGAGCAGATTCCCACACTTGTACTTACGGTGCTGTAGGTGCCTTTGCAACAGGTGTTGGGTCTACGGATTTGGCTGGTGTAATGTTAACAGGTAAAACTTGGATTAAAGTTCCCGAGACGATTAAAATAAATCTTACTGGAAAATTGCAAAAAGGTGTAACTGCAAAAGATTTAATTTTACACTTGGTTGGTAGATTTGGAATTCAAGGTGCGACATACCAAGCGATAGAATTTACGGGAGAAGTTATCGAGAAAATGAGTCTAGATAGCCGTATGGTAATCGCAAACATGGTCATAGAAATGGGTGCAAAAGCTGGACTTGTAGATTTAAAAGGACTAGAGCTTCCTTATAAATATGACCCGGTTAAGGCAGATCCAGATGCGCACTATGTGAAAACCATTGAAATAGATGTCAGTCAGTTAGAAACTCAAATTGCTGTTCCACACTCTCCTGACAATATAAAAGGCATTTCAGAAATAGAAGATATTACCATTCAGCAAGCCTTTATTGGAAGTTGTACAAATGGAAGATTAGAAGATTTACATGCCGCTGCAGATATCCTCGAAGGTAAAAAGATTCATCCCAATGTCCGATTGATTATTGCACCTGCTTCTAGAAAAGTATTTCAGGACGCCTTGTCCGATGGGACAGTAGAGGTTTTATCTGCTGCCGGAGCAACTTTCCTACCTGCTGGTTGTGGACCGTGTGTTGGGACTCATCAGGGTATTCCAGGGAACAATGAAAACATCGCATCCTCGACAAATCGAAATTTTCAAGGAAGAATGGGTAATCGTAATTCCAATATCTACTTAGGTTCCCCGGCTTTCGTCGCATCAGCTGCATTAAAAGGCAAGATTACAAATCCCAAAAGGAGGTTATCAATCTAACATGATAATTAAAGGTAAAGCTCATGTATATGGTGATAATATTGATACGGATCGAATTATACCCGGTAAATATACAAAGACACTAGATATGCAACAACTTGCTAACCATGTATTAGAGGACATCGATCCCGACTTTCATAAAATTGTACAACCAGGCGATATTCTAGTTGCTGGTGAGAATTTCGGTTGCGGGTCATCACGTGAACAAGCTCCACTCGCGTTAAAGTCTGCTGGAATCTCACTTGTTGTAGCACATTCGTTTGCGAGAATTTTTTTCCGTAACGCTATTAATATTGGGCTTCCGTTGATTGAACTTCGCAAGTATGACATTAAATCTGCCGACACGTTGGAGATTAATATTAAAACTGGAGTCGTAAATAACATTAACAATGGTGAAAGTTATCAAGGCGCCCAAATGCCAGATGTTATGGTGAAAATTCTTAATGAAAATGGTTTAGTAAAATACTTAAAAAATCATAAATCCTATTCATAAAACAAAAACTTCTGCGTAAATATATTGGAGTTGGCCTATGAGAGAGGGGGGCTTTTATTTGATCACAGCAAAGGATTTAAGCTATATGGCAATGGCTGAAAAAATATCTAAAAAAGCTACTTGTAATCTATTGAATGTCGGTTGTGTTATTGTGAATAATAATATCGTCGTCTCAACGGGCTGGAATGCGGCAGTCAAAGGATATAAACCATGTGATGAGGTTGGTCATGTTATGTCTAATGACGGACGCTGTGTAAGACAAGTACACGCTGAAACAAATGCAATTTTAGCCACTAATGACATAGATGATTTACAAGGAGCGACCGTATATGTCACACTTGAACCCTGTGACAATTGTACTAAATTATTAAATCAATGCGGAATTAAAAAAGTGATTTACAAAAAAAGATTTAAAAACCCTTTCAATATGCATTTTATTGAACCTATGGAATGGATTTGTTTAGAAGATATTGATAGTTAACCTCGAAAATTTACACCTAATGAATTGTAGAACTTGCGCAATACAAAACTTTAGCTTTACACAATAAAATAGTATAAACAACAAGCAGAGGTCAATCAATCATTTATTGATTGGCCTCTTGTTTTTCTTTATGCATATCTAGTGTTTTGCAATATTTAAGATCATATATTCAAACAGGACAAGAGGTTATAAGAATTATTTTTACTAACAAATAATGATATACTGTAGATATTCGTTGGAAGGCGTAGGTCATGCCTGAGTCTAAATATTCTATTCTCATTTAAGTAAATGAGTAGTTCTCCGAATGTTCCATTTGATATTGAAGAGACCAAATCACCACAACGGAAAAGAATGGTTTGTTTACTGTCATAAGAAGCAGTTTGTGGTTATTAATATGCAACTCTTTTTGGGTGCCTGTAGTCTAGCCCCCTTTTTCGGACAGTGAATAATTATTGATTAGCTTTAGCTATGGAGACGGCGGGAGTCGAACCCGCGTCTCTTAGGAATAGCATGAGGTCAAGGTTTAAGGGTGTTTTCTTACCTTAAAATAATCTTTGACTATGGTTTTGACTATATTAGATTAAAATATAGCTTACGAAGACGAGAAATCTTAGTTGATTTCTTGAATATCTGATTTGACTGATAGCTCATTTAAATATTTAAGATTAATGGAGTTTTATTATCTAGTTTTCATAAATATTCCCATTTTCTTATCTATCGATAAAATGATACTGCATTGGATTATTATATCATTAGACAATTAAAATTTTAGATTGTTTATTCGTTAATAAGTCATTAATAACATCTTCTTTTATGCAAGATAAGTTGTATTCTTTATGTCGATCTTGTAATGAGTCCAATATACTTTCTCTAAATTCTAATTCAAGAAGACTTTTATATTCTTTAACTATACTCCTGTCGGAATAATAAGATTGTAATAATAATATTATGATGGTTTTATGAAAACAATATTTTAAAGAGTAGTCGTTTAAAGTAATTTTAGATAAGATTAAATCTTTTATCTTATCTTCGTATATTTCCACCTTCAATTCTTCAATCAGCGGAAATATTTCATCAAAACTTAAATGATTACACAGCCTTTTAGTTAGATACCCTACTGCTTTATAATTTTCAATTTCACATGCTTTAGTAATAGCAATTATTAAGTACTTAACAGTTTTCTCATCTAATTTTAAATTCAGATCACTTTCATTAAAACCAGTTACTGATTCTTCAGCTTTTTTAATATCCCTTGAAAAATTTGATTCTCCCTTTTGTATGTCTTTTCCTAATTTCTTTAAAGTATTAGATAGACTACCAAAAACCTTTGCAGAACCATATGTAGAAGGTATTATCTCACCATCTGTAATTGTATCATTTTCATTATATGTAACATTTTGCACCTTAAATAATAGGGATAAAATAACAGGCAAATCCACGTTATTATTGCTATTTATAATATTAAAAAGGAATCCAATAAATATATCCTCTAAATAGTTTCTTTCATTTTCTAAATTGACATTGGCTTTATTCTCAATAAATTTTGATTGATTAACTGTCGAATCAAAAAATCCCACCTCATTATTTGCTAAAGTTTGGAGTACATTCTCATTTTTCCCACTGAAATAAAGATACTCAATAATTTTATGTAATTCAATATAGTAACTCTTGATTAACAAATCATAGTTTTTCTTATAATTATATTTAAAGCCATCTAATTTCTCTTCTTTTAAATTCTCTCCAAATAGAGGAATACTGTTAAATATAGTAGTTAGTAGCATATGATTATATTTTTTCAAAGATATACTATTAGAGGTTTCAATAATTAGCTTATTAGTCAACGCTAGGGTCATATTATATAGATCCTTATTTAAATCTTCTACTTTAGGCGAATGAAATAATCTTTTTTGAACAGTCCCGACCACTGTCCTCCATCTAGTCAAATATTTCGATGTTAATTGGCTATTTTTCAAAGTTAAAAGGTACATTAGATTCTGATTATATATATCTAACTTTTTATTAATTTTCACCATATCTTTTTTATTAAGTGGCTTAATATCAACTCTATTATTAACTTTTTGTTCATACGCAAGAGCTGAGGTTTTATTAAAACTACTTAAAGCATCAACTTCACTAAGTATTGATAACCCTATATAGTTTCGATAAATGATTTTATCAATATTAAAAGATGAAACAAAATTGATTAGAGTATAGGTAAATATTAAGGTAGCTGTTATAAATGATGCGAAATTAATAAGTCCTAAAACCATGTATCTATTCCAATCCAAATGGAAAACCAATTGTATATAGTTTTGAATTATTGGATCAGGATAGTAAATTCTAGTTGGTAATGTCAATAATGATAAAAATGAAAAAAACACTCCAAACCCCATAATGATCGAATTAAAGGGAGATGAAAACTGAATGCTAGACATACTGAAGGTTTTCGTATAGATATATACATTCATAGTTACAATAGATCCTAAATAAAATATAGATAATCTAGAGTTAATTGTCGTATAAGTATTTACACTATCTTTTGATATAAAATAAGCAATAGCAATAAATATAACTATTAGAATAGGTACTAACAAAAATAACAGAATCCTGATTGCCTCAGTTAAATAATATTTTATCTTTTCATTTCCATTTCTTTTAAAGAACATTCAATTTTGTCCTCCGAAATAATTAACAATTATTTCCTGGTTTATGATATTATCTCCCTCACCATGGTAAACATTGTGCCAAGGACCATTCTGCACATGGCTAGCTTCCACTAAATCAAATGCACTTCTGTACCTAAGGTTTTCCCACACATTTTGAATAACTAAATTTTCACCTTCTGATAAGCCACTAAAATCACCTGTTTCATTTCTAGGTATATCATTCTGTCCATAAATATTAAACCTAAAATATGCTGAAGGTAAAACTGGCCCATATCTCCAAGCTTCAAATTCATCATCAACTATTAACCGTGATCCATTATGGACAGCAGAGTAAATACCCTGACAAAAATACAATAGCTTTTGCATTTTCAAATTACTTAACGCATAATACTTTCCTGTTTCCATGTCATTGTCACGTAAATAAAGCAAATAATTTGCTACATCTTGAACTGAGGCCATATCTCAATACCTCCTTCTGCAGTTATACTCCTATTATAATACATACTCCCCCTATTAGGAAGAAAACGCCCCTCCAAAAAGAACGCACGTTCCAAAATAACACGAAAATTAGTTGTATTATCAGTAAACTGTGATAACTTAAGTGATAAATATGAGCAGTGGGGCTAATATAAACTCTTCAAGCTCGTCATAATATTTTAGTGTCAAGTGCCTGTGCAAGGTCTAATAATGACAATTCACTGTTCTGAATAAAAACCCAATTAACATCAAGTTAAACACTGGTTATACTGGATTTCATTTTAACTTTATGCAATTGTAGTGTATTGTTCAAATAGTTTCCCACATAGGTACCCTTTATTAGCATAGCCGATTCAAATACCCACTACTAAGCATTTTTTGTAAACCTGCACTTTGGAAAACTGCTGCAACCGTAAAAGGAACCGTACTTTCCATCCCTTAATACCAATTCCACTTTACATTTGGGACAGATGTTTTGTTTAAGAAGCCGTTTCTCATTCCAAACCCTTTCTTTACGATTACTCTGAATATCTTGGACGTGCTGTTTTCTAACTTTCCTTTGTAATTTCTTGTCTTTCATGACAAGCCCTTCAAGTTTTATATTTATTTCCTGTAATTGGATTTCATTTAACCTATGTATATCCCACTCTTTTAACACCTTAGTCAAATTCATAAACTGAGTCACTCGCGCAGACCTAAAATCGTCCTTAAATTTTAATGTCGAGGCATTGGAAAATGCAATGATTGAATGAAGATATGCATCGTGTTCTTCACCAATGAAATTTTTTAGCGCTTGGATATGCCCATAATTTTGCCAAATCGGATTAAGCATTCTCTCTTTACGCTTATAGATGACCTGAGTCCAATATTTGTTATGTTCATTACCAAATATCCAACCATTATAATGTTTCGTTTCAATGACAAAAATTCCATAAGGTGAGGTAACAATATGATCTACTTGTGTCGTTCCCTTTTCGGTAGGCAAGTACAAATCATGAAATAATGTATAATTTGGTCCTAACCTATTTAATAATTGATTTACTTTCCTTTCCCCTGCAGCACCTTTAATAACAGAATAGTTTCGGTTTAGAAATATAACGCCAGTCAAAAAGACAAAAGCCAATAGAAGCGGATTTATAATAAACAAAATTGGCAATAAAACAAGTGCAACAGCAGCTACTATGATCCATTTTCCCACATCAAACCTCCAAAACTTATTGACCATCAGATATACTCAACTACGATTCTTAAACTATCAACACTTCTGGTAAGCTCTTCTTTCGGCATATTCGCAACAAGGTAAACACACTTTTGCTACTTTATTATTCGGAAGCCTATATCTTTGATAAGAAGATACTTTTCTTTTACAAATGCCACATTTGGACCTGAAGAAACTAAGCAAGAAACCACCCCTTCCCGGAACTTTACTCAATTAAAACAAATGGCTATTGAACTAGTTCCATACTACCATAAAGCGCTTTTTTATAATAGACGATTCAGGGTGTTGAATAAATCGTAAAAAATAATCCTGCCAAATATCGTTTTGGCAGGATTTTCCTTATCTAATAATAAAGAGTACTAATGAAGAGTACCTGAGTGAGATATAATTATAACAACGCTAGTGGCTACCCTGGACCTGTTAGCTAGAGACCTATAGCAAAACCTCAACATCATAATACTTCTAAGCTTTAATACACTCTTCCTTTAATGTTTCGATATCCATTAGTGGTGCCAAAAACTTCGTGTCTTTCGACTGAATAACGAGTAAATACTCAGCTTGCCCATTTTGCAGCAATTCGTTCACAAAACTAGAAATCAGTTCACGATTTATTTTAAATAGGTACACGTCACCATCTTCTTCAAAACCTACACGTATTTGAAATGTACTATCCTCATATCCTAGAGCTGTCTCCGATATAATTGGATAAGGGAAGTTTGCATCTTTTTTATAAATCATGTTACACCTCTACATAATGAATGGTACCAGGCACTGAAACTACTTAGAATTTGTCTGTACCTGCACTGTTTACTATTAATCATAAATTAAGTGAAGTTTCAATATATTTCATTAAGGAAAGGGGAGATATTTTGAATAATAATAAAGAAATGGCTATGGAACTGGCAAAAATATTCATTCAAAAAGAAAACGTCATTCCGATATCCACTATGAGTAGTGTAGATTCAAATTCATTTGTATATAAAATTGACGATAATACTTACACTTTTTTCGAAATATTATCTCATTTTCTAGATGCTGTTAACAAATTTGAAAAGTATAAATAAATATTTTCATTTTATAATCATTTAAATCCAACAGGTTTCATGAAAAAATATGGTGTTCCATATATACAGACTCATCATGTATTACCAGTTTCAAAATACTTGAGCCGCCAGCTATTGTTCCTCAATTATTGAACCTGCTCTCCTTGCAATGCGCTCGTTTTATCCTGTGCGTCAGCAATGACATCCTCTGGTTGATGAAAATCGTCCAGATCGTTTAACTCTGTAAAATCAAACGAGAGTGCTGAACGTACTCCAGGCGGCAATCCGGATAATTCCCCATACTTATGACCTGGCATGTGAAATGAAACAGGTTTCTCTTGATTAAACTCCACTAACCTTTGGACCCTATTCTCGATGTAATGACGTCAAGATTTAAGACGCTAACCTTATTAATATTATCGTTAAAAGAAGAACAGCTTTACTAACTTAGAAATAATCTTTTAGGGAGTCATGATAAATGTTTCTTCAATCTAATAATTTCATATATAACAAAAAGAGCCACTACCATCAGGTAATGACTCTTTTAGTGCTTGGCAACGTCCTACTCTTGCAGGGGCTAACCCCAACTACCATCGGCGCTGAAGAGCTTAACTTCCGTGTTCGGTATGGGAACGGGTGTGACCTCTTCGCTATCGCCACCAAACTATTGAGCAAAAATTGTTCACTCAAAACTGGATAAACAAAACATTGAATGACACAAATTGTCATGTATTTAAGGATAAGTCCTCAATCGATTAGTATCCGTCAGCTGCACATGTCGCCATGCTTCCACCTCGGACCTATCAACCTCATCATCTTTGAGGGATTTTACTTACTTACGTAATGGGAAATCTCATCTTGAGGGGGGCTTCATGCTTAGATGCTTTCAGCATTTATCCCGTCCATACGTAGCTACCCAGCTATGCCTTTGGCAAGACAACTGGTACACCAGCGGTATGTCCATCCCGGTCCTCTCGTACTAAGGACAGCTCCTCTCAAATTTCCTGCGCCCGCGACGGATAGGGACCGAACTGTCTCACGACGTTCTGAACCCAGCTCGCGTACCGCTTTAATGGGCGAACAGCCCAACCCTTGGGACCGACTACAGCCCCAGGATGCGATGAGCCGACATCGAGGTGCCAAACCTCCCCGTCGATGTGAACTCTTGGGAGAGATAAGCCTGTTATCCCCGGGGTAGCTTTTATCCGTTGAGCGATGGCCCTTCCATGCGGAACCACCGGATCACTAAGCCCGTCTTTCGACCCTGCTCGACTTGTAGGTCTCGCAGTCAAGCTCCCTTATGCCTTTGCACTCTACGAATGATGTCCAACCATTCTGAGGGAACCTTTGGGCGCCTCCGTTACTCTTTAGGAGGCGACCGCCCCAGTCAAACTGCCCGCCTGACACTGTCTCCTACCCCGCTAAGGGGCATGGGTTAGAATTCCAATACAGTCAGGGTAGTATCCCACCAATGCCTCCACCGAAGCTGGCGCTCCGGTTTCAAAGGCTCCTACCTATCCTGTACAGACTGCATCAGAATTCAATATCAGGTTGCAGTAAAGCTCCACGGGGTCTTTCCGTCCTGTCGCGGGTAACCTGCATCTTCACAGGTACTATAATTTCACCGAGTCTCTCGTTGAGACAGTGCCCAGATCGTTACGCCTTTCGTGCGGGTCGGAACTTACCCGACAAGGAATTTCGCTACCTTAGGACCGTTATAGTTACGGCCGCCGTTTACTGGGGCTTCGGTTCAAAGCTTCGCTTGCGCTAACCTCTCCCCTTAACCTTCCAGCACCGGGCAGGCGTCAGCCCCTATACGTCACCTTACGGTTTTGCAGAGACCTGTGTTTTTGCTAAACAGTCGCCTGGGCCTATTCACTGCGGCTCTCTCGGGCTTTAACACCCTATCAGAGCACCCCTTCTCCCGAAGTTACGGGGTCATTTTGCCGAGTTCCTTAACGAGAGTTCTCTCGATCACCTTAGGATTCTCTCCTCGCCTACCTGTGTCGGTTTGCGGTACGGGCACCTCCCGCCTCGTTAGAGGCTTTTCTTGGCAGCGTGAAATCAGGGACTCCGGGGAAAATTCCCCTTGCTATCACAGCTCAATGTTATAGAAACGGGATTTGCCTCGTTTCACACCTCACTGCTTAGACGCACATTACCAACCGTGCGCTCACCCTATCCTACTGCGTCCCCCCATTACTCAAACGGCGGGGAGGTGGTACAGGAATATCAACCTGTTATCCATCGTCTACGCCTTTCGGCCTCGACTTAGGTCCCGACTAACCCTGAGCGGACGAGCCTTCCTCAGGAAACCTTAGGCATTCGGTGGAAGGGATTCTCACCCTTCTTTCGCTACTCATACCGGCATTCTCACTTCTAGGCGCTCCACTAGTCCTTACAGTCTAGCTTCGACGCCCCTAGAACGCTCTCCTACCACTGACACCAAAGGTGTCAATCCACAGTTTCGGTGATTCGTTTAGCCCCGGTACATTTTCGGCGCAGCGCCACTCGACCAGTGAGCTATTACGCACTCTTTAAATGGTGGCTGCTTCTAAGCCAACATCCTGGTTGTCTGGGCAACGCCACATCCTTTTCCACTTAACGAATACTTGGGGACCTTAACTGGTGGTCTGGGTTGTTTCCCTCTCGACTACGAATCTTATCACCCGCAGTCTGACTCCCAAACAAAAATCATCGGCATTCGGAGTTTGTCTGAATTCGGTAACCCGGGATGGGCCCCTAGTCCAAACAGTGCTCTACCTCCGAGATTCTAACGTTTGAGGCTAGCCCTAAAGCTATTTCGGAGAGAACCAGCTATCTCCAGGTTCGATTGGAATTTCACCGCTACCCACACCTCATCCCCGCATTTTTCAACATACGTGGGTTCGGGCCTCCAGTAAGTGTTACCTTACCTTCACCCTGGACATGGGTAGATCACCTGGTTTCGGGTCTACGACTACATACTAAAACGCCCTATTCAGACTCGCTTTCGCTGCGGCTCCGCATTCTCTGCTTAACCTTGCATGTAATCAGTAACTCGCCGGTTCATTCTACAAAAGGCACGCCATCACTCAGCTTATTTCCGAAGAAACAGCATCGAGCTCTGACTACTTGTAGGCACACGGTTTCAGGATCTATTTCACTCCCCTTCCGGGGTGCTTTTCACCTTTCCCTCACGGTACTGGTTCACTATCGGTCACTAGGAAGTATTTAGCCTTGGGAGATGGTCCTCCCGGATTCCGACGGAATTTCACGTGTTCCGTCGTACTCAGGATCCACTCTGGAGAGAATACACTTTTGATTACGGGGCTATTACCCACTATGGCAGACCTTTCCAGGTCGCTTCATCTAATGCATTCCTTTGTAACTCCGTATAGAGTGTCCTACAACCCCAGGAAGCAAGCTTCCTGGTTTGGGCTGTTCCCGTTTCGCTCGCCGCTACTCAGGGAATCGATTTTCTTTCTCTTCCTCCGGGTACTTAGATGTTTCAGTTCTCCGGGTGTGCCTCATATACGCTATGTATTCACGTATATGTACTGCTCCATTACGAACAGTGGGTTTCCCCATTCGGAAATCTCTGGATCAAAGCTTACTTACAGCTCCCCAGAGCATATCGGTGTTAGTGCCGTCCTTCATAGGCTCCTAGTGCCAAGGCATCCGCCGTGCGCCCTTTCTAACTTAACCTTAAAACCAATGCTGTATAGCGATATACAACAATTGATTCATACATTACTACATTTGTGTTTATTTCAATGTCGTTTTATCCAGTTTTCAAAGAACAAGTAATGAAAGTTCATAGTAATGAACCCTCAAAACTGAACGCAAAACGTCAAGTTGAAGAGAACTTTCTCTTCATTCCGTTAAATATCCTTAGAAAGGAGGTGATCCAGCCGCACCTTCCGATACGGCTACCTTGTTACGACTTCACCCCAATCATCTGTCCCACCTTCGGCGGCTGGCTCCCAAAAGGGTTACCCCACCGACTTCGGGTGTTACAAACTCTCGTGGTGTGACGGGCGGTGTGTACAAGACCCGGGAACGTATTCACCGTGGCATGCTGATCCACGATTACTAGCGATTCCTGCTTCATGCAGGCGAGTTGCAGCCTGCAATCCGAACTGGGAACGGTTTTATGGGATTAGCTCCCCCTCGCGGGTTGGCAACCCTCTGTACCGTCCATTGTAGCACGTGTGTAGCCCAGGTCATAAGGGGCATGATGATTTGACGTCATCCCCACCTTCCTCCGGTTTGTCACCGGCAGTCACCTTAGAGTGCCCAACTGAATGCTGGCAACTAAGGTCAAGGGTTGCGCTCGTTACGGGACTTAACCCAACATCTCACGACACGAGCTGACGACAACCATGCACCACCTGTCACCACTGTCCCCGAAGGGAAAGGTATATCTCTATACCGGTCAGCGGGATGTCAAGACCTGGTAAGGTTCTTCGCGTAGCTTCGAATTAAACCACATGCTCCACCGCTTGTGCGGGTCCCCGTCAATTCCTTTGAGTTTCAGCCTTGCGGCCGTACTCCCCAGGCGGAGTGCTTAATGCGTTTGCTCCAGCACTAAGGGGCGGAAACCCCCTAACACTTAGCACTCATCGTTTACGGCATGGACTACCAGGGTATCTAATCCTGTTTGCTCCCCATGCTTTCGCGCCTCAGCGTCAGTTACAGACCAGAAAGCCGCCTTCGCCACTGGTGTTCCTCCACATCTCTACGCATTTCACCGCTACACGTGGAATTCCGCTTTCCTCTTCTGTACTCAAGCCTTCCAGTTTCCAATGACCTTCCACGGTTAAGCCGTGGGCTTTCACATCAGACTTAAAAGGCCGCCTGCGCGCGCTTTACGCCCAATAATTCCGGACAACGCTTGCCACCTACGTATTACCGCGGCTGCTGGCACGTAGTTAGCCGTGGCTTTCTAATGAGGTACCGTCAAGGTACAGGCAGTTACTCCTGTACTTGTTCTTCCCTCACAACAGAGCTTTACGATCCGAAAACCTTCTTCGCTCACGCGGCGTTGCTCCATCAGACTTTCGTCCATTGTGGAAGATTCCCTACTGCTGCCTCCCGTAGGAGTCTGGGCCGTGTCTCAGTCCCAGTGTGGCCGATCACCCTCTCAGGTCGGCTACGCATCGTCGCCTTGGTAAGCCGTTACCTCACCAACTAGCTAATGCGCCGCGGGCCCATCCTGCAGTGACAGCATAGCCGTCTTTCAGAGTTCCTTCATGCGAAGGAACTGATTATTCGGTATTAGCCCCGGTTTCCCGGAGTTATCCCCAACTGCAGGGCAGGTTGCCCACGTGTTACTCACCCATCCGCCGCTAACAAAGGAAGAAACAAGTTTCTTCCTTTGTTCGCTCGACTTGCATGTATTAGGCACGCCGCCAGCGTTCGTCCTGAGCCAGGATCAAACTCTCCATAATAGAGAAATTCGATTAGCTCGATTTCTTTTGCTGGCATCTTTAAGATGTCCATTTGAATCCGAAGATTCATTCCCTACAAACCAACGAGTTGATTTGTAGTTGTTATATCTTGACGTTTTGCTGTTCAGTTTTCAAGGTTCATATATAGAAGGAACTTTTCAGAATTTCCTCCGGCCGCTTCTTTCGCTCTTCCGAAGCAACTCTTATATCATATCACAACTCCGAATTCGATGTCAACAACAAATTTAAAATTCTTTTTCGTTGTTTTCGTCCGTTGATTGTCGGTGTTTGCTGTTGTTTGTATTGCTCGAATTAGCAAGGTAATAACTATACCACCTTCTCCTTTATAATGCAACCCCTATTTATGAAATAAATGCAATCGCACAAATTGAAGCGAGACCTGGAATGCCAAGTATCGTAATAACAAGCCCTGATGCAATGTTAACCGGGACATAAACACCAAAGAATCCAGCGACTACGTTTAAAATAAAAAGAGCTAGAAAGGAAAAAGCTAGACGGAACCAATAGATTGAAATAAACTCGAACATGCTTTTCACACGCTTCTTGTCCATCACTAATAGAAACAATATAAATCCTACGATAAAAATACTAATGGTTGCCTTCATGAGGAACACTCCTTTTTTATGTGAATGCTCCATCCATACGCAACCATATGAAAATATATTAATCTCTACCTAAATTTCTTGCCTTTGCTTCCTTATATAGATAGAAATGTTTACTCTCAGTAATTTTACGACGTATAAAAACTTCTTGATCATAATCATCAAGATGGTTTTCAATAACCTTCGCTTGTTCCCATTCATCTCTTGTTGCCGTCATTAACGATCTTAGCCTGTCGTCAAATATTCGTTTAAGCTTACTCTTCCTAGACACCGCTTCTTTTATCACTCTCTGCGTCCCTCGAGTGCTTTAGATAATGTAACTTCATCTGCATATTCAAGGTCTCCACCGACTGGTATCCCGTGTGCAATTCTTGTCGTTTTGATGCCAGATGGTCCATTGGGTTTTAGAAACATGGCAAGGGAAAAGGTCAGAATATGGATTAAATAGGAACTACGCCATGCCGTGTTATGCGGCATGGTTTTTTAAATACTTAAAACCTTCTCATACCCGCGGTGGCATCAGCGGAATTCATTCAGTCTAGTAGAAATGGAGTTTACCAATTTCAGATATACGAGTGCCACCTAAACATTCAAAGTGTTTGAAACATCCCTACAAAATCAAATAGAAAAAGCAGGAAGCTTTCTCCCGCTTTTTGTCTGAATTTCTTATTGGGGTCCCCCAACGATTCGCTCATAATCAACTGGTTTTGGTGAGATTGCTCTTTCCAAAGCAGGCGTGTCCGGACGTGCAACCTGATAGACTGCTGCCCCAACGATTTCTGCTGTTTCTTGGAGTTTCTCTTTACTAATGTGAGTGTCAGTCACTGAAACTAACATGAAATTCATGTTTATTACAATTACTGTGTTTGTATGCGTGACTGCACTTGAAATGATCCACTTATCGCTGTTCCATAGAGTGGATCTCTTTTTCTATTGGTCGAAGTAGTGAAAGGTACCAAAAATGCGCATCAGATATCATTGTTTTTGTTAGGACATGTACCTTGCATGCCTGACTTAGTGTATCAATTTTCTGGTTCTAGTACATGATACATTTATGGCATTTCTTCAGATTGTTTCCTTATGAGATGCGTAAACCGTAATACCATTTGTTAACGCATCTAGCATGCATGCTGAATCAATTTGTTTGGGGAACAAGTAACTAAAAGAGGCGGTTAATAGGTAATGAAAAACTCTCAAACCTTTGAGTTCAAAAAGATTATTCCACTGCTGGCTGTTTTATTATCTGGTGCATTTATTACGATTTTAAATCAAACCCTTCTTGCAACAGCCCTGCCGCCAATCATGAAGGATCTTCATGTGACAGAAAGTACAGTTCAGTGGCTACAGTCGATTTTCATGCTCGTCAACGGAATTATGATTCCAATAACAGCATTTTTAATCGGTAAATTTACAACACGAAAATTATTCATTACAGCGATGAGTATATTCGCCTTTGGTACATTCCTTTCTGCAATTTCTCCTAATTTCCCCGTTTTATTATTAGGAAGGGTTTTCCAAGGTGCAGGTGCTGGTATTATGATGCCACTCTTACAGACGATCATGTTTCTACTCTTCCCTATCGAACAACGAGGAAAAGCGATGGGGATGTTTGGTCTTGTTATTGCATTCGCACCGGCAATTGGGCCGAGCCTATCGGGGTATCTTGTGGATCATTTCGCATGGAAAAGCGTCTTTTACGTTGTCCTTCCGATTGCCCTCATCATTATCATTGCGGCTTTCTTTTTACTGAAAAACGTTACGGAATTAACCAATCCAAAGATGGATTACTTGTCAATTGTTCTCTCTACACTTGGTTTCGGTGGGCTCCTTTACGGCTTCAGTATCGCCGGTAACGATGGATGGCTCCATCTAAACGTTGCCGTATCCATAGTAGTCGGAGCTGTTTCACTCTTACTATTCATTCAGCGACAATTGAAATTGGATGAGCCTATTCTTGAATTCCGGGTGTTTAAGTATATGGTGTTTACATTGGCGACTGGGCTCGGCATGATTGTATACGCATCTATGATTGCAGGGACCGTGATTTTGCCAATCTTCATGCAGACTATGCTTGGATTTAACGCCTTCCATTCCGGTCTGATGCTCTTGCCAGGCGCAATTGTAATGGGAATTTTGAATCCAGTGACAGGAACACTGTTCGATAAATACGGGGCAAAGTGGCTGTTGCGCACAGGATTTGTCATCCTTACAGTAACAACGTTCATGTTTGCAAACCTATCCGAAGAAATAAGTTTTACATATTTAGCAGTCTTGAATGCGGTTCGGATATTAGGTATTTCTTTGGTCATGATGCCGTCTACAACACTTGGGTTGAATCAGTTACCTAATCACCTAATCACTCACGGTACCGCCATGAACAATACGTTCCGTCAAATCGCTGGTGCAATTGGCACTGCGGTTCTGGTTGCGATTACGATAACAGCCGCGATAGATGACGGCTCGGTTGCAGGTGCCATCCGCGGGGTGAATGTAGCCTTCCATGTGGCTGGATATATTGCATTCTTCGGCCTCTTGTTGTCATTTACAATTCGGGATTCGAAGCGTAGCAAAAGCTCAGAGGATATTAATGGTGCCAGTCACTGGAACTAGCCCAGCGAATTAAATGCATTTGTTGATAAAGTTGTTCCTATCCTTCAAAAGCGTGGAATTTTTCGGACGGAATACGAAGGGACTACATTACGAGAAAATTTAGAGTTGCCTTCTGCAGAAAACCGATATTCACTTAGGCGTGATGAATAACGGCGCCTACGAAAGTGCAATTATAATCTTTAACTTAAGGTAACCATACAAACATAGGCCAATCAAATATTAAATTGATTGGCCTTTTAATTTTATACATACAATTGTGTTCATTTCCTGAATAATGTCTTGCACAAGTACCCGTAATTTAGCAGAAAACTAGTATCAGAGCCACTTAGAGCGTTCCAACAAAACCTCCTCAACCGCTTACTCAATCGAAGTTTCGTATCCACCCCACCACCGTTGTCAGAATAGTGTTCAAGTTGCGTGAGTGACTGTCACCAATAAAACCACCAATAAAACCACAAACGAAGCTAACGTGTTGATAGTTCAATTCAGTTGATATACTTTCACAGGTCTCCCTCTTGCATAATGTGATTCTTCTCCAACACATTCTATTAAACTTACTCTATCCAAATTAGATACAATTCGCTGAGCATTGCGTTCACTCATTTTTAAATGAATGGCTAAATCTTTCGTCGTGAAATTCGTCCATTCCATTTTTCTGATTAAAGATTCAATTCGCTTATACGTTTTGATGCTAACTTTACCTTCTTTTAATTTCGCCAAAAATTCTTTATCATCTGTCCGGTAGTCATAGGCTAGTTCCTCTTCCGCACCAACTGCATCAATCATCGCTCCATCTTCTTGAATAATGACGATATCCTGCTTCTCTTTTCTCTTGGATTCCCGAATCGCACGATAGGCATTCGTCTCTGCCGTGAAGACCGTCTGTCCGAAACCAATCCCGACCGCAATACCAGAACCTGCTTCAACTGAAAGGTAATTCACTTTTTCTTTCAATGTACCGATTTCTCTTTCGACTGCTCCCCTTGTGCTAAAAATTGCATAGCGCCCATTACCTTGTTCAAAAAGCGAACCATCCAATCTTTCACAAAGCTGGATAAGCGTCTTCTTCAAATGCAATTCCAAATAATCCAATTGATAGGATTCCCTCATTCTCTCTTTAATCGTGTCATAATCTAAAATCTCAATCATTTCTACACTGATTTGTGTATCCTTATAATAGGACGTTTTAATTTTCTCGAAAAACATCCGAATGGAGTGGAAAATTTCACTTCGCGTTGGGGATAACCAAAATGCTGGAATACCCGCTTCTTGTAAATCTTCATAAACGGTTGGATAACAAGTTAAAACCGCTTCTATTTTATTTTGTTTCCATAACTCATAATGAAAATCAAATAATTCTGCTGTTTCAACCTCGACATCGAATCTTTTAATATATACTTCCGCCATCGTTCCTTCTAACTGGGACAACTCATCAGGGCAATATGACGCAATCATATCTATGCTAATCCGTTCCGGCAGTTTTCTACTTTCATGTGAAAGTGTCACAATTCCTTTATAAATACCTAATTCACCAGAATCTATATAGAGAAAGTTTTCATGTTCCCCCACAGTATTCACTGCTATCTTATACGGGATATAGCCTGAAAAAAGCCAATAATCTACTGGTGACTCAGAGTTCGACACAAAATCTTTCACTTCGGTTGTTTTTGTATAAATATAAGGGACGAATTCCAATTCTTGTTCAATCTCTCTTGCCAATGTGAGAATCCTGTTCACGGATTGACTAGGACCGACAACCGCAACTTTGTACATGACGAATACCTACTTTCTGAACGTGTATGTTAATTAATTTTATTGTTAACTCCCATTGAAATCCAGTGAAGTCAAAACCTATCACCTGTCATACAAGCAATAGAATCCCAAAAGAGGCTGAATCAATTCAGCCTCCAAATAAAATATGAAGTTTTCATTTCACCGAGTCAGGGATTAATGAGGCGTATGTCTTACCATCCAAACGTTCCTGCAACTCAGCTTTGGCCTGTTCAATAATTGCGGGGTTTTCCATCGCTTGGATGGCTGTCGCCGCAATTACTTTCCCTGCCTGTAGCATCCCTTTATGCGCAATCGGTGTAACTCCCTGCGAAACGACTTGCCACGTATGAAGTGGGGTGCCGAGTGCAAAACAAGTTGTCAGACATTGCATCGTCGGAACAATCCAACTGACATCCCCTACATCTGTAGAGCCCGATAATACAGCATCCGAGGGATTATGTGAGGGAATAAAATCAGCAATGTCCAGTTCTTTCAATTTTTTAACTGTTTCCCTATCGCGTCCCACATACACATTGTTTAAATCATCCTGTGAAAGCGTACTTCGAATCTCTTTGGCGAATTTTTGATCCGCTTCATCATAAGAAGGAATCTCGACTTTCATTAAATTCTCGTACATCACATCCGCAAGCACAGTATTAGGGATTAAGTTAGAAGCAGTCCCTTCGAATTCCACTTCAAACGTCGTGCCTGTCATTAAGGCCGCTCCGCGTGCAATGTCATAGACTCTTTCGTAAAGCGATTGAACTTCATCCTTCTCCAGAGCTCGTATCAAATAGACGACTTCGGCATTCGCTTGGACCACATTCGGTGAGATGCCGCCTGTATCCGTAACTGCGTAATGGATACGGGCATCCTGAACCATATGCTCTCTCAAATAATTCACACCGACATTCATCAATTCCACCGCATCCAGTGCACTCCTACCTAAATGAGGCGCCGCTGCTGCGTGGGCACTTTTCCCTTTAAACCTAAAACGAGCAGAGTAATTAGCGAGCGTCTTCACGTCCATAAGACCGGGAACATCCCAAGGGTGCCATGAAAACGCAGCATCCACATCGTCAAACAGACCAGCACGAGCCATGAATGCTTTGCCAGAACCGGCTTCTTCAGCAGGACAGCCATAGTAGCGAACTGTTCCTTTTAACTGATTTAGCTCCATATACTCTTTAATTGCAACAGCCGCGGCAAAAGCGCCTGTTCCTAGTAGATTATGACCACAGCCATGACCATTTCCACCATCGACAACTGGATCGTGATGAGTAAGTCCCTTTTTCTGACTAAGCCCTGCCAATGCATCATATTCACCCAAAATCGCGACAACAGGCTTCCCGCTTCCGTAACTTCCAATAAAAGCAGTTTCCAGTCCTGCTAGGCCATGCTCGACCTTAAAACCTTCTTCTTCCAAAGCATCTCTTAAATAAGCAGACGATTGATGTTCCTCGAAACACAATTCCGGTACATCCCAGATTTTATCGCTCAGCGCAATGAACTTTTCTCTTTTTTGCTCGATTAGCTTTGAAACCGCTTTCTGTAAACTCATCATTCATCTCTCCTCTAAGTAAATTGCCGTTACATAGCATCACTTTCATTGCTCAGCTTGAAGCAACCCGCCTTTTCGATAATTCAACGTCAATAATGAAACCATACAAATGATAGCAAAAATGATTAACATCCAAAAAGCAGCATCATACGATCCATTAAACATCTGTACAATAAACCCGATGGCAAGCGGTGTAATAAAGCCAGCTAACTGACCGCCAGTATTCGCGACCCCCATGCTTGTACCTATTACAGAAGACGGTAACCTTTTCAATATAATAGCTGGTAATAAAAGCATTATAAATGAAATGAACATAATCACTATTGTTTGGTAAGTGATGAACATCGTCACGTTCGGCGCATTGAACATGAGGTATAAAATACACCCAATGAGGACACAAGAAATTGCTCCAATCACTTTCTCTCGCCCTTCCGGAAGCCTATCAATCACATATCCAGATAAGAAAATTGCAAAGACCATTGCTAAACCTGGAATTGTTTGCACCCATCCAAGTGAAATTAAATCAAGTCCACGTATATTGACAAGATAAGTCGGCAACCAAGTCGCTAAACCCCAGTTAATCGCGTAAATGCTGTAATAGGCGATAAATAGATTCAACATTAACGGTGTTTTAATCAATTGCTTGAAAACGCTCTCTTGATTCGCGCCAACTGGTTTGAATTCTTCCTCTTTAATGCCCTCGGGTAGCTTGATGAAAATCCAGTAAAAAACAGAAATAATAAGACCGATAGCACCCAGTACTAGAAAAGATACACGCCAACCGATTGTTGTCAGCATATAAACTGATAAAACTGGTACAATCAGTGAAACAATACCGCTAGTTGAAAGCATAATAGACATGGCCCAAGCTCTTTTTGAACTTGGAAACGTTTGCGAAATTAGTTTTGAACTTGAAGGTTGAAATCCACCTTCTCCAATCCCGAATAAGAAACGGATTATAATCATCGAAGTCAATGACCAAACTGCCCCTGTCATCGCTGTAAAAATCGACCACATCAAGACAGATACAATTAAGACTCTCCTAGAACCGAATTTATCTGCCAGCCAACCACCCGGGATTTGCATTAACGCATATCCCGCAAAAAAACTACTAAGGATAAGTCCAGTACTTGTAGGACTCAATTGTAAATCTTCAGTGATGGACAATATTGCATAGTTTATAAAATAGCGATCGAAGTTACCGATGGCCCAACCTATAAAAAGTAATAACAAAATCAAGTTTCTTTGTTTCTTAGAAACCATATGTAATCCCCCTTTTCTGAAAAAAATTCCTGCATTCGCTATTTAACGTAAACTTAACGAAATTGTCGCTATATTAGATACTATAAACAGGAATTGAAATTAATGCAATATTTCTTTTAGTGAAGGGTACCTGCGCCGTACAATTATGACAATTCATGACCTTGGATAAAAATCCAAGAGGGTATCGTCAAAGTATTATATAGTCAATATCTCCTCTTTTGTTTCATGCACGACGATTCGATCTACGCCCAACCATTTCCCCAACAAAATACGGGAAACTTTAGTGTCGCGTGCCTGTGCAAGAAACTATCGTGAATGTTTAAACAATCATGATTGTTTTTCGCACAGGTACGCGAATTTAACTTTTTCAATAAACATGCATGCTGGCGAGAAAGTTCACAGCTCATACCGCCATATCGAACCTCGTACTCATTCGTCGTCAAATCTAGCAACACTTCATCAGCTTCAATTTGTTCTTCATTTTCCTCATCATTCAGGTTCCCCTGTTGGATGTAGCACCTTACCACTGGCAGGTTGCTGAGACTTCGTTTGGCCAATTCCCTCCACCTCTCTTAATAAGAAAATATATTTTCACCCCAACTGACGTTCTTAGATGCTGGTCCGTTCGCTGCATTTTTCCGGCTTTTCAGGCCAATTTCAATTACAAAATACATAAAAATAGAAAGGAACAACAAAAGGATCAACCCATCACTGCGCGTGATCATATTGCTACTGAACCCTTGTAATGCAATGTCACTCATAAGAATAAGTAATGCCACGCTTGCGAGTATCATAAATGGGATCTCTTTTCTAATCGTCTCACTTTCAACCATTAAAGGATATAGAAAGGCAGTCACTCCTACAACGAGTGTCGCGTTAAGAATATTACTACCGACTACATTTCATACTGCAACATCGGCATTCCCTTCAAGTGCTGCAATAATACTAACAGTCGCTTCCGGAGAACTTGTTCCTAAAGCAACAATTGTTAACCAAATCCATGTATAGTAAAAAACCCGCTGTCATTCTGTTACCTAAGAATGACAGCGGGTTCTCAATGTTTTATTTTAATGCAGAAGGCTGTACACCTTTTGGAATCGGACACTTATAAGGATTGTCTTTAAATGTTTCCTTATGTTCCGCCTTAATTTCTTCAAGTTTTTCAGGATGCGCCAACACTTCGATTGCAGTTAAGGCCATCGTCATTCCTGCACGTAACATGCCTTGGTGTGCAACGGTTGAAACGCCTTGTGTTACCATTTGCCATGAATGGAATGGTGTTCCCACTGCATATGTAGCTACTGTACATTGTGCGGTTGGAACTGCCCAACTAACGTCCCCTACATCCGTCGAACCAGGCATCGCTTCGTTCGACGGTGTATATTCACTCACAAAATCGCTAATATAGAGATTTTTCATTTTTTGTTGGTCTTCATACGAGCCCATACCGAACATTTCCAATGAACTAATTGCGCTTCTTTGTTCACCTTCATTTAATGTATCCCAAATATCTTTCGCATACGCGATTTCATCATCTGAATAAGAGATATCTTCTTCAAGGCTTTTCAGTTTGCGGTGCATAATTCTTTCTAAGCTTCGATTTGGCATGTAATTTGAACACGCTTTATCTATTTCAATAGACACTGAAGTTTCGGTCATCAACGCCGCACCTTCAGCGATTTTACAAATTCGTTGATAGATCGACTCTACATCTTCTAGTTGTGGTGAGCGAATTAAGTATAAAACTTCAGCATCCGCTTGGACAACGTTTGGTGATGCGCCTCCTGTATTCGTGACCGCATAATGGAATCGCGCATCTGGTTTCACGTGCTCTCTTAAATAGTTCACCCCAACGTTCATTAATTCCACCGCATCTAATGCACTTCTTCCGAGGTGTGGAGATGCTGCTGCGTGTGAACTAATGCCTTTAAAACGGAAAAAAACTTGATAGTTCGCTAATGAACTTTTACTCATGACTCCCGTATGAGAGGAAGGATGCCATGTTAACGCAAGGTCTAAATGATCAAATGCCCCTTCACGCGCCATGAACGTTTTTCCCGATCCGCCTTCTTCTCCTGGACAACCAAAATATTGAACCGTGCCTGGTAGATTATTCGCTCGTAAATATTCTTTCACCGCGATTGCCGCTGCAAGCGCACCTGTACCTAAAAGGTTATGTCCGCATCCATGCCCGTTTCCGCCTTCTTCAACAGACTCTTGTTTCGCCGTAAGCCCTTTTTGGCTTAGACCAGAAAGCGCGTCAAATTCCCCAAGAAATCCAATGACCGGACTCCCCGCCCCGAATGAACCGATAAACGCCGTGCTCATACCAGCTACATTTTTCTCAACGGTAAAGCCTTGTGCTTCTAGTACACCCATCAAATGATTCGCAGATTTATATTCTTCAAATCTTGTTTCAGGATGTTCCCAAATGAAATCACTAATTTCTTTAAGTACGTCACTTTTTTCCAATATCGTGTTTTTTACAAAAGCATTTACATCACTTATTGTCATAGCATATCCAACTCCTTATCTTATTGTACGCTACTCTTTAGATTCGCTTTATTTAAGACGACTAATAAGATAATAGCAGCTAAAACGACTCCTGAGACTAACGCTAGACCTGTTACAGTTCCTTGACTAACAAGAAGTCCGAACGTAAGTGGAAACATAATGAATGCAAGGACAGAGTTAATAGAATACCCGATAGAATAATCCGTAAGTGCAGGTGATTTGTATTCGGGGTCAACCATTTTCAACAACATTAATCCCGTAATAAAAACCCCAGCATTCGTTCCAAAAACAGCTACGCTTCTTTCAAACCAAAAGTCACCGTAATATTTTTTACATAACCAATACGAAGCTAATAAAGTAAATCCACCGACTACAACCATCATGATTGTAATTGGAACTATGTAGGATAGTACAGCTTTTACAGGCATACTGACAATCGCAGCAACAACTGCGAAGTCTGTAAACATACTAGAAATTTTTGACGTCGTTTGACGATCCACGATCCAACTTAAATTTAATTGACACATCACCCACCAAATGAAGTACATAACAATAATTGCATATGCCCAAATTGGTATACTCGCAATAATAGGAACATTAAGTTTCTTCACTAGCATGAGTAATGCATAAGCAACACCGCTTCCTCCTAAAATTAGAGCAAAGTGAAAAGTTAGTGTATCTATAGAAGAACCTAACATTGTTTCTTTACCAGATGCTTTTTGTTTTTCTACATCAGACTGATAGCCTTGCTTCATATCTTGTGGAAAACTACCAGGACCGCTTAAAAATTGTGTATAGCCTTTTCTTGCTGCGAAGTTAATCATAACGATACCGATTAAAATACCGCCAATTAAACCAACAGTCGCTGTTGTTACTGTAACACCTTGAGCTGTATTCCAGTAAGGCTGATTCATCGATTGCAATAAGCTTCCTACGACACCAGCAGTCCCATGTCCTCCAGAAAACCCGGCGGCGACTTCTGTGCCGAACGTAGCGTAGACGTCTGAAATCATACCCAATTTACTTAAAAGATAAGTTAAAGAAAGACCAATTACATTTTGTCCTTGGCTAATGATAACTAATATCGCAAACATTATGAGTACATTTCTGCTTGCGTTACTTTTCTTTTTCTTTTCAACCTCAGCATTCATTTTGGCCTGTTCGCTTTTCTTTTCTAACCTTGACTTAAACTTTACGCCAAAAGGCACACTCGCAACGACCGGGACAATTAAAATCCCCGGAATTAACGCATATATCGTAATCCAATCTTGTGGAATTGGAAGTATCGCATGATCCCCCAATATTACAGGACCGAGCAAAAGACCTACAAACCCACCGATAACTGACGCCGGTAGAAATAAAGATTGTAAAAACTTAACCTTTGCTCTTAATAGAGTTCCGATCAATAAAAAGCCACTTAGGGCTGCAAAAGCAATTAATAAATCCATAAATATTTCTCCTCGCACATTATTTAATTCGTATCTTGAAAATCGGCTTCCCAATCTTCTCAATTGCATGTAAACGCTTTACATTTTTCATAAAAAAATAGTACCAATTTAATAGGAACCGTATCTCTTAAATAGCTAACTTCTTAGGGGGACTAAACATTTCGGAATGTTTTTGGACATCGACCTAAATTAAGTATACAAAAATATATAATTGGTGTCTATCATTTTTTTAATTGAGGCATTTTCAAAATTAATCTGACTACTATTAAATACCGAACAATGTTGATTTCCGTTCCGGGCGGATACCACCCGCAGGCACAGCTGGAGTCTCTGCTCTCCACTTCTATCAACAGAGACACACCAGAAAAACTCGAACATTAATCTACAAACCTCCGTTATTGTTCATCACCATTAATGATTTATACATTTAACTGAATTACGAAACGATTCAACTGCCACCCTTTTAAAATTTCAAAATATTAGACTCAAATTCTACAATGTTCAATGTTATTATTAGAGATAGTACATAACTAAAGGAGATTTTTCATGATTAAAATCGGTATTATCACTGCTAAACGGACGATTGAAAATCTAAAACCAATATTTAAGACATTCCATGACCAATGTGAATATTACTTTTTAACGTATGACAGTCTTCAAGAAATACATAAGATTTTTCATCACAATAAAAAATTATTTGACGGCTTCCTATTTGGTGGTCCACTCCCCTATTTCTTTCTAGAAGAAGAGCTGAAAAGTTATACGAAGCCTGTCGTATATTTAGACTTAACGAAAGAGGATTTCTATAAACATTTGTTCAAAGTGACTCAACTCCACAAAGGCATTGATTTTTCGAGGGTAGCCATTGATTATGTATGGGCTGAAGACAACCTCCGTGAACTCGAATCCTTATTGCCAGATACAAAAACAATTTATACACTCGAAAATACAATTAACTTTAAAAATAGCCGATTATACGATGAAATAATAGACTACCATGCGGATCTTTGGGATAAAGGCTTAATAGATTTTTCAATTACACGTGCAGCCAATATCGTTGATTTTCTGCAATCGAAAGGCTTAACTGTTTATTATATGGGGATTTCTGAAGCTACGATTAAGGAGAAAATAGAAGAATTAATTTCGCAGATTGAGTTTTCAGATCTAAAAGAAAACCAAGTCGTCGCTGGCTTTATTGACTGCCCAGTTGCGAGTAGTTCTTCAGAAAATGAACTCATACAAATATCCATTTATAAAGAACTTTTGGAGTTTAATGCCCGGAATGGCTTGCAACTCGTTATTCAAAGGTATCATAACTCTTTTGAAATCAGTACGTCTTATGGTGAGTTACAAGAAATCACAAACGACTTTCGTGCTTGCAAGTTAATTCGATTTCTAAATGACCGGTTATCTTTTGACGTATATGTCGGATGGGGAATCGGAAGGACATTCACTCAAGCAGTTCAACATGCCGAGCTTGCCTTTCGTGAAGCTAAATCTTATATAGATTCATGTACATTCGTCATCGATGAGACACAACATTCTATCGGGCCTCTTAGTTTTAAGGAAACGGATGACACTAAGATGACTTTCTACAGTCGGGAAGAGATTGAACGACTGAGCCAACAAGTAGATATTACTGTTGCCCAGCTTCAAAAAGTCATGACCGCAATCACTCGTTTGAAAACTAATGAATTGACGAGTAAATCTGCCGCTGACGTATTAAACATGTCCGTCAGAAGCACAAATCGCTTCTTAAACCAACTAGTCGAAAAGGACTTAGCAACTGTCGAGTCTAAAAAAATGAATGGCCTACAAGGAAGACCAATGAAAGTGTACACGATCAACTTGCCTTTTTTCAATCGTCAGTAAGAAACTACCTTATCAATTTTATGATTTTAATAGTGGCAAGGGTTACCCCTTCCCTAGCACGACTTCACACATGATTCTTTATAAGACGATTCAATCTTCTTCAATATCGGGACTCATTAATTGAGGGACATTTCTTTTAGCTCCCCCACTTGATGAGTCTTTTTTTGTGATGAATAGAAAAGGTACCAGGTTCCGAAACAATTCGAAATTGTGTTGGAACCTGGTACTCGATTTTAGAATTGTTGCTATCGCATATACATGACAATTTACAATGTGATTAAATTTTCTTAAATTCATAAAAACGAGCGGTCAGTGGTATAATATACTTCGTGCAAAACCTGCATTAATAACAATAAGTACAGAGGTGACATAGTGAGTACGACACCGTTAACACATAAAGCTTCAAATCTTGTACAATACATCAAAGAGTTAACACAACTTAGGCAAAAACCAGTTTATTCATATAAGAATTATGAAGACATTATTTGGATAGATCTTATACCAGAAGAAATCGAATGCATAGATTGCTTTAGAAATAATTTCGATGATTGGTTGTATGTGAAGAAACCGATAACGCCTACTCAACCGGATATTCCGGAGACCATTTCAGAATGGATCATTGTTAATCCAACACTTGGAACGTTAATAATCAATGAAAGTATCACGATAAGTTCAACGAGTTCGGATGATAACGAACCACAAACAGAAGAAATTTTCCTCAAGGATATGCCACATATCGATGAACAAATAGAAGCTTTTGAGAACGACGTCTGGATTCCATACATTACAGAATCAGAGCGCGTTAAAAATATTCAAAAGCTATACGATCGACTTTATAAAATACACCAGGAATTACAACATAATTCCGAGACACTTGAACTGGTTGTAAGCGTTGGCCTCCTCCAATGGAAACAGGCTGACAAAGATTTAGTAGAACGACACCTGCTTACTTCAGAAGTTGAATTACAATTTAATAAAAGCCATGCTGAAATGACAATCGTCCCGTCTTCACAGGGGAATGCCTTCGAGTTGGAAGAAGATATGCTACTCGTTGAGGATCGCTTATTTAGTGATGATCATAAAGAAGTACGCTCGTTACTAAAATCCTATAACGAAGAGAATACGATTCGAGATAACTTCGATACTGTACTTAAAAGTATCGTCAATGCAATTGATTCTCGTGGTGTATATTCCGATACCTTGGCTGTACCTAACCACTCTTCACAGGGACCAATCCTTTCTTTATCTCCAGCAATTGTGTTAAGAAAGAAATCTCAAAAGAGTTTTCAATATGCTTGCGATACAGCGATTGAGCAACTAAATGAAATGGATGACGCTGCCGTTCCTGAAAACCTAGCCAATATGTTGGGCAATATAGATGATAAAGTTGAAAAACAAATTGATGAGTTGAAATTTCAGGAGGCACAAGAATATTATTTCCCTCTACCAACCAACGATGAACAAAATCGAATCATTGCTACCTTGAATAATAAGAGTAGTGTACTCGTACAAGGTCCTCCAGGTACAGGTAAAACCCATACAATTGCCAATTTAACTTCACACTTACTCGCTACTGGACAACGTGTATTAATCACAAGCCAAACAGCAAAAGCACTGAGTGTATTAAAAAGTAAACTGCCTGAAGAGCTGCAGGATTTATCCGTAAGTTTACTAGGTGGCGATAGTGCATCTATGAAAGACTTGGAAAAAGTAGTGTCTACCATTTCGGTCAATAAAGAACGGTTCGATTTGACTAAGATGACATCAGCCGTCACTGAGAAAGAACAGACGCTTAAAAAATTAAAGCAAGATTTGAATAAAACAAAGACAAATTTAATGGAAATCCGTGAAGCTGAGACTTACATCCATAACTTTGATGCATCTTATCAAGGGACTGCACAACAGATTGCAACACAATTAAACAAAGATGCTGAGCGTTTCGATTGGTATACGACACCCATAAACATCGAAACACCCGAATCTTTTTTATTGGAAGAAAGAAATCTGATTGCTCGTTATATCGAATTAAAAAACACCCATTTAGATACACCAATTGGCTATGATCAGTTTGAATATCCTTCTATGGAACAAACAGTCCAGTTGGAGAATCTGGTGAATGTGATTAAAAAGGAACAAATTCTGCAATCACGCTACCAATTACTGACTAAAAATGAAATAGATGACCTTCAAAATACTTTAATTGGAATCTCGGACGATAAGTTAAGTAAGCTTACTTCCTCACTCTCTCAATATGATGAATTGTTAACGCCACTTCTGTTTAATACGTATCCGAACCTAAAAAAAGTGATTAACGATATTTTTATCAATCGAGGGCATTTGTGGGCAAGGATTGAAGTTGAATTTCGAGATCATTTAGAAACGATAAACAAATTTAAAAGTAATTTCGATCCTAATCTTATTACAGTTGACGGTGTTTCAACGGCATCTTTAAAGAAAATGACCGAAGATTTAGTATTGCATTTCACAAATGGCGGGAAAATGGGCAACTTCTTATTTCAACCCAAAATTGTAAAACAATATAAAGCGACATTACAAAAGATTCAATATAACAATTTACCGATAAAAACAGAAGATGACATAAAAAGGGTTCATGCTTATGCCCTAACAAAAGATGCCTTTGAAAGCATCGAAAAGCTAGTCATTCCACATTTACTAGATACAAAACCAATAGTGAATGAACTTGCTTTGACTGAGTACGAAACTACCCTTTCGCAACTGTCTAAAGCCCTTAAAATTCAACAATGGAGGTCAGCGATTTTAGAAGAGTTCGCTTTTCTTTCCGCTGATTTATTTAATGAACAGCAAAGTAAATCAATGCAACATAATATCGAAATATATAATGTGAAAAGTGAATTGAAGCAAGTTTCCAATCAAATCAGCACCCGCATTACAGCAATTGAAAACGTGCTAACTGAAAAAACACATTCACTTTATTCGGAATTCGTAACAGCCTTGAGCGAGCGAAATATCGACGCCATCCAAACGGCGTATACTCAATATGATTATTTCCAACAAGTGATGAACCGTGACAATGAGATAAATATGATTTCAATCAAGCTGGAAAAAGAATCCTCATTGCTTTTGAAACAATTAAATGAAACCTATGCTGATTCAATTTGGAATAAACGCTTCAGTGTTTGGGAGAAGGCTCAAAATTGGAGAAAAATGAAAAGCTGGTTAGGTGAATTTGCTCAAAGAGACGAGGCTACACTTACAGCCAACTATGATCAGATTGATAAAGACATTCGTGATACAATAACCGAAATCGGTACAACAAAAGCATGGATTAGTATGTTAAGTACAATGACCCATTCCCAATCCAAACATTTAAAAGCATGGGCACGCTCCGTAAAAAATTATGGGAAAGGGTATGGAACAAATGCGCCACGTTTTATTGCGGAAGCGCAATATCATATGCAACATTGCAAAGATGCTATACCCGCTTGGATTATGCCGTTAAGTCGTGTTTTCGAAAACTTTGAAATCCGCCCTAACCTTTTTGACATCGTCATTGTCGATGAAGCAAGTCAATCATGGCATGATGCCCTTCTGTTGAAGTATTTAGCCAGAAAGATGATTATTGTTGGAGACGATAAACAGATTAGTCCAAGTGTGATTGGCATACAGGCGGAGGACATTTATCGGTTAAATCATAAATATTTGAAACCATTTGAATTCGAATTTGCTGATACGCTGAATGCAACAAATTCTTTCTTCGATGTTTCTTATATCATGTTCAAAGATACAATTACGCTACGCGAACATTACAGATGTATGCCAGAAATCATCGGATTTTCAAATCGGATTTCTTATACCAACAGTCCTTTAATTCCGTTAAGACAATATCCGGCCAACCGACTTGAACCGATTGTATCAACTTATTTACCACATGGAGTTAGAGAAGGTAGCTCCCAAAACGCATATAACGAAGTGGAAGCCGACGAAATCGTCAAAAGTATACGTAATTGTATTAAAAATCCACGTTATGATGGAAAGACAATTGGCGTCATATCACTTCTCGGTAATAATCAGGCGAAACTCATTCAAAACAAGTTGATTGATGAAGTAGGTGCAGAAGTGATGGAAGAACGACAAATCATTTGCGGCGATGCATATGCATTCCAAGGGGATGAAAGAGATGTCATCTTCCTCTCTATGGTAGTCGCAAAAGGAAAAACACGACTCACCGCACAAACAGCTGACTCCGCTAGACAACGTTTCAATGTTGCAGCTAGTCGTGCCAAAGACCAGCTTTGGGTCATGCATTCCATCTCAGTAAATGACATTAGCAATCGCGATTGCTTGAGATATAACCTATTAACATATATCGCCGATCCTCTAAAAGAGGAAACGGAAGCAAATCGAGAGAAATGTGAAAGTAAGTTTGAGATCGATGTGTTTGATGCAATTGTTTCCAAAGGCTACCGTGTGATTCCACAATTTGAAGTGGCGGGTTATCGCTTGGATCTAGTCGTGCAAGGCGAAAAGTCGAGACTTGTCGTGGAATGTGACGGCGATCATTGGCATACATCAATTGAGGATCGCGAACGCGACTTCTTGCGTGAACGTTTATTACAAAGGGCTGGTTGGACATTTTGGAGGGTATTGGGCAGCACATATTATCATAATCCTGAAAAAGCACTCGAAAGCTTGTGGACTAAGCTTGAAGAACTCAATATTAAACCTTATTTGGAATGGGCGGGTTCAAGCTCAATTGAAAAGCAAAGTGATATTGTTGAAACAGAAGATTGCTGTAAAAACGATACTGAAGAACCCATAATACTAGAAACTGCAAATCGGAGCCATAGTGAAGCGATTCAACCTGTTACCATTGACACCCAAAATATTGAAACACAGAAAAAAACACTCGTAATTTCAACCGCCAAGTCCCAATTAAACGCTGAAGACCCCATTACACTTGTCATAAATGAATTGAACGCACTTGGACTTGAAACAATCGACTATCGTAACAAATCCAAGACGCTCTATGTAATTGGCGATACAGATCTAGGAAAAGACCTTAAAACATACCGTTCTCAGAACTTAATTTTCCGCCCATTAGATAAAGGAAATAAGACAACGGGTTTCAGATCCGCATGGTATGCAAAAATAATGAGCTAACTAATGTGACACATCTTGATATGTAAAAAAACGGGAAAAGTATATTGATACTTTTCCCGTTTTCATTATTGATATTTCTCATGCTTATATCAAGAACATTATGAATTAGCTACTTTTGAATTTAATTTCTTCTCGATAACTATCTCAATGAATAATTTTTCAGACACCTGTTCCACGGCGCACAGCTACCCCTTACTCAATTCGCTTCCTCTGAGAAATTTACTTTGGAAAATCAATACTGAAGATAGTAATTAAAATTTCATCAGGTGAAATTTCATGAGTAAGGCTTACTTCTGTCTGTTCAACCTCTTTATGATAGACTTCTCCTAATCTATTGATATAACCGCCATCAAAATATGTTAAATCCTCAAAGATTGTGTTTAAATTTTCTTCCCTTACTGTTGGAATCCCAACTCTAAGTAATATTTTCATTATCTCTAAATTGTCATAGTAGGAATCTTCTTCTAATATTGCAGTTAGATTGATGATCTCATTGTCATTATTTACTCCGCCAATTAAAATAGTTTCATCCCTAAAATCAATTTTAAATGCGTCATTGACTTCACCTTTCTCTATATTAACTTCATTTATAAGTAGCTCTTCATAGCCTAAATTCACCTTTGACCAAGCATTGAACTTTTCTTTGAATTTTTCAGGAGTTAAAGGCTCTCTGTAAACATTTAACCATACATCCGTGTAAGGATTGAATGATTTTGCTTTAGATACCCACCCCTCAGGTATTTCTTCAAAACCTACCTTATCATCTGGATCAATATGTATTTCTATTAGTTCACCTTTTTCATTTTCTATTCGTTTTATACTTTCCTCACTTTCTTCCCTTGCAACTTCTTGATTCGCTTTCTTTTCACTTGCCGTTCCTAGTTGACTATCATTCTTTCCACAGCCTGAAGTAAACAGCAAGATGCCTAGCGTCAAAAGCAGTACGGGAATTCCCAAAACTTTTTTACTAACGCTGAAATGAACTAATCTGATACCTGCGATTAACAAGATAGCTATTCCTAATAAAACGCTTACAGTCCCCATCTAATATCTCCTCTATCTATGTTTTCTTCAAATCAAATCGTGAAAGGTGCCAGCGTATAATGTAAAATAAGTCAAGCGCTAAGTTTCATTAAAAATGGCCACACGAAACCAAAGCCTTCAGTATAAATTTTTGAAAACTCAACAATCGCAGAACTTTATAATTATGCTTTTCCGTGACACGAAAGGATCTTGCTTTTCACCCTATAGGGCTACAGCCTATTGAATCTAAACTCTGCATTTAACGTATTATTCGTATTTTTTGTAGGACAAGATCCATAACGCTGGCACACGAGGTCACAATGCTTCAGGTTTTATATTCGATGTAATCTAATGTCCCGTGAAAGCGCAATTTTGCTTTTCGAAATTCAACTTTACATGGCTCGTTATGAAACTATTTCAACGTTGTGAATGACGTATTTTTTGTAGAATTGTTGACGGGCTTTTTTATCTTTAGGTCGGGTACCTGTGCAAGGTTGAATTATTACAATTCACTGTTCCGAGTAAAAACTCAAATGACATCAAATTAAACACAGGTACGCGACACTATGTTTCCAATTTATAAGACTGTTCCACAATATTAATGCTTTTAAATCAATCCATTACTTAAAAAATCCAGCTGGTGGCAAATTGAAATTTGCAGCAATCGTTTTAACTTGTGTATATTCGTCCAAAGCTTCTTTTCCATATTCCCTTCCGATACCACTGTTTTTGTAACCACCAAAAGGTGCACCTGTTTGGAAATTAAAGTACTGATTGATCCAAACACTTCCAGCCTGTAACTTCTGCGCAGTACTTAATGCGGCTTTAAAATCATTTGTCATAATTCCAGCAGCTAAACCATATTCAGTATCATTCGCCTCTTTAGTAACAGCGTCAATATCATTCCAACGCATAACGGTAATAACAGGTCCAAAAATCTCTTCTTGTGAAATTCTCATATCGTTTGTCGCTTCAAAAATTGTAGGTTCGATAAAATAACCATATTCATGATTGTGAACAGTTACACGGTTACCTCCCGCTAATAGTTTTGCACTTTCTTCTTTAGCAATATCAATATAGCTTAGGACACGTTTACCCTGCTTTTCATTGATAAGCGCACTCACTCTTGTCGATGGATCTAGTGGATCGCCGACTTTAACATCTTTTGCTCTTGCGACTAACTTCGCAACGAATTCGTCATAAATATCATCGTGGACAAATAGACGTGAACCAAGAATACAACTTTGCCCATTAAATAAGCAGTAACCTAATGTCGTATTTTCCACGGCATCGTCAATATTAACATCCGGGAATACTATATGTGGAGACTTTCCACCTAATTCAAGTGTAACTGGTAATAGTCTTTCCCCAGCAGTTTTACCAACTAAGCGACCTACGCCTACACTTCCTGTGAAAGAAAGTTTATGAATATCCGGATGGTTAATGAGCGCGTCTCCCGCTTCAATACCATAACCTGTAACAAAGTTCACTACACCTTTTGGTAATATATCTTTAAGAATTTTAGCAAATTCCAAAGTTGACAAGCTTGCATCCTCGGCAGGCTTCATAACGATAGTATTACCGGCAGCTAGGGCCGGAGCTAGTTTGAAAGAAACCATGATCATAGGAACATTCCAAGGAATAATTTGCGCACAAACACCTAAAGGGTCTTTTTGTACAATCAACTGTCCATCTGGAAGAGCTCTTGAAGTACCTTCATCCAATAAGATTGCAGAAGCAAAATAACGGAATTGTTTGACTGCAATATCATAATCTAGTCCAAACTCATATACAGGACGACCTGTGTCCAAACATTCAATCATGGATAAACGATCAGTGTTTTCTTCTAATGCATCGGCGACTTTGTGAAGATAACTAGCCCGTTCTTCAATCGATAGTGCCGACCAAGTTTGAAATGCAACATTTGCAGCTTTTACCGCGAGATCTACATCTTCTTTGTTCCCTCTAGAAATTTTAGCTAACAATTCTCCATTTGCAGGATTGATTGCATCAATAAAACCGTTTGAAGACTTAACAAATTCACCGTCAATAAATGAACCGTATTCTTTTTCTAAAGTAATCTTGTTTGTCTTTTCAGAAATTGATTGCATATAATTCTCCTCCAATAATGTATGATTTGTAGTTGCTATTAGGTCTCTAACTATTTTAAGTGTTAACTACAACTTGTTTTAAAATTTTATTAAGGATAACTTCATGACACTCATTCTAGGCATATAAGTGTAGTTCTGTATTTTATGATAAAAAAGTACCAGGTTCTAAAACAATTCGAAATTGTGTTGGAACTTGGCATCGAAAATCACTATTCCATAAAATATCTTAATCATTTAACTTTGTTTCCATTGAGTTCCCCCTGTTCTAGTAAAATAATCGACATTGAATAAATAAAGTAGATAATAAAATTAGATGCATATTCTATATTGATAATAAAGGAGTCCCAATGGTCTTGAGGTTTATCCCAACCCGTCGGTTTAACTCTTTTTTATACTTTGAATTGTAAGTTAATTATATCACACTTTAAATATGTACTAAACAATTAAAAAGCTTGTCACAGATGTTCATCATGTGACAAGCTTTTTCTGTCGTAAATCTATATTTTCGATTCTCCAGATTCAAGCCTAATCATGAAAGGTTCCAGGTTCTAAAACAATTCGAAATTGTGTTGGAACCTGGCACCGAAAATCAATTAAAATAAATTTATAGAATTATATTAATTACTCACGACGTCTAAACACCACGTGAAGTTTTCCCAAGCGGAATTCCAACCAGCGAAAAGCTCTGTCGAATCATCCCAACGAACTTCGAATTTCTTCTGACCGTTTACATCCACTAAATACAATGCTAAGGTATTATCCTCCTTAGAAACTGCTAACTTCATGCCAATTTGAAGTTCTTCCTCGGTGAACGCTACATCTGAAACCGAGCGTAGCTGTGCTTGTTCAAATACTTGTTTGTTAAAAATTCTATAATTCATAATAAACCTCCAGTACAACATTTAATCATTCTGCTAGTTCATACTTCTTCTGCAAATACTAGAACTATAATAGTATATATTATGTTTATTTAACGATGAAATCAAAGAAGAATTTATTTGCTCAATTCATTTAATTGCTAGGTACCCATTCGGACAATTCGCTACAATTTCATAAATGAATTATGGGATGTCGACTATATAGTGTTTGGTGCCAGGTTCTAAAACAATTCCAAATTGTGTTGGAACCTCGCAACTAGGAGAAAGTTGCCTAAGAAAATAACGATGAACAGATCTTATGTATTGCATATTTCTCGAATCTATCATATATTAATTGACGTATCAATCATTGACACGTCAATTAACTTAAAATGAAAAGGGAGTACTTACATCATGAAAAAACATCAAAAAACAAATGATTTCAATGAAATAGTATATGGTCGTCGCTCTATAAAGGAATACGATCCTTCAGTTAAAATTAGTCGTGAAGAAATGAGTGAAATTATTGCTCAAGCTTCAACAGCACCTTCTTCTATTAACATGCAACCTTGGCGATTTCTAGTCATAGACAGTGAGGAAGGGAAAGAAAAACTTGCCCCCCTATCAAGATTTAACAAAGATAAAGTTATGAGCTCGTCTGCGGTAATCGCTGTCTTCGCTGACCTCAATAATTTTGATTACGCTGAAGAAATATACGGCACAGCAGTTGAACTTGGCTATATGCCCCAGGAAGTTAAAGAAGCTCAACTGAACTTTTTAACGCCACTGTATGAAAATCTAACTGATGAACAAATGAAAGATATCATTCTGCTAGATGCCGGTCTTGTCTCAATGCAACTTATGCTAGTAGCACGTGCTCACGGATATGATACAAATCCAATCGGTGGTTATGAGAAAGACCAAATTGCTAAGGCTTACGGAATGGATAAAGATCGTTATATTCCGGTTATGTTAATCACCATTGGTAAAGCTGTCAATGAAGGTTATAAATCTTATAGACTGCCTGTCGAGGCGACTACACAATGGACATAAGGTAGAAATTGTTTAATTCTTCTTAACATGTCTTATTTGGATTAATACAATTAGAACTGAGTTCATGTTCATTTGGGTTGCATATTAGATGTTTTTGCCTTATATTCATTGACAGGTCAATGAATATAAGGCACTTCTGTCAATTGACCCTAGCAATCACTTAGGAGGTCAACTGATGCGATGTTCATTTCCAAATCAGGAACAAATCTTACATCTACTTAAAGGACTTAATGATCAAATTAGCCCTAAATTTGAACGGTGTACAGGAATTAGCGAATCACGTTATAAATTACTGTACCAACTTTATAATACAGATGAAATTAATCAATCTGCCCTTCAAAAAGCTGTGAATATAGACGGTGCTGCCGTTACCCGTCACTTAAAACAACTTGAGACAAATGGTATGGTGACAAGACGAAGAAACCCAACAGATAATCGAGCGGTATTTGTTCGCCTTACTCAGGAAGGACGTAAACAAATTATCGGTTATAAAAAAGAAAAGACTGGTTTCGTAAACCGAATGCTTCATGACTTTACCTCTGAAGAATTAGAATCTCTATCTGACATGCTTAGTCGTATGAAAGATAATATCGGTGAATATTGAAATCAAACGAAGAGCTTAACACAATACAAATATGTACGATTAAAATTGTCCAGACTAAAAAAGTTTGGGCTTTTTTAGTCTATTGATTGAAGTGAAAGGTACCTGAGTCAGATATAACTGTGACAATTTATGTTTTGGGATAAAAACTCAAAAGAAACCAGCTAATTCACTTATACAAAAAGGCTTCTTCTTTCATATTGTTAAATTATCATGTACTTTCATTTTTTAGCGAAAGGTGCCTGCGCAAGACAATATTCTGATAATACAATACAATTGTATAAAGCGATGAAAAAAGGTACCAGGTTCCCAAACAATTCGAAATTGTGTTGGAACCTGGTACCAAAAATCATTAGCTAGTGGATGTGGCTCATTTGGAAGATTAAAAAAGGTACCTAAAATAATTCTAATCATTCCATTATACACTCGCCATTCAGGTTTCATCCTCTACATTTTATTTGGAAGCCATAAAATAATCTCCGGAAAGACAGTAATAACTGCCACAATGAGCAAGATGATAAAGAAAGAAGGCATCGCATATCTAGCAATGGTTAATATATCTTCTTCAACCATCCCATTAATAACAAACAGGTTAAATCCGACCGGTGGCGTAATCTGTGCAACCTCAATCATAAAGATCATATAGATACCGAACCATAATGGATCAAAGCCTGCAGCGGTAATTAAAGGCAACGCCAATGGCATCGTCATAACAATCATTGAGAAACCGTCCAGTAAGGTACCTAAAATAACATACATGATGGTTAAGATGACAATCAGCATATAACTTGATAATCCTAATTCTGAAACAAAAGAAGTCAGCTTGGCAGGCATGTTCAAATAGCCTACTACGACTGACAGATACGATGCTCCCGCAACGATTAGCATAATCATCGTACTCGTCTTCACCGTGGCGAGTAATACTTCCTTAAAAACACTGATTGTTAAAGTACGTGAGAATAAGGCAAAAACCAAAGAACCTGCAACGCCTACAGAAGCCGCTTCGGTTGGAGTAGCCCATCCAGAGTAGATACTTCCTAAAACAAGGGCAATTAGAATAATTACAGGCAAAATCAAGGGCAATGTCTTGAACCGGTACGTCCAAGAATACTTTTCATCTCCCAGTGCCAGACTCGGATTAATTAAACATCTGATAATGATATATCCACTCAATCCAGTCGCTAGGATAATTCCGGGAACAATTCCCGCTATAAACAGCTTACCGATACTAACATCTGCCACAATCCCGTAAACAATCATCATCATACTTGGAGGGATCAGAAAGCCAAGCGTACCTGCTCCCGCAAGTGATCCTAAGCTCAATGACCGGTCGTAATTACGTTTGGATAATTCAGGAATTGTAATCTTACCTACTGTCGCAGTCGTAGCAGCAGAAGAGCCGCTTACTGCAGCAAATAAACTACTCGCCGCGATATTAACGTGAATCAAACGGCCAGGCAGGAAACTAATCCAAGGCGTCAATCCTTTGAACAGATTCTCAGAGATTTTACTGCGGAATAAAATTTCTCCCATCAATATAAATAATGGTAGGGCAAGCATCGTGGAACTATTGGTATTATTCCAAAGTATATTATTCATGATGGTCATCGGGGGGCTACTTGTAAAGAACGTCAGACCGCCAATTCCTACAAGGAACAGCGAAACGCCCACCCATATGGTACTACCTAAGAATAGTACTAAAAGAGCTATTAACGTGATTGATACAACAGCTAAACTCAAGGCTAGTCCCCCTTCTCTTCGTACATATGTTATTTAACGGCCTAGTATATCAATTTCTTCTTCCTGCATCTTGCCGTAATCATTCGTTTTAATCTGCAATATGCATTTTGCAATTTCCGCAGTAAATTGGAGGGAAATTAACAAAGAGCCAAGGGGCATAGCAAATTGAGGGATAGCAAGCATCGTTTTGGAAATTTGCATAGAACGTTTGTCCGATGCAACGGCATCCAAAAAGAAATCCGTTGTAGTGTACGTAATAATAATAAATAAAATAAGTCCGACCAATAAAGCGTAAATTTCCAGGAGGGCCCGCGATTTTCCCGACTGCACCACTCTGTATAAAAACTCAAGTCTGATATGACCACTTTCTTTCAGCGTGTAAGCAAGACCGAAAAAGGTGGTTGCAACCATGAAATACGCCGTGTATTCTTGAGTAATATAGAGTGTGCCGTTGAATATGTTCCGAACGACAAGCTCAGCAACTACCAAAACGACGCCTGCCATTATAAATATACCGGCAAGAATCCCAAAAAATTGAGAAGTCGCATCGATGGTCCGTATATATCTTCTCATACTGACTGTCCCCTTTCTGCGTTAACGGAACTATTAAAATTCAATAGAAAGCTCTTGGCATTATGAATATTTCGCCAAGATCTTTCTATCAAATAAAAGGAAGTGGATTAACGCCCTACTTCTTTATTGAATTTTTCTATAATTTCCTGTGCTTCAGTCGGCGCGCCCTTCAACCATTCCTGTCTAATGTGTTCAGTAACTTCGGCTAAGTTATCCATAAACCCCTGACTTGGCTCAAGCGTCGTGATTCCATTTTCGTTAACAATCGCTTCTTTTTCTTTATCCAGCTCAGCACCAAGTTGCCACATTCTTTCTTCCATTTCTTTACCTGCGTTGATGACTTTTTCCTGTGTCTCTTTATCCAACTTATTCAGCTCATCTAAGTTAACAGAAACAAAGTTTGTTGCCATTGTTACGTTAGCAGGTACGTAGTAATCAAGAACTTCCCAGAACTTCGCATCTACCGCTGTTGGAGTAGAAGTCAATACAGAGTCAATTACACCAGTCGACAATGAGGAATATACTTCACTGAACGGCAGTGGATGAGGTGTACCACCAGCAGCTTCTACTACTAATGCACCGTTTTTATCATACGTACGCATCTTCAAGCCTTTCATGTCTTCCAAAGACTTCACTTCATTCTTTGTCCAGAACCCTGCAGCTGGCCAAGGAGCAACATAAAGAATCTTTTGATTCCACTTTTCTTCAGCTATTTGATCAAAGTATGGACGTGCGATATCATTCAGGATTTTTCCTTCATCAAAGCTTTGCACCAAGAATGGCAACGTAACGATTTCGAATAAAGGCTCATCACCTGCTACACCACTTGTTAACATATCTGATACGGGAACTGCATTATCACGTACCGCAGATAAAAGTTCAGGTCCTTCATAGCCAAGAGCTCCCCCAAGCTGCACCTCTAATTTCACTTGTCCGTCTGTTGCTTCATCAAGCTTTTCAGCGAATTCTTTCAATCCTTCACCATTATGGTTGCTGTCAGGGTATACTGAGTTTGCTACCCAGCTTACTGACTCAGCAGATCCTCCTGCGTCTTTTCCTGCATCACTACTACTTGAGTCGTCATTACCACAACCAGCTAACACCAAGAATAAAGATAATACCGATGCTGCAAGTGTCATTTGTTTTTTCACCTTTGACTCCCCCTTATAATTTTTCGCACCACATTCTATTACACTACCTCGACCCTCCTTATAGTTGTATTATATATTGCTCATCGATTAACAATAGAAAGCGAATTGAGAGCGCTTTCTTATCCTGTCAATAAGCGATGGCTTTTCCGATTTTGTATTCATGATGAATCAATTCCACCTTCTATTTTAGAAATTTACTTATTGCACTAACTTCAATACCCGCTTCACGTAATGCCTTTGAAAGGTAACTAGCAAAATCAAGTGAATTATCATGATCTCCATGAATACAAATTGTTTCCGCTTCTATTGGGACATCTGCTCCCTGAAGAGACATTACTTTACTTTCTCTAACCATTCGAATTACTTGCCGAGCAGCTTTATCTTTATCACTAATTATTGCACTTACTTCTTTTCTCGGCGTTAATTTCCCAGTATCTTGATAAGTACGATCAGAAAATACTTCTTTCGCTGTTCTCAAGCCTATTTTTTTCCCAGCTGTTACTAATTCTCCACCATAAAGACCAAACAAGATTAATTCTGGGTCAATCTTATAGACTGCCTCCGCTATTGCTTCAGATAAGGATGCGCTTCTAGCAGCCATATTATATAGTGCACCATGAGGTTTAACATGTTGTAACTTGCCACCTTCCGACTTTACAAACCCATATAATGCCCCAATTTGATAAACAACAATGTCATACACTTCTTCTGGTGAAATATCCATTTCTCTTCTGCCATAACCTACCAAGTCCTGTAATCCAGGATGAGCACCTAGGCCAACGTTCTTTTCCATAGCCTTTCTTACTGTTTTTTTCATAGTAGCTGGATCCCCAGCATGAAAACCACAAGCAATATTAGCCGAAGTTATATAATCTAGGATTCCTTCATCGTTACCTATCGTATAAGCACCAAAACTCTCTCCCATATCACAATTCAAATCTATAACTTTCATTAAATCCCCCCTTATAAATACTTTAAGTCTATTGATTTTTTAAATTGATATAAACCAATTTCTCTTTCTAAAAATCGAGATTGTGCTTCCTCTAAAGAAATCTTATTAAAACACACTTTTTCTCCTGGTTTCAATTGTGCAAACTTCGGTAAATCGACTCTTATTATTTGTGCAATCATTGGATAACCTCCTACAGTCTGTCGATCTGCTAATAATACTATAGGATCACCTCCTGGAGGTACCTGAATTGCACCAAAACTGGTAGCTTCAGAAATCATATCTCTTTTGTTCTTTGCCTTAAGAATTGGGCCCTTTAATCGATACCCCATTCGGTCGGAATCGGCGGATATTTTAAAGGGTTGGTTAAACAGACTATCTTGACTTTCCTTTGTGAAACAATCAAATTGTCTTCCAATAATCACTGATATATTATTGTTGCATGTATCTGAATAGGGTCTAACATACCAATCAGTTACATTAAATGACAAGTTGTCCACTTTTATATCTTCAATTATTTTTTGTGATAAGAAGCCACATTTCTCTACTTTTATCTGATCGCCATGCATTAAGCGCCTACCTTTATATCCGCCTATCCCAGCTCTTAGATAAGTAGATTTACTTCCCATCACTTTTGATAAATCGAAACCACCCGCTATGGAAATATAAGCTCGGCAACCACTTTTGGAGTACCCGAATTTTAATAAACTTCCTTTTTTCACAAAGACTGGACGCCATAGCGCAACTTGCCTATCCCCAATCATAGGAGTGAAGTCCCCACCACATATAGCAATGAGCAAATCCTCTTCAAATTGAATAGAAGGTCCCAAGATAGTTATTTCAATTGTTGGTTTACTTACTTCATTTCCTACAAGTAAATTGGCTACAATATGCGCATACTCATCCATGACACCGCTCACAATCACCCCTTGCTTTTGATATCCTTTTCTTCCTAAGTCTTGTACACTTGTAAGTAGTCCAGGTTCTAATATAGTAATCATAATGCACCATTTAATAGAGAATTATATTCTTTTATATCAATAGATTTAAATTTAACTTTATCCCCTGCTTGTAGCAGACTTGGAGAAACTTCATTCTCTGGTCGAAACAATCTCAAAGGGGTACTGCCAATTAACTGCCATCCACCAGGTGATTCTATTGGATAGAGACCTGTTTGATTACCGCCAATCCCTAATGTTCTGGGAGGAACATTTAAAGGTGGTGAATCCTTTCTAGGTGTTGCTATCTTTTCTGACATCCCTCTAGACTGACATATCGATTTGAGACACGTATAAAACAACAGTCGCTAGGCTGCTTCTACAAAATATTCTCTTGGTGAAAGGTAGCCTAGTTTTTCCTGAATACGTTCTTCATTATAATAATTTAAATAGTCAGTGACGCGTTTAGTGACTTCTGCATTACTAAGTGAATTGAATTTAACATACTGAAACTCTTCAGATTTCAAGCTTGAGTGGAACGATTCTATAACTGCGTTATCCCAACAATTCCCTCTCCGTGACATACTGCATACCAGATGATTTGCCGTTACATAATCTTGGAATGCGTATGATGTGTACACGGTACCTTGATCGCAATGAATGATAACTCCTTCAGGGTTGTTGCGGGCTTCTAATGCCCCCTTAAGGGTATCGATGACAAGGGATGTCTGTTGATGATCGTACAATTTGTAGGCTACAATTTCATTATTATATAAATCCATAATAGTGGAGAGATATTTTGTTTTACTACCATATTGAATATAGGTAATATCAGTTACCCACTTCTCATTTGGTGCACTTGCAGTAAAATGACGATTAAGCAGATTAGGTCTGATTACGACTGTTTCACCTTGTGACTTCCATTTTCTTTTAGGCTTAACACGACATTGTACATTATGCTTTTGCATGATTGATTGAACCGTATTACGATTTAATCTAATCCCATATTCTTTCTTTAACAGAGCTTTAATTTTTCTGTGTCCATAGCGATACTTAGTTTTCTTGCACAGTTCAATGATTGCCTCTTCTTTGGTTGAAAGTGATTTCTCACGCTCTTCGCCAAGCCATCTATAATAGTTTGAACGGGGAACTTGTAATGCCGATAAGATAGAGGTAATTGTGTATTTTCCTTTCATTTCCTCTACAGTTCTAATTACCTCTTCTTTTCCAACCCCCTTTTTATCTCTAAATACTTTTTTAGCACTTCATTCTCCATTTTCAATTGAGATAGCTGATGATCTTGTCTCTCTTGTCCATTCTTGAAATCATAACGAAAACCATAGGCATACTGTTGGCCGATTGGTTGATCAAAGCGATAAGTTTCATTGTTTTTATACCACTTCATCCAGCTTGCAATTTGCGCTCTATTTTTGATTCCATGCCTCTCTAAAATCTCTTTATCTGTAAAGTTACCACTTAATTTATCTTTCACAACAGCCCATTTAACTTCACTTGAATATCTGTTTCTTTTCAATATAAAAACCCCCGACGTTATCGCTTTTTACTAGTGTAACACTTTGATGTTGTTTTATATTGTCCCAAGAATTTGGGTTAGCCCACTCCAATGTATGGAAATCCTGGTGCAAAACCAATAAAGTATACTAAATAATCCCCACTCGAATGTATTTTGATGACCTCTTCAATCGTTAATCTATTATATTGTGCAACATATTCTATATCCGGACCAAATTCTCCTCCGTAACAAATTGGTATTTCAATAGTTTTTTGTTTGTTTATATTAACAGGACTATTACTTTTCAGTATGTTATCTATTAATTTACATACTGTTTGATACGGAGAACGCTCCGAGTTCATCCTGCTTACTTTAAAAACATCATAAAATAAAGTTACATTCGTATAAGCTGGAATATGTTCTATAAACCATTTTTCATCATTTTGATCTAGCATTGAACATACTTCCTGAACTTTCCGATGTGTTTTTTCATCTATTTTATTACCAAGTTCAATGACCACTCCATTTTCCCCAAATGGGCTTAAATAATAGTCCATCTTTTTCTCCTTTCAACCATTTTTCACATTTTCCAATAATAACTAGTATTCACACTAGGTTACATTCAATATCTCATCACTTACCTACTTTAATGTACTTAGAATGCAACGATTAGAATATGAAACAAACAATCAACGACTCGATTTCAGGTATTCCTTGGAAATCATCGTCACTTGTCTCGTTTGTTATTCGATATGATTTGAACAAATCTGCTTTTTTAAATATTTCAAAGAAACATCTAAGTATGTAGTATCCTAGGCTTCGCTTAGTACTTAATCTAAATCCTATTTAAATGACAGGACTATAAAACAAAAGTAAACAATCCACTATCCTTTGAATATTTCGACATCTCTCGATATAAGTGTGGCTGCATATTCCGAGTTAGATGATATTGAGATCAGCGATGTAGCAGTGTGACTCCCTTATTAACTAAATAGTCACTCTACTGCTAATATACCATTCAACACACAACAGTCAATAGATTACTTAATATTAAAATTATTCATTAACCTCTTTAAAACTATTAAAACTAAATTGTGTTGCGTACCTGTGTCACATTCCAGTATGACTAATAAACGTGTATGGCGCCAGGTTCTAAAACAATTCGAAATTGTGTTGGAACCTGGTATCAAAATTCCTATGATTGATCACGCCTTTAATGATATTGAATTATTATTTTTCGGGGTAGGACAAAACTAAATTGTTTAGCTAGGAGATAAAAAAAGCCTAAAAGTCACTTCTAAAATGACTTTTAGGCTAGTTGAATTTTGTAAGTTTGGTTCTCGTGAAATTGGCTCACAAACCCAAATACAAATATTTTCACTTAACTTGAGCAAGAACTCTCTATATTTTTCTTCGCTCACAACAACTCTTTCATCTATCTCTTTATCAAAATCACAATCCAAAACCCGGCACCATTGCCTTGCCCGAAGTACAGCCCTTCCACCATCACTTACTTCAATAATCGGTTTTTGTTCGCCATCGACAGTGTGATGAACAAGTAAGAATTGCCCCTTCCTAACAGCTTCACCAGGATAAATAACTTGAATGAAACCATTCTTTTCTCTCAACTTTCTCTGAGTAGAAGCGTTAAAACGAGGAAAATTCACCTCCTTGTAATCAAAACTAACTGATTCCAAAGCCTTTTCAAGCGGTGTTCCATAAATTGAACAAGGCACTCCTTGAAATGTTACAACAGGCACAGGTTGACCATTTGGCTTGTCCTTAAACTCAGGGGGAAGACTTTCCTTAAATCGCTCAAATATTTTATCGTATCCCCAATTTGTTGACATACCTATTCCTCTCATCAGGTGTTTTACCAAACTTTTTTTCAATATATTCCAAAGCCTCCGCCGGCTCTTGTTCCAAAAGTTCTTCTACTCGTTCTTTAAGTTCTTCGACAATCAGTTCATCGTCACTAGGTGCGAATAAAGAACTAAATCCTTGCTCTTTTGAAAGCGTATCTGCAAATGGAACTTCCCACGTTCGCCTAAAAGCTGTCTTTCATACATTGTTTAATCGCTTTCATCCTACCCGACCGAACGTATTGCCGTACTGTCACGATAGATAAGGAGAGCACATTTCACACCCGTTGGCCAATTGATTAAAATGAAAGGTACCTGTGTGAAAAATATCCAGAAATTAAGTCGCAATTACATACGCCTATGAAATGAGGTTGATTATATCAGCGTTAATAGGCATTTTTCCCAATACTTATACAGAACATTTATTTTCATACAAAAAAAGCACCAACAAATTCTAGTTAATTACTTTAGAACGCTGGTACTCTATTTATTACCGCTATGCAATGCTAGTCGCTATCCTTCACTGACCTGTTCAGCTATAGGCTACAGGCAAAACCTCAACATCATAATACTGCAAAGCTTTAATACACTCTTCCTTCAATGTTTCGATATCCATTAATGGCGCCATCATAGTGAAAGGTACCTGCAAGACACAACTATAACAATTCAAGTTTAGGAGTGAAAATACAAAATAAATCCAATAAAACATTCGTTTGATTAGATTTCGTAATTCGCTTTATGCAATCGTAGTTAATAAACTTAATAGTGTATGAAACAGGTACCCGACACTATCTAGCTTGACATACCCACCCTGTTTCAGATACCTCTCCTTTTCAAGAACAGACGCTCCTCATAACACAGATACGTTGTAGTCACTGAAGTTTCAAATCCCGAATAACCTTTACTAACTCTGCGCCGAAATCCGCGATCTTTTTCTCGCCCATTCCTCGTATTTGTCGTAGTTCATCAATTGTTACTGGCCTCTTTTCTACAAGTTCATCTAGAGTTTTGTTCGTGAAAATATGAAAAGCTTTCAGTCCTGATTCCCTTGATTTCTTCAAGCGATATTTTTTTAAATGTGCTTCTAGTTCATTAGCAGATACAGCTTCAGATTCCAAGGTTGCTGCTATGGATGCTTCTATTTTGTTAGTAAGTTTTACTTCCTGAACATTGCTTAGTAGAGGGGTGCTAGCTTCCACAGTCTGTACAGACTCACTTAATCCCGCTTGTTTTTTTCTGAAATTAATACCAAGCTGTATTAATTCATCACGGTTAATCATTCGGACATGATTGCTCTTGGCTAACTTGATAGCGGCTTTCGTATAATAACTGTTCGAAATGACCCATGCAGCACTTGCATTATACATTTTCATTGCTGGTATGACTTCTTGAACAGCTGCAATCCCAACAGATCTTTTATAACGTTTAGCCTGAACAACAATTATCTCTTTTCCTTTTTTCAGTATTAAATCTGCACCGAAATCACCAGTTGTAGGTGTATATGTAGCCCGATAACCAAGCGATTCAAAAAGCGTCCCAACATACTTCTCAAATTCTATACCCGACATCTGATCGATTTCAGTAATGCGGGATTGTTGCACTCGTTTCTTGAATCGTTCTTTTCTCCAAATAGAAAATATAATTATAAGTCCAAATGTAACGCCTACAGAAATGCCAACCCCTTTTAAAGTCCCGAACTTGTACCATCCAACTAATCCAGCTACAAGTACCAAAAGTCCAATTATAGACTCAATTTCTTTTTGCACTCTTTTTGTTCGATTACGCAATTCATATTCCCCTTCCTGAATCCACATAATATAATTCTATAGTGAAAGGTGCCAGGCTCTAATTCTACAGTTCATTGTTGTTCAACATTTAATCACATCTGCCTATTTACCTCAGTCAATACCTTGTAAGATGTATATCCCCTTATCCCTGAAAAAAGCCTTCCTTGTCTTCTGAATATTATAGTCTACTAAAACATTACAAATGGGGCGAATTATACTACCATTTTATCATATACGTGCAACTAAAGGTAGAAAACCGGAATAATTTGACATACGCAGAGAGTTTGAGTGAGTATATTCTACCTATATCAATTGTGCTCAATGATCTGCCATAAAAAACAGGCAAAATTCCTGCGCTCACTACAATTTGAATGAGCGCATGGAAATTACCTAAGAATACGATTCAGTTTTACGATTTGTAGCCGTAACAGTAAACAAAAAACATCCCCCAATCGAAAAAACGATTCGGAGGATGTTCGGTAAGATTATTTATTGTTTTTTTTCGTATAAGGCACCTGTGTTCCGACCTATCATGGCAATTAAAACATTCAAGTTTACCTAAACAAACGCGAATATCTTTGACACAAGTACGCTTTATGGATACACTTCTTTAGTTTCTTTCGTTCATAGGCGGCACGCTAACCACATAAACTTGTGACTGACTTAAAGTCCCGTTCTCCTCCATAAATTGGCCAGTTACTAAACATTGACCTTTGACTAATTTACGTAAAGCCTCTTGATAGTCTCCGCCTAAATTGCGAGAAATGCTGGTAACTTCACTTTCGGCAGGATTGAAAAATACTTTCGTTGCCGCACCTTGCAATGTTGACAATTCTTCAGGTGAGAAATTTGTGAAAGTCTGTGTAGCAAACCATGCGGACCAACCAAACTTTCTACCCTCACGTAAAATTAAATTTGCCGGAGAACCTCCCCCAAATGCTAAGTTTTGTGCTTCGTCTAAAACAATTGCCATAGGGTTTTCTTCAGTTTTACTCAAACGATAATACCATAAGTCCCATAATACGAATTCCGTTAATAATTTCTTTATCTCGATCTGTGAATAGCCATCTAATTGAATAATTGTCACTTGACCATCATCTTGGAAGTAATCGTCCCATTTATGCTCCGACGAATAATCAAATGGATCTAAATGAATAAATTGAATGAGCCGTGATAGTATTGAACCGACAACCGTTTTGGATACGCCTTCTAAGTTATACAATTCTTCTTCAAGCAAGCTCATTGTCATTTGACTTCCATGATTTTCAATTCCACTTTTAATCGCACGATATAACGTCATTTCTTGTTGAGGTCCTAATGTTCGATAAACAGACGCAAAAACTTCCTTTACGCGCCCAGCTGTCTCAACAATCGGTTCAAGCTCTTCTTTTCCTGAAACAATACGGGTTCTTCTTGTAAATGGATTGATTGGAATTTTGTCTAGATATACACTATGCTCGACCAATCTGTCTCCTAAATGTGCCACAAAGTCTTCTTCAAGTTGAGTCTTTGTATAGCTACTAGAATAGTCGATAACTAGTGAAGGCTGATTTCCTGAGCTTAAACCCATTAGGAGTGATTGAATAAAGTAAGTCTTCCCTTGCCCACTTCGTCCACCGATTAAGAGATGGCGATTTGGTAATTCTTTATGTCCAAATTCCCAATATCGGGCCAAATCGAATTGTGTGTATCCAATTAACGGTCGTGAAATATTATCCTCACGATTTTCTACTAAGGGTGGTGTAGGAGCTGTATCATCTCCCGCTTCTTGAGTCTTATCATCCTCTTCACTTTCGTCTGTGTCTTGGTCACTCATGACAGAAGGTTTTGGTTGCTCTAATTCATCTACTTCTTGATCGTTCTCGACAGAAGGAGCCGGTGAATACTCTTCAGGTTTCTTAGTGTTTTCTACTACCAACTCAATTGTCATATCGGACTTCATGACTTCATCCATCGACTTCGTTAACCATTCATAGCCCATTTGCTCTGGATAAGCGAGGACTAAAACGTTCTCTATGCGTGTACTATTTTCGCTAACTTCTTCTTTTTTAAATGAGAAGATTGCACCTTCTCCAAACGAAGGTAAACCATTAATCGCAACTGTAAAATCGCCATTTAATAAACGATGCGAAATCTGTTCTGTTACCCAAACTTGGTCACCCCAAAACTGCTGTTGTTCCATTTTTTGAGCGACCGTTATCATTCGCTGAGCGAAAAAGTGGCGCATAAACTGTGCATCAAATGTAGATTCAGTTAATACTTCTTTCAGACGACGATTCAGTTCTTTTACTTGGCTAATCCCTTTATCAATGACACCTGATTGATTATGCCCGATTTTCACTTCAATCGGGTAAAGATAAAGAATCAATTGCCCCTCTTCATCCACTTTAAAGCCCATCATTAGTAAGTCGTCACTACAGTTTCCACTCCGACCAATAGTCTTACCAGAGAATAACCCATCTTTTTTATTTAATTGAATTGCATTCGAAACGCGAACAATTTCTTCCATAGAGATAGGTATCCAAGTAACCTCTGGCGCCTTTTCTTTAAAATACTTGAGCGAGAGCTTGACAGCAGACAAAACACTCATCTTTTCGCGCTGATCATGAGATTTGTTTTGAATAGCACGTAGTAACCATTCACCATTAAACACATTAAATGCTTTGATTGTTTCTTCTATTTCCTTTTGTGTGGTTTTAATCTCGCGACTTTCTAAAAACTGCTTTATTACTTGCACGTATTGAGTTGATTTGTTTGTGACTGTAATCGCATCGTACGCATGAGATGAGCTAAGTTGATCACTATAATGAACAATGATTAAATCATCGCGTCTTTCTGTGAAATAAAGTAAATCAACTTCTGGATTAATAAAGGTAACCCAATTTGTTTGTTTATATAAATCTTCCAGCAACTGCTCATTTAAGGCATGGACACGTGTTGATAATGCAATATCTTTATTGTAAGGATTTAAGCCGTTCGTCATCATATTTGCAACATACTCGTTCCATTTTAGGATACTTTTTTCAAGTAAGTTTTCTTTATTTACTTGATGTCCGCCTGTTCCAAATCCAATTCGATATCCACCTTCTTCTGTTAATTGCGAAGTAGGAGAAGTCAATAGACCATTTAAAGCTAGACTATCTGGTAAATCTTGTGTTTTTTGTTGTACAACTTCTGATTTTCCATCCATCTTATAAAATGATAAATGTGCATATTCAATCCGATCTTCTATTGAATGAACGGAATAACGAATTAAACGTTGTAACTGATAAAATACATCCCGAGGTATTTCATACTTATTGTTAAACGATAGTCCTTGGAAATAATGTTCAACTTCCTCATAGTTTTCCATTTGTTGGAACACCTCAAAATGACTTACATGATGTCCCCTCGTATATGCTGAAATTTCAATTGGTCGGAGAGCGTGTAGTTCTTTTCCTTTCTTAACTTCTTTCAAAAACATATTAAGAAGTCCCTTAACAATCTCACGATCATCAGGAATATTTACAATGCTGATTCGTAACGGAGTTTTACCACTTATTGTAAATAAGTATGGGTAGTATTCATAGAACTGCTCAATTTTCTCTTGTACTAGTTGTGCTAAGTATAAATTAGACTCACCCACATTCACTTCATCACTAGGACGATAGATTGTCCATTCAGACATACGATCATGTACTACTGGTTTATACGTGATCCCTTCTTCTACAATCAGTGGTGCAAAATGTGAGTTTTGCATACGTTCAATTGTATTTCTATCAATATCTTCTCCGTTCATTGTCTTTTGTAGCTCTAGTTGATAAGCGACATTTAGCGGTGAATAACTTGTATAGATTAGTTCATCGTTAATATCAATACGGCCTAACTTCATTAAATTACGCACTTCATCTTGTAAAATAGAGTCTACTTCAATATTTTCTATTTCTGTTAAAAATGCTTCTACATACATTTCTGCTTTCTCTCGCAAAGCTTCATCATAGAAAGTAAAAGAATGAATTGTACCTTGTTCTACGACAGCTTCTAAATAAGCATGATAGGCTTCTCTTAGTCTATCTGGTATAGCTAAGGCTATCGCTTCTAAATTTGAGTCTTGATATTTACCATACGCCCACTTTTCCTTAGCCCAACGCTCTTCCAACTTAAAATACTCACGTTCATCTTTATGTGTCGTGTATAAATAGTCTTGAATAATCGCTTTACTATCATCCTCTATTAGTTCTATCGACTGTTGCTTTTCAAACTTCTCTACCCAAATTTGATGAGCTGTCTTCGGAAGGATGCGTAGGGCTTCGTCTTTAACGACTATAGGTACTGTAAATGACGGTGTTTGAATAAAACATTTCACCGAATGATCATCTGTACTTGCGCTCGATTGTATTTCTAATTTAAGTTTTTCGTCTAAGTCACTCACGATTACTTGTTCATTTTCTTTGATTGCAACTTCTCTTTCTGTTCCGGTACCTAGTTGGAAATATTGGTGGTCCATTTGAAGTTCAATTGCATAATTTGCCCTCTGTCCGGTTTGAATTTTATAGTGATGACGGATGGATTCGAACGGTTCAGATGTTGACTTCAAGACCAGCAAGTTAAACGTATAGGGTGTTTTTCCTTCATGCCTATAAACGCTCCGATAAAAGTCTGCCCCTTCTTCTACTTTCACAGTTATCACAAGATTCTTACCGGATGTATTCGTATAAGATTGAGCACGTGATAAAATATGTTCTTTTTTCAAACGTTGACTAAATGGGATACGGACTTCTATTTCTTGCGCTTCCTCTTCTGGAGATAAAAAAGCGATAAGATGCCATGTTCGTAACCCTGCTGCTGTCGTTGCGTTCGGGCGCTTCCACAACTCAATATGCTTATTCATACATTTAATGTCATCACTTAATAATTCGATTTTCGTTGTATTTTTAATGTCTTCTTCCCAATTTAAAATTTTCGTTAAATCGGTTTCATACCACATATCTTTATCGGGATCATTCTTAGGCTCCAGGTCTCTTCGTCCTGCACCAAAACGAGCTTCGAGTTCTTCACGCGCACTTCCTTGTTCACGTGTTTGTTCTATATCGTGATGGAGTTCCGTGTTTTTATTGAGCCTCTGTTGAATTTCTTTCTCTTTCTGATTCCATGCTCTCGATTTTACTGGGAGCGTTTCTTGCTCACTTAATAGCTGACGTAATTCATCGTCAGGAAAGTAATGTAATTCACGATAATCTTCTGTCGTTATCTCTTCTTTATTCGCGATATTTAACACTTCTTCAAAATCTAGAAACGTCGTGTTCTCAAGTGCATATTCACGTTCCCTGCTCTCTAAAAAGTGCTTAATAATTCTACGACTCATTGGATTTTTCACTTGCTGTTCAATCATTTTTTCTAAACTGCCAATAAACTGTTCAACATGTAAAGGCATACCCTCGTGAGTTAGGTTAATACTTCCATCCTTTATGGAATCTTGCAGATTAGAAGTTAATAAAATAAGTGAAGCATTTTTCCAGTCACCTTGTTGTAAACTCATTGCGTTACGTAACGTAACTAAAAATGAACTTGTGATTGATTCATTTACAATCGCGATGACAAACTTATACCCTTGATAAGTTAAAGCGATTGTTTCATAACGTTCGTTCCCTTTTTCATGTTGGTAAAAGAATGCTGATGAAGCTTCTTCACTTTTAAAAGCTTCAAACAAAACTTCAGATGTTTCAATTGACGGCAATTGTAAATAATACCGCCCTATTTTTTGATTGCTAGATTGTTGCTGAAAGAAAGCAACTAATTGTTCCGCAATATATTCATAAAATTGGTTTGACATATTGAGCATCTCCACTATCACTCTTCTTTTCAATATAATTTAACCCGTCTAATAACTCGACAATCACTTCACGAGTCTTGTGGTCTAAGTAAACACCACGGATTTCCAGTTCATCCCATAATCTATTTAACTCTAAACGACTCTCTCCAACAGATATCGCAACAAGCAAGAGTACTTGCCTTTGGTTCAAACTATTTAACTTACCAAGCGATCCTCCGTGCTTATAGAAGTATTTGTTGAATAATTCATCGAGTCCTTTAGGATATCGACTGTTAATTTCATTAGAGATATTTGGTTTTATTTGTTCAAACATCTCTTGATATAAACCTGTTACGGTTGAAGGTTCTTGATAATTACGTGACACTTCACGTAAAGGGATATAAACTTCTTTCATCCAGCTATTTACGGATTCAATATATTGAGCTTCCGCTTCTTCACCTTTTAAATTCTGTGCAATATCATGGTAAAGAAGATTACGCTCATCTGTAAAACTTACTTCACTAACGATATTCAGTAAGTGCTCGTGGGCAAAGAAATTAGCCATCTCTGTTTGAACGCGACGATATCCCCACTTATAGCCATCTCTCCAACGTGCTGCTTTCTCTTCTTGATAGAAGAAATATAAATCTATCCAATTCTCCTCGTTGAATTGTTCAAATCGACTTACTTGCAAGACTAATTGTGTGATGACAATGTATGTATAATGTACGAATAACAAGTCAATATACTGCATGCAAAAACTTGGATGTTTTAACAAAAGTAAAAAGTCTTCCCTAAATTGCCGGGCGATACGTGGTAAGTGATTGCCATATAATCTATCAACACCTTTTGTAGGTTGTTCCGTTTCAGTAGAAAGTAAATTAAGCAAAATATTTTGTGGTTCTAATTCATTTAGTTTTTCTATAAATTCTTCAGCATAAGGCGCTAAAAACGTATCATGTACAAAATGAGCTAAATCGAGTTCTCCTTTCCTAGCCCTCTCCTCTGAAGACAATGGGATAAATTTCAATTGAGACAAATCCTGTATTTGTCCGCTGGAAATATTTTGCAATTCCTTCTCTAAGTAATTTTCGAACCTTCGCTCTGTTGTTTCTTCTCTAAATTGGATGCTTTGTAATACATCTTCTGTCCGAGTAGCATGGCCTTCTATCTCAATTTCTTCGCCATATAACTTACGCATTGCCCCTGCAACTACTGGCATGAAGCCATTTTCAAATTCTGTACGATCATTTCTTGTAGGAAAAGGGAGTAAATGTACTCTTCCGCGACGCCCATTACTATATTTCTTCTTTTCTATGTCTACGCCCATTAATCGATTTACGCGGTCGCTTTGGATAGTATAACTTGTCATTTTACTGTCTCCACCTCATACGTTTTTCCTCCGCGAGCAAAACGCGGTTTCTTAATCCGCATTATATGATTTGTTTCGCGATGTACAATAATTAAGTCATTCGTTTGATCAGTTTGTCGAATCAACTCTTTATAAAACTCCATAAATTGAATTGCTTCATTGTAGTCTTGCTGACCAGGTCTAAGTCCTTCAGCAACATGAATGATTAGTTCAAATAAAGTATAGTCTAATGATATTAATACAGGGGTATCTTCCACGTTATACCCTACTGTTAGTTCTGGCATAAACCTACTGAGCGTATCTTCATTGTGGAACTGTCCATACTGCTCGCCTATATCTTGCTCCCCTTTAAACGGTACTGCCACAGAATACTCATTTTTTGATAGCGGTTGAATATATAAATAACCGTCGATTGGTGAACCAATCCAACTTCTAACTACTTGATCTAGATAGTCGAAAAAGTCTCCGATTACCCCACCTTCACCAATATAATAATGATAGAGGTATGTTAAAAATTGGTGGTAACGTTCGTTTAAGTGATCGTGATTCAATAAATAGTAATGACGGAGAAATAACTTTAAATAGCTTTCATCCATATAATCTTCTGATTCCCAAAGTTTTAAATACGATTCATCATCCGTTAAATATTGCTTGATCATCGCGATAGGTTCTGAAGTTAACATATATTCACTTAACCGTTCATCAAATCGCTCATCTCTTCGCTTTATCGGATCTAACTCATGCAATGCATGCAATAAGTCTGAGCGATCAGGTCTTTCAAACAATAAATACGGCAATAGTTGCTCAGGTTGAACTGTATGCTTATTGTCTAACGGGACTAACACATCGTAAAGTAGATTGTACAAGGCACGTGTTGATAAAAAGAGCTTTCTCTTTATCATTGCTTCAACTAATACTTTCACAAGCGCATGGCGCATTTTCTCATCTTGTAATAAGTGATAGTTTATATGAGCAGCTGTTCGTTCACCCGCATTCCATTCTTTTTCCCATAAACGATAAAATGGGTTTTCATTTGATGGTCGTGAAACTCTTTCAATAATGTCATTGAAAAAACTGGACTGGATTCCTTCAACTGATAGCTCATAAGGTTGTACCCCAGCAAAGTTTAGCAAAGTAGCATGATCATTTTCCTCGTAATAATAGTCTTGTTGTGTCGTAAATACTTCAGATTTCTTAATGACCCTAAGGACCTTTTCAAAATTCCCTGTATGTTCGTGTTTCATATAAAAGTTGTGAAGGACACCAAGGTTAATTGCGATGACTGTCGTTTTAGGCGCTAATGCTCCCTCTTCAAATGGAGCGAGGACTCTTTCTAGCGTTTCTAGCTCATCCTCTGAATAGTTATACGATTCGGTTGAGTCATTATGAATAAAACACGAATCACTATTTAATAACTTAGGGAATGCTTCTTGGACATAAGAGATTAAGTGACTTTTCCCGTCCCCGACACTACCGCACAACATAATTAGATTCGCTTCTGAAGATGCTTCAGCAGTTTCTAATGCAGCAATAAACTGCTTTTGAATTGGTCGTTCAACGTGCATATAATGTTGAAAATTTGTAAATACATCTGCGTGTACGACAGACTCAATAGAAGAAGTCTGAAGTACAGTTAATTGTTCAATAAATGTTTTTGGTGATTGGAAACTTGATGATTCTTCGACTAGAACAGTAGTCTCCAATGATGCAACAGTTTCTTGCTCCACTTCTTGCTTAAGTCGAATGCTTTCTTCAGGTTCTGTTTTTCCCACTGATTCTGTTTGTTCCTGCTGTGTCTCTAGTTCAAATACTGCTTGTAAAAAGCGTTCGTAAGTTTCCACAAATTCTGCCTTACGTTGTTTTGTTAAAGGGAGTGTGAATATATCTTCAAAAAAACCATTTAATTTTAATGCATCACTTAACTCTTCTTTAGAACAATGAAACATTTTATGTATATTTAACCATGCATGGTATAAATTGTTATGTTGGAAGGAAGAGTCTGCTATCCGTGGCTTTTGGTGTAACATTGCTAAATTCCTCATGCGATATTTAGATATTGCTAAAAATGCTCCCTGCAATTGAACCGCTACATCCATTGTTAATAAATCCGTTTCCCCTGAATCTATCCACTCAGATACGCCTGATTCTTCACCTGCATCCATTTCAAGAAAATCTAATAATGGATGCCAAACTTTCTTATTCATATTCGTTCTCCTCATTTATTAGTAATAAGCGCTAATTCCGATAGCACTAGCCATTTTTAAAAATCGTTTTATAGCTATGTTTCCAATAATAGAAGGGTGCTTCCCTGTCTATTTATATACGATAATTACATATTTTATATGAATTTAATGATATCAGCTTACTTTGCTCTACCCCAACAACCAAACCAATCTCAAGTTTAGGGAGTGGTAACCTAAGGATAACATTTTATAAGTTTCACATGTTTTCTTCGTAAGGTGTTCCTCCAATACGTGATATAGTCCCACTTTAACATATTAACGACTATTTTTCTTTACACCCCTCTAAGATTAAGTCCCAAACCTAGTACAAATAATGGTGGATAAGTCACTTTTTTACAGATTACTATATATGAAGAAAGGCATTGGTGAATAATGGCAGAAATTGATGGACCTTGGTTATTCAAAGAAAGGTTGACAGAACAAATGACTTACCCAAGGATGATTCAAAATTACAAGGGGCCCTCTCTCAGTTACTTACCAAAAGTTACAGAGGAATACGATTCAGCTTTATGATTTGGTGTCGTAAAGTACAAAAAGGATTGGGCATCCCCAATCCTTTTATCTCCTATTCGAACTTCATACAAATTCAACCTCAGAAAACTCCAAGCTTTTCATTTTCAATTGATTGAACAAGTTTGCTAACGCCACTTCCCCTACATTTGGATACTTTCCAAGCAGCACTAGTTCTTTTGGCAAATCTGAAACTCTTTCAAAGCCTTGCTCGTGCAACGCTCTCAACAAACTTGTTTGGCCTACAAAATTTTCTTTTGTTAATTCCACGTTTGCAAGTTTTTCAGTTAGAATCACATGTTCTGCTTTATAAAACAACAAAGTTTCACCACTATAATTTTCCTTTAACTCTTTTCGTTCCTTCTCTTCTTGAATGAATTGGCATAGCTCCTCGAAAAATCGTGCATCATTCGATTCATTAAATCGTTTCACAAATTTATGTAGACCATCTATTTGATAAGGCAATTCACTCATTAGCCGTGCCTGCTGCTCCCCATTTAACCGGATTAAAAAAGTGGTTGATTTAGGAAAACGTTGTGGCAATAGGAATGCGTCTCGTAGAAAATGAGGCACTTCAACTGATTGGTCTTTATAATAAATTTCTCTTACCGTTTTAGGAGACAAGTTTATTTTCTTTTTGCCTTTCGAATTTTGTTCTAAACGATTGATTAAACCTTGAATATGAAGAATAATCTCTTCGCTTTCATAGTCCGTTTTCGATGGAAGAGGCTCTATGTAAGTAGGCACAGTAAGATTTGGTGAAGCGTAGGTCTCAATATACCATGTCAAAATTAAATGCTGGTACTCCCAACAAAAAAGTGCTTCTCGGATTAATATTTTCCGTGTTGCATCATGGCTCGCGACATTTCCATTTCTTCTAACGAACTGAAATGCCTGATCTACAGTAGGTGTTAAAATACCTTCTCTATTTAACTTCATTTGTAAATCTGAAAAGCTAAGCTCATCGCTTTCAATTTTCTCAATTTCTGAGATATGTCTTGCTAATGTTTCAGCCATTGTTCTAATTGTCTGCATTGCCGCCCTTGGAGAAACATAAATCAGCTTTTCAATTTCCACAGTTAGTTCAGCTAAACTAACATTAATGTCTAATAATATTTCATACAGTTTTTTTGACATGCTTACACCTCTCTTGAAATTATTTGCTAGCCATAATATTGTTAATGCTTAATTCCTACTATTTAATCTTCATTTGAAACAAGAGAAACTAGATATGAGAGTGTCGATCACTAATTCTACTTCTAGAATAAATAAAAGGTTTATTAACCGTTTTAGTTTCATTAATCTTCACCATCAACATCCGCACCATAACCTTCCCTCTCGTCCACTAAATACAACAATTCTTCTCTTTTCTTCTTATATAAACTAACCTTTTCTAACCGTTCTTTTATATACGCTTGTAATCCAGGATCGGTACAGTATATGAAGCATCCCTTCTGGCCTCGTGTCATCAGCGTTCTATAAGTATTTCTTATAATAGGATCCGCCAAGGCTTCAGCTTTCTCCGGATTTTCTTTCGCAAGTTTCTTAATCCCTCTTAATGATTGGTCTGTCCTTGCTCGTTTAGTATAATCTGTCATCACTTTTCCATCTTCATAGCGTAAATCATCTCCAATGATAACGCCGACATAATCGAATTCCAACCCTTGTGCAGTATGAATACATCCCGCTTCTCTAACAGAGGAATTTTCGATAGCCCAGGTATTTTCAATATTCCAACTCACTCCAAAATCATGTTCGGGAATCGTAATGTCATGATGATTTACATCTTTACGATTTTTCGTAGGCCAATCCCAACAATAGCCCGCCATTATCCTAGATTTATTATTTCTTACATTTAACTTTTCAATTTCAGCGAGCATAATATTCGGGTCATCAAATAAACGCACATCATATTCCATGCCTAATTCATGCATATTTGCAGTATCTCTAATTCTAAGAACATCATCTAACCAAGCTATATACCCATCAGAACCATCACAACGAAATTGTGAAGTCAGCTCATAAGAAATAACTTCTGCATCAAACTCATTCGCATATTTTTTTATTAAATCTACACTGCCGACATCATTCAATGTCACTTTTTGGTTCTCATCAATGAAAAAAATAGTGAAATTAGCACCTTTTATTAATTCCTTAACCTGATTTTCTCCCATGTTGCGGAACATACCCGATTTTTCATTCAACCGATGGGCTTCATCAACAATTAATATATCGAATTCATTTTCATCTACATTCGTAAAACTACCCGACCCTTTGAATAAATTATCAATATGAGATTTGGTAAAATCACCTTTTAACTTTGTAGAATAAACATTTCGTGGGGCTGCATTTCTTGTCACATACATCGCAACTAATTCTTGGTTAATCAAATTTACGAGTAGGTTAATTGCTAAAACAGACTTTCCTGTTCCAGGTCCACCTTCAACTATCATTACTTTCTTTTGATCATTCCTAGTGGCTTCTAGCGCTAAGTGAAATGCATCTTCATAAAATACTTTTTGATCATCTATCATGATAAATTCTTCATTGCCTTTTAACATATTGTTCAAAGCATCTTGTAAGGATTTTGAGGGACGTATTCTACCATTTTCAATTTGATAGATTAAATTATTTTGATCGCCTACTTGAATATACTTTTTAATAAATGCACGTAGCTTTTGAATCTCACCTTTAGCGAAAATCGGTGCTTTATCCAAATGCTCTTGATAATGTACATCAGTTAAAGGATCCTCTTCAGTTTTACGATAGTTATGTAGATAAGCGCACGGCTTCAACTTAATTTCCTGTTCTTGAACGTTCACATTAAAGTCTTCAATTAGCGCAGCATAAGACCATGCTTGGTAAGAAGGGTGAGTTGTTTCACGAATACCGCCACCTAAATATGTTTTAACGAGCGCATCACGTGAAGTTATCTTCTCAACTGTTTCCCACTGCTTGAGTTCAACAATTACAACATGATCCTGCTTACCATCGTTACCTGCAACAATAAAGTCCACTCGTTTCGATGTATTTGGAATGTTAAACTCTATTGCTACCGCAGCATCTTTAGGAATATCATCATCCTGCATAACATTCGACATCTTTTGTAACGAATTTTCCCATGAACGAATTTCCGCTTTAGATGTACGTCCAATTTTTTCTTGATAAGAATTATATAGTCTTTCTATTAAGACTTCATTTATAACATCCCCAACAAACTCTTCCTTTGTGGATTCATATATAATCATCAATTACCCCACCTTTCATGATTTAGTCCAATGCGACCTAAACATACTTTTAGGTTAGCGGTAAAGACATTTAAAAATGGACAGTTAATTATTCAAACAGCATCAAAAATACATGACATCTTTAACATAGCCCCATTCTACCATATCCATAGTCTACGTTCTTAATCTTCAGCTATTCTATCTTCATAAGAAAATGTATCCTTAAGTAGAACTTCAATGGCCTTGCCCCATAAGTCTGGGGCATAGGCACTCATCAAAAATTAAGTGAACGATAGTTTCAAACGCACGCGTTCAGCTTTAAACATTTTCAAAAAAGTTATACCGTCACATAATGTACACGTGTAAAGGGAGATAGCCTCATAAACTGAATTCCCTTTCTCCAAAAAAACAGCCCCGGATTCCTCAAAAATCCAAAGCTGGTATCAACCACTAACCTCTTATCTCTTATCTCTTATCTCTTATCTACCTGTTTATTATGACTAAATATTGCTCCGTCATGCCACGACGTTTAATACACTTACACTTTGTAAGGATTCAATTATCTCCTCATCACTTCCCGCAATGCATCTTTAATTGACTGCTCAAATTTAATCATAGACGATGTTAAAAACTTTATGATTTTCTCCCAATCCTCACGGTTATAGACATTTACATCTGTTAATGAATAAGCAACACGGCTTCCCTTTCCTTCATCTAGCCTTTGCCAATCTAATTGCTCACCAAACTTTTCTTCGATTTCATTTTTATATTCAAATAAGTCGTCAAAAATCCTCTTGTTTTCACTTTGAGTCCGACCAATAATCCAAAGTTCTACCCTTGCGTAACTGCCTGTCACGACGAACATATATGAAATTCCGCTATACCCACTCCCACAACTGAGCCAACCATCTTTTGTTGGTCCAACATTTTGAAATAGATCGGATTGTTGGTTCATTTCCTGCAAAAGCTCTTTCCGAAATTCTGTTCGTATATTAAATCTTGTCTGGTTTTGTTCTTTCGTTTTACTTTCTTCTTGTTTCTTATTTGCAATCTTAATCAAATACTCTTCAGCATCTGTAATTGGAATAATTTGTTCCGTATCTAAAAAGATATTTCCATCTAGCTCATACGGTGTGACTTTAATACATTTAATTTTAATATTATGTTCCAGTAACCATAGTGCAGTTGATGTCACTTCTTTTCGAAAGTTCGCTGCGACCATAATAATTCGTTGATCATCATGATTGAGTATAACTTCACTAAAATTTTCTACTTGAAAAAACTCACATAAAATCGTTTCAGCTATTCCACCCTCAGTCTGCTCATCTAAGTAACTTTGGAATATTTCTCTTACATCATTTTTCGTTAAACTCGAGCAATAAGAAGCATATTTCAACGATTGCCAAACAACATCTCTACCACTGTCATCCAATTTATTTTCAATAATAACCAAGTTTCCTTCTTCATCAAGCGCAAGTAAATCTAATCTTTCACGCGTATCATCAAAACCGCTAAATTCTTTTTGAATAATTAGCAGACTTTCACCTAAAATATCCGTGTTCTTGCGGATCCATTCTTGTAAGTGTTGACGTTCGGTGAACTGTAACTCTTGAAATGTTTTCTTCTGAATTGATGTCGCTTCGTTTTTCTCTCTATCTATTAAAAACAATTTCCTCTTCCTTTCATTTTAGCCCTATTTTCTGTGACTCCCTTGAAAGTTATATTCCATAGCCAGACAAGCTTTATCGTTGTATTTAAATCGCTACTTAGTTTTCTATTGTGTCTTCTCGTATCTCGCTCTCTATTTAATCAGTTCCGGGTGTTTATTCTCTTTCTCTCTCTAAATTAGAAGAATAGCTAATAATTCAAAGAAAAGAACCATTCAGATGCAGGAATTTTCACACATTGACATTTTACCACACTTCACATTGCGCCTCTTTCGTTCCTTACAATTTCTGTAATGATCGGTACTTATGATAGATACCTATCACTCATATTCCCGTAAAAAAGCTTCAAATTATGATAACTGGGTAAAATGAATTGTGACACCCTGTATCCCTAATAAATTTACTTTCAGTCAAAGATGTTTGACGTAATATTTTAAGAAATGGATTGTGACTCATTTAAAAAGGGGCTGTTTTTATTGGAAGGGAAAAAAGTCGGCGATGCCATTCGACAGTTTGCTTTAATTATTATCGGGGCTGCACTTGCTGGATATGCGCTTGATGCGGTTCTTATTCCGAATTCGATTATTGATGGTGGAGTTACAGGAATTAGCATAATGGGGAATCGTGTATTCGGTATCCCACTACTTTTTAAAGTACGACAAAAAAACATCCCCCAATCAAAATCCGATTCGGAGGATGCATATTTATAGTATTTATTATTCAATAGGTAGGAGCCGCCTTTGCCGTACCGTCTTTAGAAAGTTTTAAACCACCACTCCTTAAAGTGGGTGTTCGCAGAAACTTTCCTGTCTGTCCCCGTTGTTTATAAAAAGAACGAGGCTTGCCATTCCAGTTTCGATGATAAAACTCCCTTTTACAGCTTAAAGGTTAAAACTTAATGTTGGTACGAACAATGCAGCTTGTATTAGTATTTTATAATATAGAAGCGTCACTTTCAACGGCAATATTTTCCTACAGTGCCAGTTCTATTATTAGGACTATATAATAGAAGGAACTCGTTTATTCTAGAGCCAGGTCTGTTTGACACGAAAGCTAATGAAATAAGGTTGGTTTATGACAATTTAACCTTTTGAAGAAATCGACTAAAGGAAGCTAATCGTATTCGGATATGTTCGGTATTCTCCTGATAGGTTATTCAACTTTGCTATATTGTCTGACTAGCTTCTTGCATGGGCACCTATTGTAAATCATCCCACACCATTCCCCACCCGATACAACCACCGCTCCCCCGCTCGCGCATGCCCCAAATAATACGGATACGAAACAACTTGTTTACGCTGGAAATATAAGATTTGTGATGCTCCTCTTTCATTGAAATGAAAGATTTTTGTCATTAAATGAGACCCATTCGTTAAACGTTTAGGTACTTCTCGAAACATTTCCTGATGGAGTGAATGAGCTTCCAAGGCGTTTTCACAGTAGTAAAATGCATAGATGTCTGGGTGATGGGTTTCGATAATATATAGTTTAATTTTCCCGATTTGTAGAAAATTCCGCTCCACTATATCCTCAATGACTTTTTCGTCATAGTCAATCGTATCTAATCTTTCCGAAGGGTCGTTTAGAGTTACTAACCCTTTTGAAATTGCCCAGAAAACCCGGTGTGCGAGGCCAATTAATTCCACTTCAATTGCTAAATCGAGTACTTCTTTTACTGTCGCCATTTTACGCCATCCTTTCTGCATGCCAATTCATATTGTTCAGCATGCCTGTTTCTTTTACATATCGCACGGTCGCCGTTCCAGTCGGTCCGTTACGGTGTTTTGCAATATTAATTTCTAATAGATTCGGTTTTTCTGTGTCTTTGTCGTAGTAGTCATCTCGGTATAAAAACCCAATGACATCTGCATCTTGTTCTATATTTCCGGAGTCGCGTAAGTCGCTCATCATCGGCCTTTTATTATCTCGTGTTTCAACACCACGGTTTAGCTGTGAAAGACAAACAACCGGACAGTCAAATTCTTTTGCCATTTGCTTCAAGTCACTGCTAATTTGTCCGACGATTTCAGTCCGGTTGCCATATGGGAGATCACCTTGGATAATTTGTAAGTAATCTATGAAAATAATAGGTTTCAATTGTGGTTCAGTATTAATGATTTTTCTTGCTGCCGCTTTCATTTGTGATACTTTCAGCCCGGCTCGTTCATCGATATGGATATTGGCTGTGTCCAATCGACCGAGTACGGGCATCCAGGTCGACTTTTGCTCCTCGGAGAAATGTTGATAGGGATCGCGCATACGAAGCCGGTTATACCCACCTGTCGTGGCGATAAGTCTGTCGATCATTGATTTCTTACTCATTTCTAGTGAAAAGATAATGGGCTTATAACCGTTTAACCCGGCATGCAGTGCGAAATGATTTAATGTGTCTGTCTTTCCCATCGAAGGTCTTGCGGCAATGATAATAAGTTCTGCTGGTTGGAATCCGTCGAGTATTTTATCTAAGTCACATAACCCCGTTGTCACACCCGGCACATGTTCCATCGGTTCGTAAGGCCTTTCAGCCATGCGCACTAAATCCGTTTTAATACTCGTTTCGAGTCCTGCACTTCCTTCTTGTTCTAGATCCTCAAAAGCTTTTTGGATCGTCCCGATTTCCCAGTCTTCTTCTCTCGCCTGTACAAGGATTTTGTTTTTCTCACGATTTTTCCACGATTCTAGCATCACTTCAACATAGCTATCAAATTTTGTTGGATTCGTAAAACTTGTGAGGTCTGCCAAGTAATTTGCACCACCAAGGGCTGAAGGCTCCATCATTGTTAGGATTGTTACATAGTCTACTGGACGTCGATTCTCGATTAATTCTTGCATGCACTGAAAAATGTGTTTGTGAATTTGACTGACGAAGAAATCCACCTTGATCCCACTGTCAGTAATTAAATAGTTCTCGTTCAACATTGTGCCTAATACGCTTTTCTCAATTTGTTCACTACGCTTCGTCATTTACACTTCCCCCTTACTGAAATCTAGTTCAAATGGTTGTGCTACAGTGTGTACCGGTGGATTTCTTTTTTCAGTTGCCCCTCTGTACTCCTCCAAGTAATTCTCAAAATTTGTTGCATTGAACAATGTGGACGGGCGTAAATATTTATTCCAATGCGCATTGTGCAGCCATTCTGTTACTTTGTAGTCAATGACATTTTTGAAATCATCAAGTTCGTACCCTTCACGTAACCGGGCATTTACGTATCGCTCTGTCGCTTTCGAAGAAGCTTTAAAATGCTTACCGGTTTTTTCATTCAAATAATTAATAATCGACACGACGTCGGGATGCTTCCCGACAGTATCTTTTTTAATTCTTTTATTCTCTTTGGTTATAGGTAGGTCCAACTTGGCCTCACTAGACGAGTCACATTGACCTTTCTTAAGGGTGCATTGTGGACCACGCGTTTGGTCATTTTGGTCTGCCAAAAGTTCAATTTTCGAATAGTCAATCCGATACCATTTCGTCTTATCATTCACCATGCGATTATACGAGGATGTCGAAATGATGTACCCTTCATTTTCTAGCTTGCGGATAATTCTTTTGATCGTGGTGGTCGACCAAAATGGAAATTCTTCTACATGCCATTCATCGTAAGTTTTATAATGCCAAATATGCCCATCCCGCACTTTCTTCGAGATGAGCAATCTAAAATGTAATTGTTGTAAAAATATCGCCTCATTTAACCCAATTTTGGTCGCCAATGATGGTAGCACCTGTAGTGGTGATTCATTCAATAATAATTTCATAGTGATCCCCTTCCTTTTTCAAAAACATTTCTATCAAGCGTTTCTCGCCATGCATGACGTTTTTTGCATAGACGAATCGTGCTTGTCATCTTTTATATAGACCGTTCATTTGAAAAAGGATACATTTTGGGGAAAATAAAAAATCCGCCTCCAAAATGAATTAAATAATTTTGGGGACGGATACAGTTTTTTTTGAATTGTGTGAGTGATTAGTACTTTTATACGATAGGTTTAGAAGCGGTCGCGATTGTGGAATAAACTTCACTTTCATCTTCAACTAAAAAAGGACGCTAGATGAAGCAGAATAAGAAATGTTTAAAGTTAATTTCTACAATATTTTCTAAAGGTAATTAAATCGGGCAATATCAACAATAAGATTTTCTCTGTCCTTCTCCGTAATACCTTTTATGCGATGCACAATAAATATCGTCGTATCATTTTATTTTAATAATTGCATATACTATTTACAAAAAAAGACAATAGACCTTACTCATTTAAGCGAAGGTCTAAACAACAAAAGATTATTGCGCATTTCCGCAATGGTCTTTTGTCGGTTTCATTTAGGTATTCTTATATCCAAATACCTTTTTAATTCATCGTAAAAGTTTTCACGCCAGCCTATTAATATGTCTTGTCTAAGCCGCTCGATTTCCTCTTGCGACAAACACTAGTCTACTTCCCTGTCTTTTACATAAAACTAATATCCGAGCCTCTAAGATTAAAAAAACGACCCAAAATTCATATTTTAGAATTTTTAAGTCGACTATTTTTGGTATGGCTATTAATATTCTTTAAAAACCGAACGTTTTTCAGTTCCCTCTGTTATTAGCTCTGGGGTATTTTGGGACGTTTTCCTCCTTGTAGATTGTTAATGGTTAAGCCAAAATCCATCTGAAGATGAGGATAATCTTTAAAGCCGCGCCAGTCTCCTCCCCATTGAAAGCCCAGCTCCTTTGCAATTTCTGCTACCTCAAACCAGTCTGATTGTCCATTTCCGTTCCCATCATATTCAGTATCCCAGATTACATTACCATTCTCAAGCTGAAGAGCAAAATCGACGGCAAGGCCAAAGTTATGATAGGATTCGCCCCCCTCCGCATGAGTAACTATTTTTCCGGGAGTTCTTCTGCCCTTATCATAAAGCTTGTCTTGCTCATCAAACGAACGGTAATCATCTGTAATCAGGATTGCAATATCTTTTTCTGCTGTTTTTTCTTTTAAAATCTCCACCTTCTCCGCTACAATGGGGTGCAGTTCAGTTGGTAGAGTCTCTACATTTACTTCATATTCAACCTGGCCCGATAATTCAAGATTTCCCTTTATGAATAAGAAAGATTGAAATGCGACAAATGCAAAGAGTGATAACAGCAATAAATTCAGTAGTTTCTTCATAAGTTGTTATCCAATCCTTCTTAACGATTTTTCGACAAAATCTCTATGTTTAATTTAACATGAAAAGGACTAAAAAATAAACTTTTAAAAAATATTTGGAAAAAATTTCCAATCCCCAGGTGCATGTGCAAGGTTGAACTATGACAATACACTGTTCCGATTAAAAACCGAACAACACAATCTTCTTATTTTTCGTCGGTCCAAAGAACTTTCAATAAAAGTACTTTTTCATAGCTAGCAAGATTTTCAGGCAATTGACCATTTTCTCCTCGTAATGTTGGGATTACATCTTTCGTTGTCCCAGCCCATCCTGCTAGGTAAAGTGGCTGTTCTTTTGCTAACGTTACTTTATTGTCAATCAGCGCACCGTACACACTCGCCGTCATCCCCGTCTCATAAGTCGAGCTTCCCAATGAACCTCCTGGCGTACCAACTTCAAGTGTAAATTGCTGTTGTTCTTCCTCATTTTTCGTCTCAAACATGCCAAAGGAAATCAGTTCATTTTTAAAACTAGCATCCAGCATCCCGTACATCTTCAGCAGTTCTTCTTGCACTTACCATTCTCATACACTTTAGTGAAAGGTACCTGTGCGAAAAACTATTCAGACTATACGCTACAATTGTATACGCCTATGAAATGAAGTTGATTGTAACATTGTTAATAGACATTCCTTTCTAATACTTATACAGAACATTGAATTGTCATAATTGCATCGTGCACAGGTACTTATCACGAATGCATTGTTTGTAAACTGATATGCCGCCCCTAGAATTATAGTAATTAAGAAGGTGATAACAAAATAAATTGCAATTGTATGTCTTTCAATAAAAGGTTTACCATATTTTAAACGCATTATTATCCTCCTTCAACAAAATATAAACAGACTAGTTTTTGTCCATATTAATCTACAACTATTCTTCTTGGTTTTATGTTGTTGGACGTAATTTTCCATTCTTGGTTGTTTAAGGGTATAGTCCTATTAGTCCGTTAATTGAATAACCCAAAGCCGCCTTTGCCGCGCATCCTTAGAAAGTTAAACCACCACTCCTTGTTTAGCATGTAAAAAAATGCCCGCCCCCTAACATTTAAATTTAGGTAGCGGGCACGTGCGAAGTGTACCTTTGTGAATTCAAATATAGTAAATCAACACATAAATACAGACTTTTATTATGTACTAATAAACCAAACTCATTACATAATAAATACCAAGTAACTCCACGATTGTGAGATCCGACGTTTTAACTACAGTCTTTAACGATAGTGGGATTTTTTTCTCCACTGTAATCGTCGCACAGATGTCGTCATGTAAGCTAATTTTACAAGTCCGATTAAATGGGTCTTTTCTAAAAACATACTCTTTATTATTTTTGTGATAGACTAACCGTGGATTTGTACTAATCTTCGTTTTATCTTCTAACAAAAACTGGTTTTCTTGTACAGTATCTTTTAAAAAGATATCCCATTTTAATTTCAATAAATTCGATTTAAAAGACTGCTCCCTTATCTTCAAATAAGTATCATGATTCCCACCATCAATATTGACTGTTTCCAAAAAGGAAATTGTTAAAGGCGAATAATGAAGAAGTTTATCCCAGAAACTCTTATACGTTCTCTGGATAAAACCGACGCGCACACTATTTGCATCAATGATTTCAATTTGTTTCCCCGAATAATTCGACATTGGTAAAACCGTAAAATACTCCATGACATTCACCTTTTTCTAGGTACTTGATTGATTAAATGGCCAGATTCTAACACCACCTCATTCCATTATCGCGTCCATCTGCAGAGGATTGCTTTCACCATATAGTTTCAACTAGTTTGTAATAACCAAATGGTAAAACTGTTGCTATTGATAGACCAACCAAAATTGAAGAAGAAACTAAAAACCTGTATTTTTGTTTTGATATCTCTCTTCTATTAATAGCAATATTAAACGCCTTGATTAACGAATGAATTGTTATATAGACAATGACTATTGAAAAGAAACTCATTAAAAGATACACAATAAAAAATTCCATACTGTACCCTCCATTATTAAGCAATTCGAACCTTAAACCGAGACAAGCATAGCATCATATTCAATAAACAATGGGCTTTACTTTTCATCTGTCCAAAGAACTTTCAATAAAAGTACTTTTTCATAGCTAGCAAGATTTTCAGGCAATTGACCATTTTCTCCTCGTAATGTTGGGATTACATCTTTCGTTGTCCCAGCCCATCCTGCTAGGTAAAGTGGCTGTTCTTTTGCTAACGTTACTTTATTGTCAATCAGCGCACCGTACACACTCGCCGTCATCCCCGTCTCATAAGTCGAGCTTCCCAATGAACCTCCTGGCGTACCAACTTCAAGTGTAAATTGCTGTTGTTCTTCCTCATTTTTCGTCTCAAACATGCCAAAGGAAATCAGTTCATTTTTAAAACTAGCATCCAGCATCCCGTACATCTTCAGCAGTTCTTCTTTCAACTTTCCATTCTCATACACTTCAACGGAGAATTGTAAATCGGCATTATCTAAGTGCCCATTGATTTTGAAATAATCAATGGAGAATACACCCGTTCGTTCAATGAGCAGTTGTTCCTTCTCGGTCAATTCATACGGCCCAATCGTTAACTTATTCCCACCCGGCGAACACGCTGCCAATGTAACTAGCGCTAACATTACCATCATTAGTTTTTTCAATCTATTCAACTCCTGACCCATCTTCCTTATTATACTACGGAGTCTTCCGAAAAGTGATACGCACTCATTTCTCTGATTGCAAACACTTTTTACAATTCTTTCGAACGCAAGCCCGGCACATAGGCACCCATTCTATTTCAAAATATGTATTAATAAGCCAAACTGATTACAAAATAAATACCAAGTAACTCCAAAATTGTAAGGTCATTCGTCTTCACGACAGCCTTTAACGACAGTGGAATTTTTTTCTCCACTCTAATCGTTGCACAGATTTCATCGTTTACACTAATTTTACAAGTGCGATTAAATAGATCTTTTCTAAAAACATATTTATTATTATTTTTGTGATAGACCATACGTGTATTTGTACTAATCTTCGTTTTATCTTCTAACAAAAACTTACTTTTTGTAGTAGTATCTTCTAAAAATATATCCCATTTTAATTTCAGTAAATTTGATTTAAAAGACTGCTCTCTTATCTTTAAATGAGTACCATTACTTTCACCATCAATATTGATTGTTTCCAAAAAAGAAATTACTACCGGAGAATAATGAATCAATTTATCCCAGAAATTTTTATACGTTCGCTGAATATAACCGACATGAATATGTTGTGAATCAATAATTCTGATATGTTTCCCCGAATAATTCCACATTGGTATAACCGTAAAATACTCCATGATATTCACCTTTTTCTAGATACTTGTTTCAATAAATTGGCCAGATTATTGTCAGCTTATCATTTAATAATTTGGACGCTTTTCATAGGGATGAAGCCTTCCAATGATGGATTCAGCTTTCTCATCTTGAATGCTCTTGATTACACCTTCCGCTATTTCATTATTTGTTAACCACCTGGACTGATTTCCTTCAATAATAAAACCTAAATAAATACTACTATGCGTACAATTCGATGGTACATTTAAGATGTCATCATTAAAATATCTTCTACTTCCCTTTACCTGGTACAACTTCCAATCATCAATGTATTCAGAAACCAATTTATTTACGATATCTAATGATTGCTTTGAAGGTATCCAGCTTATAACTAATGATATCGGACCGTTTTGTTGAATGGCCTTTCTTACCTTGTCTTCTAATAGTGAATGATTGTTGTAATCCAAACTCAAATTATTGATTAAGGTAGGGTCAGCCGCTTTCTTCACTAAATGGTGGTGTCTTTGTTTACTTCTTCCTATTACAGAAACCCGATAGCCTATTTCCGTTAGCCAAAGAGAAACAGCTGACAGCATACCTGTGCCACCTATGACGAGTGCATGCTTTTGCGTCAATGAAAACACCTCGCAACTAATTTTTATTTCCTTACTATTCCTTTTTCACACATTTTAAGTAATGAATACACATATGTATCGTGTGCTTTCCCGTTTTGATACATATAGTCTTTCAAAACGCCTTCTTTTTGAAAACCGATTTTAGTTAACAACTTATTGGATGGTACATTTTCAATAAATACTACAGCACCTATTCGCGTTAAATCCATTTCCTCAAAACCATAAGAAATAACCTTTAATACTGCTTCCGTTATGTACCCTTTTCTCCATTCATTTGGATGTATTTCATAACCAATTTCAGCTCGCTTATGCTTAGGTGACCAAGCGTTGAAGCCTATTGTTCCAATGATACCTTGAGTTCCTTTTCGCTCAATTCCCCAACGTATACCTCTTTTTTCACGATGATTTTTCGAGAAAAAGTCTACGAACTCTTCTGCTTGTTCAAGATGCTCTAATGTTTCTTGTCCATAGAAACGTGTAACATCGTTACTAGAAAAACAAGCAAAAATCCCCTTTGCATCTTCCTTCTTAATTTCTCGTAATAGTAACCTCTCAGTTTCTAAAATCGGAAACACTTTATCCCATCCTTTATTTTGTTTTTAATTTCTGATCGCGGAACTACCAGGCATGAATAGGTGGTGACATTACTACCGATTACGGTCCTTTTCTCTGATTGATTTTATAACCTTCGTTATTCCGCCAAAGACAATTAGACAAACGATCATTGTGATAATAATGACTGGATTTATGTATTTTAAAAGAATCACAAAGAGAATAAAAAGCAGGAATATTACTAGATAAAAAATAAACTTTTTCAAAAATACACCTCCAGTTTTCTAATCCATTCAGAATTGATGTTATTTCCCAATTCGTCAGTCATTCGTTTGTTTTTTCTTTGTAAATAACCATCGCACTAAAAAAGAAGATGGGAGATGCATATTTTATGTCAATAATTTCGATAGAATGGTTGCTTAAAAAATCATTAACTTTCTTATCCATTTTTGATTCTGACCATGATTGGAATGTCTTTACTTTCATTTAATCTCTCTCCTTATCCATTTAAATTCCTGATTTTTGTCTTTCATTCTAATAACCCAATCCTTAGGTATCCCTTGTTAATCATATTATCTCTTATACGAATTATTCAGAAAAACGTTTCAAAAAGTTTTAAAAATAGTGCGCGCACAAAAAAATGCCTGCCACCTAAACAGTTAAATTTAAGTAGCGGGCACGTACTAATATTATTTATTAATAAAAATCCGTAGGAACCTAACACAAATCAAGTCCCCAAAATATCGGCTTGAGATAAACAAGACAAGTTGTTGTCGATGCCACGTGTGGCAACGGGATAATGGAACCCGCGACACTAATTTATTTAACATTCCGTGACCATAACACAGCAGGAATGAGCACGAGTGATAAAACACCACCGCCCATTGATAGAATCCCAAAACTACCAACAGCAACTATAACTCCCGACAATACTCCACCTATTGCCCCCGACAAAGCGATGAAGACGTCGACAGTTCCCTGCGTTTTAGCGCGTGTGGAGAGAACAGTCGAATCAACAATGAGCGCAGTTCCACTAATCAATCCGAAGTTCCAGCCAATTCCAAGTAAGATAAGCGCGATTGTGATCATTAATAAAGAGTCACCAGGCGCGAATGCAGCCAAAAGACCAGTGATACATAATGTGATTCCCGCTACAACGGCCATCGTCATCCTTCCTAGTTTATCGACTAATATCCCCGTCAGCGGCGATGGCAGATACATGCCCGCAATGTGGAGACCTATCACCATACCGATTTGTTGCATAGTGAATCCATATTCACCCATGTAAACCGGCGTCATCGTCATAATTGCCACCATAACGATTTGTGAAATCACCATAACAGTTGCCCCGAGAAAGACACCGCGCTTATTGGCAGTACCTTCATCAGCGGATGCCTTTTCTTCAATAGACATGTTGTGATTGTCTATAGTATGTGCAGCAGCAACTGCTTTGGAGACGACTAATGGATCAGGGCGCAAGAAAATAAGTGGTACTAAACCGGCTAAAATGTAAGCAACAGCAGCGAGAATAAATGGACCTGCTAAAGACGGAATCCCAATCGAAACAGCAAAATCTCCCATCACATCTACCAAGTTCGGACCAGCAACAGCTCCGAATGTGGTTGCTACCATGGCTAGACTGACGGCAGTGCCTCGCTGTTTCGCCGTGGCCAAATCTGTCCCAGCATAGCGCGCCTGCAGGTTTGTAGCCGTACCTGAGCCATAAATCAATAATGAACCAAACAATAGCAGTATGCTTTGAGTCATCGTTGCAAGAATGACACCGATTGCACCAATACCTCCCGCTATGAATCCGACAGCTAGGCCCAATCGTCGGCTGAAACGTTGCGATAAGCGGCCCACTAACATAGCCGCCCCGGCAGAACCGAGTGTAAACAATGCAATGGGCAGTCCTGCAAAACTTTCCGTTCCCAATATATCAATAGCGATTAATGCGCCTACTGTAATACCAGCTGCCAGTCCTGCACCTCCCAAAATTTGTGCAAAGATGACAGTCCACAGAGTCCGCCGGTAGAGTTGTTGTTGTTTTAGTGGGGAATTTATATAATTTTTCACCGAGGCAGAATTAGTTTGCACGGTGTTGACGTCACTTTCAAACTTTGACAATTAATTGAATCCACCTTCCTGTTATATCCAATGCATTTTCATCTATTCTAAGTTAGATTCTCTTCTAATATTACTCCTTTCTACTTTCCCACTTTTAAGCACAAGTTACCTTATTTATGATAAATTGTTAAAAATGGTATGTTTATATAAGCTAATAAATAAATGGGGTGATTTGTATGGAAAAGGTAAAATCCGCAAAACACATAAGATTTGGGACTGTTGGAGACTCGCCTTATACACAGAAAGTTAAAAATAATAATCAGCAAATTATTGAAAGTATAAAGTTTGTAAAAAACGGCCGACTAAGTATTTCAAAAATGTTTTTTTAACAAAAATAGCAAAAGACCCTTGCTAATTTCGGCAATGGTCTTTTGTTGTTTAAACATGTATATATATCTAATTGGATCTTTAATGATTGAAACGATTGTTATTTGATGGTTATTTTCCAATCATTTCCTCGCCTTATGCACCTTCAACCGTTTCCCTTTTACCGTTTTCTCCTTCATCGCATCCAAAACAAGTTGGCCTTTGCCATTCAATATATCAATATACGTCTCGGTATCTTGAATTTTGATAATGCCGATATCTTCACCGGAAATGCCGGGGATGCTTGTAATTGTACCGACAAAGTCGAATGCGCGGAGTTTTTTCCTTTTACCGCCGTTAAAGTACAACTTCAAGATATCCTTGTTCACCCGTGCACTTTTGCTCTTTTTCAATTGGGGACGTTTTTCCAGCTTTTCGGTGAATGCATCCATCGCTGCGTCCACTGCTTGTGATGTCGGTGCATCCCGGCGCTCGATTTCAAAGCCGATGTATGCTTCGATTTCCGCTAGCACGTGATTTTCACGGGGTGTGACGAATGAAATCGCCGTCCCATTTCTGCCTGCTCTTCCAGTTCTGCCGACACGATGCACGTAACTTTCATTTTCAAGCGGAATATCGTAATTGATCACATGGGTAATATGATCGATGTCGATGCCTCGTGCCGCAACATCCGTGGCGACGAGATAGCGGAACCCACCGCTTTTGAAATCATCCATCACGGCGAACCGATCCTCCTGGGTCATTCCACCGTGTAGCTGATTGCATGGATAATAGTGCTTCTCCAGCTGTTCCGTCACTTCATCGACCCGATCTTTCGTCCGGCAGAAAATGATACAGCTGTCGGGGTTTTGTACGACAGTTACATCGCGTAATAAATCGGGCTTTTCCTGTTCTTTCACGACGATTACAGAATGGTCAATCTGGTCCGTTAACGTGACAGTTGACGCAATCTCGATACTTTTTGGTTCTGTCATATATTGACGACATAATCTGTCGATATCTTCTGGAAGCGTCGCTGAAAACAGCATCGTTGTCCTGTCTTTTGGGAGTGCCTCCATAATCGCTTCAACTTGATCAATAAATCCCATATTGAGCATTTCGTCCGCTTCATCGAGAACGAAATACTTAATTTCAGAAAGCACGAGCGTTCCGCGCTCGATATGATCCAAAACACGCCCCGGAGTCCCAACAACGATGTGGCATTTTTGCCTTAGCTCTTCTTGTTGAAAACGAAACGGATGCTTCCCGTACACGGCCGCCGCCTTAATCCGCTTGAAACGGCCGATATTCGTTACATCTTCCTTCACTTGATCCGCAAGTTCCCGCGTCGGAGTCAAAATCAGCGCTTGCGGTTTGTTCTCTTCCCACGCCACCATCTCACAAATTGGAATTGCGAAAGCCGCCGTCTTTCCGCTTCCTGTCTGCGATTTAACAATCAAATCAGTCCGCTCCAACGCTGTCGGAATCACCTTCTCTTGAACTTCTGTCGGTTCCGTATAGCCTAGCTGGTCCAGCGCCCGATTAATTTCTTTACTTAAACGATAATCTTGAAATGCCATGTTTTTCAACCTCTCTATTCTTCATTCATTATCGCATGAAATTGATGGAGATGACCACTTTATCGAAAGGAGATTGTTATAAAATTTATTCTACGCTGTTGTCGTATTGCAATACTTCCTTTCTGTAAATTCTCCCTATCCTATTTAAAAAAGAGAATCCATTGAAGGATTCCCATTAGAAAATTGTTTATAATGATCAGGATAAACACCAAGCAGGAATTGAAATTTGTAGCTCATGACAACGTGAAATAAATAATTACTCCTAGAAACAATCTAGCTATTTATTCTAACCAAAGCCAATTGTCTCTATGAGTGCCGTTCCGCAAAACACCCTACATATTTCACGATTTAGATAATGCGATTTTTATATGCGCTAAATGGTGTTCTTCGTGCCAAGCCAATTTGGCAACTTTTGTCGCAACTGTGATTTCACCGTTTGTCTGATGCGTAAAAACGCGCTCTAATTGCGCCGTAGTTAAATAGTTACCTAATGATACAATGCGCTCATTGATTCCTTCTAGCATTTTAATAGAACTTTCTACAGGAAGACTTGTATCTGGTTGAACAGCCCACTTTTCATGTTCAAATGCTGGTACTGTTGGATTTTCATCTGTTAAAGCTAGCTTCAAACGTTGATACATGTTCAACTGTGAATCTGCAATGTGATGAACAAGTTGACGAACTGTCCAGCTCCCATCACGATATGTTCTGCCTAATTCCTCTTCCCCTAATACATCGACAGTTTCTCTTAATCGAGTCGTGTAGGTTTCAATTTCCTTTAGCCATTCTTGAATATTTTCCAACGTTACTTTTTCTGGAACTTGTAATTTCCCAATTGGATATCTTACGTCCATTTTCCATCCCTCTCCCCTATTCGTAATGAAGTCCACAGTCACAAAAACGATCGCAACAGAATCTTATCCAATTATTTTGCCTTTCCGGTTAATCTGACACAGATTGCTAATAAAAAAACAAATTTAATCATATAAAAAAAGACCCTATACGGGGTCATTTTCCAGCTATTATTAAGCTGCTGTTTGAACGTTTGTAGCTTGTAGGCCACGTTGTCCTTGTTCAATATCAAACGTTACACTTTGACCTTCATCTAAAGATTTGAAACCTTCGCTTTGAATTGCTGAGAAATGTACGAATACATCCTCTCCTTCTTCACGCTCGATGAATCCAAAACCTTTTTCTGCATTAAACCACTTCACTGTACCTGTTTCCATAATTATTGCCTCCTGGTGCGGATATCCACACAATGTTACTATCTTTGTTCAATACCTTAGATGAAAGACAAATCTCTTCTCAAGCTGAAAGGAACAAAAATAACTCTTTCTAAGTATACCAGATAGATAATGAAAAAGATAGAGAATAGTTAGACTCTTATTTCTAGTGAAAATATTGGAATCTACATGTAACATAAAGTGCTTTCTTTCGAAGCATATTTTACAGGTGCCTTTACATCTCCTGTAAAAAGTTTCGCGTAGTCATGGTAATGCCTTTTCATAGAGGATTCTCCAATTCACTTTTTGTCTGGACTACTCTTCGACTGTAATTTCAACTAAAGTATGCTGGAAAGTGATGACGATCACCACCTAACCAAGAACTTAAGGTCTGGGTAGTTTTTAAATAATATCGATTTAAAAAAGTGCCCGTCACCCAAATAGTCAAATTCAGGTGACGAGCACATGCATTTTATTTCATAAAATTAGCAGGTACGCTATTCAAATCAATTCCCCAAACAACTGGCATCAAATAAGCAATGACCAATACAATTAAGAATAAAGCAAACAAGTTCACAAAGAATCCAACCCGTACCATTTCCACAATTCTAATTTTCCCAGTACCGAAGATAATCGCATTTGGCGGTGTGCCGACTGGCAACATGAATGCACAGTTTGCGGCCATTGCAGCAGGGATCATTAATGCAAATGGGTGAATGTTTAAGGCTAGGGCAAGTGCCGCTAGAACTGGTAGAATCATCGTTGCAGTTGCCGTATTCGAAGTAATCTCGGTTAATGCAAGAACGAGCAACGTCGAAAGTGTAATGATTAACAACATATTAAAGCCATCTAATAGCGTTAATTGTCCACCGATCCATTCGGATAATCCCGTTTGACGGAAACCTGCTGCGATGGCAAGTCCACCGCCGAATAGTAACAGAATACCCCATGGAATTTCTTTCGAGTCTTTCCACTCAAGAATGCGGCTGCCATATTTCTTAGAGGTCGGAATCGCGAATAAAAGTGCTGTCGCGATAATGGCGATTTGACCATCTTTTAAATCAGGTAAGAGGTCGAGCCAAATAAATTCTCTCGTAATCCACATGAACGCCGCAAAGATGAAAACGCCGGCGACTACTCTTTCCTCATGGATGACTTTTCCGAGCGCTTTACGTTCTTCTTGAATAACTTCTTGTCCGCCCGGAAGTCCTTGTATGCTCATCTTAAAGACGAACCTTCCTAAATAGATCCAAGTTGAAATGATCAGTAAAAGAACAATCGGTACTGCAATTAACATCCAGTTTGCGAAAGATATCTCTACATCGAAAAGTTCTTTCACTTGTGCGGCAAGAATAATATTTGGCGGTGTCCCGATAAGTGTTCCGAGTCCCCCAATCGTTCCCGCGTACCCGATTCCGAAAATTAATGCTTTCTCGAACTTCGGAATCTCTTGCTCTTCAGGTCTTCCTTTCAAAGCTGCAGCAACTTGCGCAGTAATCGCAAGGCCCATCGGAATCATCATCATAACGGCTGCTGTATTGGATACCCACATCGATAGAAAAGCTGTCGCTGTCATGAATCCAAGTAAAATGCGTTGCGTACTCGTTCCAATGAAAGAAATGATTGCCAACGCCATACGCTTATGTAAATTCCATTTTTCCATTGCTGTTGCGATAAAGAAGCCGCCTAGGAATAGATAGATAATATCGTTCCCATAAGCTGCCGTAACTGCCCCACTTTCAAGTGCCCCCGTAGCCGGTAACAAGAAGATTGGCAGTAACGAGGTAACTGGAATCGGAATCGCTTCCGTAATCCACCACGTTGCCACCCATAACGTCACCGCAAGCACTGCTTTTGCTTCTGCGGATAAACCTTCTGGTGAAAAGAACATAACCGTTAATAAGAATAAGAGCGGCCCAAGAATCAGCCCTACTATTTGTGCAGTCGAATAAGACTTCTTATTGTATGGATTCTCCGATTCTCGTGGCGGTTCGTTCTTCCCTGTCCCTTTTGACTGGTCATCATTCTTTTTAACTTTTTCTACATCTTTTGTATATGAAAAAAAGTTAAGTAATTTTTTCGTCTGGTCATGCGAGCGCCAAAGCCCTTGCCAGACAGTTGAAACCATTGCCTTCAAAATATAACCCCCTTATGTAAGCGTTTGCCTAGATGTTAACAATAATGACATATTTGATGAAAGAATAGGTTCTGTAAGTAAGTAAAACGTTTTGTAAATAAAAAAAGCAAGACACAATGATGAATTTGCGTCTTGTCATTCATTTATTAAGGACTTTAAAATCGAGACTTTTTCAGGTTTTAAGATAAATCGATGTAAAGGTCGGCCCGTTTCTTGATAAATCACTTCAACATGTAATAGGTTCATTTCTGCTAAATGGTTAATGTACTTCCTCACGGAGACGCGCGATATACCCGTCTCCATCGCTAAATCAGCAGCTGAAAATGAAGCGCGTTCCCGCTTTAAAATTTGATTTACAATCATCGATAATGTTCTAGTCGTCAGTCCTTTTGGCAATTCATGTGGACGTGCTGATGGCTCTTTTTTTGATTTCAGAAAAAATGAATCGACTTCATTCTGACTTACATTCGTAATATCTTTCATCATACTTCGCTGTTGTGCATAATTTGTGAGCGCCTCTTGAAATCGTTCAAAACTGAATGGTTTGATTAAATAATCGACTGCCCCATAATGAAGGGCCGTTTGGACGGATTGCTGATCATTTGCGGCTGTGATAATCATAACATCAACGGATATGTCTTCTCGCCGTAGGTCTTGCAACAATTCAAGACCTGTTTTATCGCCCATATAGACATCTAATAAAATCAGGTCAACTTTCACGGATTGGCAGTATGCCCAGCCTTCTTCAGCATTTTCAGCAATTCCCGCCAATGAAAAGCCTGGAATGCTTTCCAAATAAATGGCGTTAAACTTCGCAACCATGGGATCATCTTCAATTATTAATACGTTAATCATGCATGTCCCCCTCGTATGGAATTTTCACGTTAAATTCTGTTCCTGTGTCTTTTGAAGTCGTTACTTTTATTGTACCACCTAATTCGGTTAATGCTTTATTGATTAAATAAAGTCCGTACCCGCGATTTTCTCCTTTTGTTGAAATACCTATTTTAGATGCTTCAGATTCATTTATTCCAGGCCCGTTGTCCCGAATTGTGAAGAAGAAAAAGTTGTCTTCGTAATTAATGATCATCTCAATATGCGCAAAAATCTGCTCTCGTACGGCTTCACATGCATTATCAAAAAGGTTTCCAAGGATCGTAATGATTTTATCCATATGCGCGATATTTTTTAGTACCGGAAGTGGACGCTCTCCAGTTATGTCGATTTCAATATCAAAATTTCGTGCTTCACTTAATTTATTGACCAAATAACCTGAGAGGACTGGGTCTTTAATTAAACGAGATACTGTTCCGACTTCCTGTTGATAGGCATTGGAAATATAGGTCGTATACTCTTTGAGTTCATCATACGATTTTGTATGGACCATCGCGGAAATGATGTGCAGTTTATTCATAAATTCATGCGTTTGTACGCGAAGGATTTCCGCGAAGCTTTTCGCACTCGAAAGCTGCTCAACTAAAGAAGTCAGCTCCGTTTTGTCCCTGAATGTGGCAAGTGCGCCGACAATTTTTCCATTTAATATGACAGGTACTCGATTAACGACGATTTCGATGCCGTTTAAATTTCGCTCTTGATCCAGCTCGGCATTTCCAGTTTGAAGGACTTCTTTTAACGCTGACAGTAGCGGAAATGCGTCTGCCTGCTGACCGATTAAGCTTTCTGTAATGCCAGCTTTTTGAAAGATTTGATTCGCCGCTTGATTGGCGACGATAATTTCCGCTTTGTCATTCATCGCAATAATGCCTTCTTTTACGGATTCAAGCATCGCATCTCGCTCACCTAATCGTTTGGCAATTTCGTCGGGCTCGAGACCGTATAAAGTTTTCTTCACTTGTCTTGCCAATAAGAAAGCACCGATGATCCCAATGAGTAATCCAACACCTATCGCGATGTATGTTGTTTTTAAGCTTTCAAAGACAGCCACTTGAATATTTTCGGTTAATACACCCACTGACACAACGCCGACTAACTCATGTTCATGATAGATGGGCACAAATGCACGCAATGACTCCCCGAGAGTCCCGTGCGCGGTGGATGTGTAACTCTCACCCTCATAGGCACGAGTCTCGTCGCCACCAACGAAGTACTCCCCAACCCGCTCCCCCACTGGATGTGACAAGCGGATATGTTCTTTGTTAAGCACGACGATATACTCAACACCCGTTTCTTCTTGTACATTTTTCGTGAACGTTTGAATCTTATCCAGGGATTCCTGGCCAATTAATCCATCTTGAACAAGCTGTGTATGACTAATCGTCTTCGCCAAATCCATCACTTTATTCGCATGGAATTCCTTTGAATTTGTGATTGCTTTACTGCCAATTAAATAAGCCGTCACCGCAATCGCAATGAGGACAACCGTACAAACTAAAACGGTTAACTTCGTTTGAAGGCTGACATTTTTATTTCTAAACATGGTTGTATTTTCTCCTATTCAATCAATCTTATCTGTTGTAACGTAGCGGCAATTCACAGTTTTGTCAACGATGAATAGGATAACAGTTAGCAGATGGTGAAGATTTCAAGTACAGAAAAAGCCCAATATGCTTTCGTCACATTGGGCATTTCTCTCATATTTCTTCATTCAAATTAAGTTCCTTAACTGCTCGATTGTCTCTTTATCTAAATGGGTAACTTTTGCGATAAATTCAGTAGATAGTCCCTCTTTCAGCATTTCAAGAACGATCTCTTTTTTTGCTTCTGCTGCGCCTTGTGCAATCCCCTGTTCAATCCCCCGTTCAATGCCTTTTCGCATTCCCCTTTCTTCCCAAGAGTTTGGAAGTAACGTGAATTCTTCCGGGTTCTCTGATTCACTTATTTCTCGCATGAGTTTTTCCTCCTCTTTTTCATCTAAAACTAAATATTGCTCAAAAAATCCGTTGATGAATCTTGCACGTGCTGGGTTTAACTGCATGTGAACCATCATACGTAAAAATTCCATTTTGACTTGTACTTTTTCTTTTTTTGTATAGTTCATTTTGCTAAGCAATGCTGCCGCCACAGGATTGTTTGACTTAATATAATCCCGCCAGTTCATTTTACTTAATTCTACCATAAGAAAATTGAATGTTAAAACTTGAAAGATTGGAAACTCGATTGTAAATTGGTTTTGTATTGTTCGTTGTTCATCAAAGCTAAATACTGCAATGGGCAATATTGGTTTTTGGTATTTATTATAAAGCAAGCTAAAGAGTTTTACTTTTCAAAACAACCGCAAAACAATATTTCAAACGTGGATTAGTCAAGTACTTGTTTGGAAACATGGAGATGTATTTTAATTTTGAAAAAGGTCTATAACAATCCGAAATTTTGTTGGATTCTTTGATCTTGAAAATGGAAAAACGGATTTTCCTACTTTGGAAAACCCGAGATTGAAGCTTCTTTATTCTTAATGTACCAGGTGATTGCAATAAAATATCCTACGATTGGCGATATCCCATATCCCATGATTGGCATTGGAAAATTACCGATGAATGTGCCAATGATCGTCATTAGGAAATAAACACCTAATGATATAGAAATAGTACTCCCAGAAAGGAAGAATGGTAATACCAATAAGATAAGAGATAGCACACCTAAAACGAACCAGACATGACCTAAATCTGATACTAAAAAGAGTATTTGTTCTACATAAGGAACGGGTGCTAAATCATCGAGAAAAACCCACGATAAAATCACCAAAGCTACAGTGAGTGTAAAACTTAAAGCCTTTATCATCCAACTACGCACCGTTTTCCACATAATTACTGCACTCGCACAGATAAATGCGGTTAATTGATTTGCATCTGGATGTAAAAATAGGATGCATGCGATAAGGGTGATAAGACCTGCGACATAGCCTTCTCGATTGTTCAACGCTAATTTCCATAAATGAATCATTATGAAAGGCAAAATAATACTTGCTATGTATACTTGAATGGGTCCTAAGGTCAACCATCGATGAACACCGTCTAAACCATTAAACCAAAATGGGAATGCCAATAAGGCTATGAACACAATGGAAACAGGCAAATTTATTTTGTTTAGATTACTTTCTTTACCTCGAATTAAATAAACAGAACCCGCAACAGTTCCTACTATCCAGATGAATATATTTTGTATCCAAATACTTGCCGCAACTCCATAAGAGACCATTGCAATCGTTCCTATCAAAATAGCGGGAAACATCAGGAGATAGTAAATGATGATATCTTTAAAATTGTTCATTTTTATAAGTCCTTTATAGATAATGATGAATCCGAAAAATTATAGCATAAAAATCGTTGTGTACAGTCGTGTAGATTTAAACATTTGAGTAACAAAAAGTGCCAGATGCCCAAACAATCTGTTATGCAAGAGCTCCTGACACTTTCTTATTGTTCTATCTTGTTACCATTTCCGGAAATGTGATCGCTAATTGTCGATTAACATTAATCACTTCCATCACTTCATGATCAAAGAGGTAAGGCGTATCTTTACTGTCTTGCGGTTTGATTTCTTCATATAAATTATTTACGGACAAAACAGGAAATGTAATTGGCATTTTTCTTCCCTGGTTTAGTATTGTCATATTGCCCATCAAAAACAATTCCTTACTAGACGCTGCAAAACTAAGATGGCCTACGTTTTTATTACCAGAAACAATTTTGACGCCTTGTAAAAGTGAAATGATACAAATTAAAAAGTCGTTCATAATTTCTACCGGCAATCTTTCAAGCCCTAACTCTTGAAACAACGCATTAAATCCATTTCGAATCTCTTTAAATGAATATAGATGCTCAATTTTTCTACGCACTTTTGTTTTCCCAAGATTATTAATGATTTCCTTACATTCATCTATATATGCTTTTGCATAGCCCATACTGTTCTCTCTATGTACGATGAAATCTGTCAGTTCTCGAATGACTTCATGATCACGACTGTGCTCGCGAACAACCATCAAAAAACTGTACAAATCTTTCTCATCAAAACTTCTCTCCGAAAATTTTCCGTAATAATAGTCGACTAACTGCTTTTCTTTTTTGTCCATCATATTCTCCCCTACTCTTGCATGTAAAAATATCTTCCTTCAACTATATCATTTTTTATATGGAGAAACCTACTGAAAGGGCGCATACAGTACCAATTAACTTAAGCAACTAGCAAAGGCAATCATTCTCACTCCTAAAAATTAAGCACATTAAAAAAGGAACCTAGGAGGTCCCTTTCAGCAATCATTATTCATTCGTACCGAATTGATGTAACTCCCCGTCTTCAATATAAATCATTCGCAGAAGTTGCTCAAAACCGCCATTTTCATCGACGCCTTGAATCACGTACACTTGTTTTTCTTCCGGAAGATTTTTCGCACCTTCATCCAATGCTGCCATAATTTTCTTCGTATCATCAACAGTTCCAGCAGCTTTCATTGCCTCTGTTAACACATATAGAGATACATAATGGAATCCTGCTTCAGCACCTGGATCTTTGTCGTGTTTTTCCTGATACTTTTTAACAAACTCAGCTGTACCCGGAAATTCTGAATCCACAAGTGGTGTAGTGGCCACTACGCCTTCTAGCAAATCATAGTTCCCATCAAGAACCGCTGCCATTTGATCCACTTTTGCCTGATCCATAATTAAGAAACCACCTTCAAATCCAAGGTCACGCGCTTGTTTTAAGACAAGTGCAGTTGGCTCAGACGGTCCTCCGATAAACAGTACGTCTGGATCTTTACTTAATGCATTCGATAAAATCGTTTGAAAATCAGTATCTTTACTAAAGTCAATCGACTCATCAAATACGATTTCTCCCCCATGGCCTTCCCAAACTGGTCGGAGCGCTTCAGCCCAATCTTTCCCGTACTGGGTAGCTGTCGGCAGAAAAGCAATTTTCTTGCCGTACTTTTCCATCTCATACTTCGTAAAAGGTTCTAAGTAATTATCATAGCGCGGTGGAATTCGGACGTTTAACGTATTTCCTTGCTCTGTCGCACCCGGTTCACTCGTATAGCCCATAATGATAAAATCCTCTAACTCATTAAAAACTTGCATGGCATATATTCCGCCACTATGCGGGCTATAAATAATTTTCGAATCGTTCTCCTGAACTAATCGTTTTGCGTTTGCAGCTGTTTCATTCGGCGAGTACATATCATCAAGCGTTTCTAGCTTAATTTTGTACGTTTGCCCATCGACTTCAAATCCGCCTTCTTCATTAATATCCTCTACCGCCAATTTAAGTCCATTTAACGTTTCCTCTCCGTAATAAGCAGCCGGGCCACTTAACGGACCGGAATAACCGATAATTAACTCCCCTGAACCTTTTGATCCCCCAGAACCTCCTGAATCTCCACTATCTCCACTCTTCTCATCAGTTGAATCTTCATTACACGCCGTTAATGCAAACGTTAAAACAAGTAGCACACTAATCAACAGCCAACCTTTAAGCCTCTTCATCTATTTTTCCCCCTTTGCTAATTTTTAATAATCGGTAGTACAGAACAGGCTTTTCCCTTAACTAAGCGCCAATATACGCTTTTCGGATTGCATCATTATTAAACAATGCTTTGCTCTCTCCTTGCAGAACAATCGAGCCATTCTCAATGACATAGCCGCGATCTGCAATTTTCAGTGCGGCATTCGCATTTTGTTCCGCAAGCAAAACGGTTGTCCCACTTTTATTAATTTCTTGGATAATCGAAAACATCTGTTCAACAATCAGTGGTGCAAGTCCAATGGAAGGCTCATCCATCATGATGAGTTTTGGTTTCGCCATTAACGCTCTTCCGATTGCGAGCATTTGCTGTTGTCCACCACTTAATGAACCGGCAGGATCATCTTTCTTTTCATATAAAATCGGAAATAAGTCATAAGCTTCTCCTAACGATTGCTTCAGTTGCGCTTTCTTTCGCCGATGCACAAACCCGCCCATCATCAGATTTTCTTCTACAGACATATCTGCAAAAAGCTTCTTCCCTTCCGCACATTGGACAACGCCTGCTTTCACTATTTTATCTGGTGAGAATCCGTGCACACTTTGGCCAATAAAACGAATATCTCCTGAGCTTGGTTTATTTAAGCCACTAATCGTATTAAAGATGGTGCTTTTTCCTGCCCCGTTCGCACCGAGTAAAACGACCAACTCTCCTTCTGTCACATGGAGGTTAATCCGATTGAGTGCTTCGAAATGTCCAAACTTTACAGTTACATCGGTTAATTTAAGCACTGGCCCCACCTCCTAAATACGCTTCAATGACAACCGGATTGTTTTGTATTTCTGCAGGCGAGCCTTCTGCAATTTTCGCACCATGATTCAGCACCATAATGCTATCCGCAAGTCCCATAATCATTTGCATCTTATGTTCAATCGTGCAAACAGTAATGCCACTATCAGCAATTTTTTTAATTAATGTTGCTAAATCATCGGTTTCTTCTGGGTTAATGCCCGCCGCGGGTTCATCTAGAAATATAACTTTCGGATCTGTCGCAAGCGCAAGTGCAATGGCGACTCGTTTTTTAGCTTCTTGCGAGATGCCCGCGACAGGTCGTTCTGCTATCTCCTCAAGTCCAACAAACGACAATGTTTCCATCGCTTTGTCATAAGCCGCTTGTGCCTCACGCCGTTCTCTTTTCGTCCGAAAAATGGCATCAAAAAGTGTTGACCTGGTCCGCAAACGATGACCGACAATGACATTATCCAGGACTGTTGCACGTTCGAATAAATGTGTCGTCTGGAATGTTCGCGCAATCCCAAGTCTTGCGCATAGATGAGCGGGCAATCTTGTGATATCTTTTCCTTCAAACAGAATCGATCCAGCACTCGGTGGATAAAAGCCGCTAATTAAATTAAAAAATGTTGATTTACCAGCACCATTAGGGCCAATAATGGCTGTGATTTTTCCTTTTTCAATTTCAAAATCAACTTCATTGACCGCTGTTAATCCGCCAAATTGTTTCGTCAGGCCTTTAAGTTCGATAAATGCCATTAGGACACCTCCCGGCTTTGAATTGTGGACGACTCTAAAGAATCCTTCTGCTCTTGCTGCTTAGTTACTCTCTTTTTTCTCATCTCATCAAATTTGATTTTCATAGAAAAATAAGCGCCAGCGAGTCCTGTTGGATAAAAGATGACAATCATGACCAATATCGGCCCGAAGATTAACATGCGATACTCTTGGAAGCTTTGTAGAAATTGCGTCAACCAAACAAAGATCATCGTCCCGACAATCGGCCCCGTTAATGTGCCAAGACCGCCAACGATCAGGTAAATCAGGAAGTTAAACACCATTTCCAATCCTGCAATTTCCGGCCCTATAAATCGCGTTAGGGAAGCATATAATCCGCCAGCAAGTCCTGCATAAGCTACGGAGACAACAAAAGAGACAAGTTTATTTGTTCTTGTGTTAATGCCAAGTGTTTGCGCCAACTCTTCACTGTTGCGGATTGCAATATAGGTTCTTCCGGTGAGTGAATGAACAATCCGTACGCCAATGAATATCGAGACGACAAGAAAAAACAGTACTAAATAATACATCGAAGTCGCCGAAGTAAATTCGATTGGGCCAATTGCATCTGGAAAAGGAATCCCGATTAAGCCGCGCACCCCGCCTGTTAAGCTATCCCATTTATCAATTAATAAATAAATGAGATACCCAACAATCAACGTGTATATCGCAAAAAAATGTTCTCTCGTTCGCAGGGCAATCACCCCAAGTAGAAGGCCTGCAACACATGTAATGACCACGGCTACTAACAGTGCGAGCCAAAAGTTCACGTCATACCTCGTCGTTAATATCCCAACACTGTATGCACCTATCGCGAAAAAACCTGCATGTGCGAGAGATAATTGACCCGTAAATCCGGCTAATAAATTCATTCCATAAACGGCAATGATAAATATAAAACTAGTTGTCATGATGTACAAGACATATCGGTTATCTGCAAAAACGAGTGGAAATGCAATGGCTAACAGGAGAATGAGTATAATTCCAGTGCGATTGTTGAACAACTTCCCCATTAATAAGCCTCCTTCGCAAACAACCCTTTAGGACGCGCTGTCATAATTAAAATCAACAGCAAAAATGCAATCATATCTTTGTAATCATTTGATAAGTAGGTTGCACCTAAACTTTCAGAGATGCCAAGAATGAGTCCACCTATAATGGCCCCTGGAATACTGCCCATTCCGCCGATAATGACGACAACAAATGCCTTTAAAATGACGAGATGCCCCATGCCAGGGAACACAAGATTAATGGGTGAAGCAAGTGACGCTGCGATTGCGGCAAGGACACCTGATATTGCAAACGTCATCATCGCTACAATGTTTGTGTTAATGCCCACAAGGAATGCCCCGTCTCGATTTTGAGCCATCGCCATGATCGATGCGCCAATCATTGTTTTCTTCAAGAATAGATAGAGCAAAGTGACAACAATCACTGCCACTGCAATGACTAGTAATCTTTGTGGAGATGTTGAAATTCCTGCAATCTTCACTGCATCTCCAAATGGTGTAATCATGCGGTGGTAATCGTTTCCCCATATGAGCGAAACGAATGCTTGGAAAAATAAAACTAAACCGATTGCCGCGATTTTATCGTGAATAGGCGGCGCGTTTCTGAGCGGATTAAAGACGAGTCGCTCCATCAGAACAGCAAGGAGTGCAACGACGATTATCGAGAGTAAAATCGCGATAAAGTAATGCACACCTGCCGATTTCATGATCATTAATGTCACGTATCCGCCAATTAAATAGAGCGAACCATGTGCAAAGTTTGGCACATGTAAAATCCCAAATACGAGCGTTAAACCGATACCGACAAGTAAATAAACACTGCCAAGGGTCAATCCGTTTAATAACTGTTGAAAAAGTAACTCCATCAAATTCCCCCCTTATTCAAGTAGGATTGGTGAAGATGTCATGCTCAATCGATTTGAAGATTTTCAATCAGTATCGCCATGCCTTGACCGCCGCCCACACATAGGGACGCAATGCCGAATCGTTTATGTCTTCGTTTCAACTCATGCATCAAAGTCACAACGATTCTCGCTCCCGTTGCACCAACTGGATGTCCTAATGCGATTGCACCGCCATTTACATTTAGTTTGTGGGCATCGATGCCCAGCTCTTGTTGAACAGCAAGTGCTTGTGCCGCAAAGGCTTCATTAATTTCAAACAGATCAATCTCTTCTAATGTTTTATTCGTTCGCGCTAGTAACTTTTTTATCGCTGGAACAGGACCAATGCCCATAATTTCCGGTTCCACCCCTACCGTCGCCCAGTCGATTACCGCTGCCATCGGTTTCAAGTTGAGGTCTTTCGCTTTCTGCTCTGTCATAAGAAGAACTGCCGCCGCGCCATCATTTCTTCCGCAAGCATTACCAGCTGTGACCGTTCCATCTCGTTTGAATACCGTTCTTAACTGCTGAAGCTTTTCGAATGTCGTTTCAGGGCGCGGATGCTCGTCTTGATCGAAAAAATAAGAACTTTTTTTCGTTTTGATTTCTACTGGGACAATTTCATCATTAAATCTTCCATCCTCAATTGCTGCGGCGGCACGTCTTTGACTTTCAATCGAAAATGCATCCTGCGCTTCCCTAGAAACATCAAATTGCTCGGCAACATTTTCAGCTGTAATGCCCATCCCCAGTTCATTGCCATACATTTCTTTCGGTTGCTGTCCAGCTTCCGTATTCGAATCTACGAGCCTTGCCTTGTCCCCGCCAAATCTTGAGTTACGTAAATAAATTGGGGAGTTGCTCATACTTTCCGTCCCACCTGCGATGACTACTTCCGCCTGGTGAGATTGAATTTGCTGGACGCCGGATGCGATTGCCTGCATCCCGGAAGCACATAAACGATTAATCGTGAATGCTGGCTTTTCTACTGGAATTTTCGCACGAAGCGCTGCGACTCGTGCAACGTTCGAAGACTCTGTCGTCTGCCTGACTTCGCCTAGAATCACTTCATCGACCACTTCCGGAGATGCAGGGGATTTCTTCAACACTTCTTCGATCACAAGCGTTGCTAATTTGCCTGAATTAAAATCCTTTAATGTTCCCCCATATCTCCCAATCGGCGTTCGCACACCTTGTACAATCACCACTCTTTCCACTCTTTCCCCCAAAACAATCCCTCACTTTTACGTGTATTCTTTATTTAATTGACTCGCAATAATATTTTTCTGAATTTCGGAAGTTCCTTCATAAATACGCGTAATGCGTGCATCGCGGTAAAATCGTTCAATCGGATAATCCGCAATATATCCAATGCCGCCATGGATTTGCAATGCTTTATCCGCAACCCGGTTATAGACTTCAGAGCCAAACAACTTCACCATTGCCGCTTCTTTAATGACCTTTTTCCCTTCATCTACCATACGCGCAACGCGGTACGTCAACGCTCTAAGCGCCTCAATGTCGACCGCCATTTCCGCCAACATATGCCCCACTGCCTGATGCTCGATAATCGGAACGTTAAATTGTTCACGATTTTTCGCATAAGTCACGGAAAGATCCAACAGTTTTTGGGCAGAACCAAGGTTTCTAGCGGCAAGTCCAGCCCGTCCATTGGCCAATATTTTTAGGGCATTGACGTACCCTTCCCCGACTTCCCCTAATACGTTTTCAACTGGGACTTCACAGTTTTCCAGTATAATTTCAGCGGAGTGTGAACCGCGTAGCCCCATTTTATTTTCGACTGCACCTACGTGAAAACCCGGGAAGTCTTTTTCGATAATAAAGGATGTAATGCCTTTCGCACCTTTTTCCGGATCAGTCACGGCCATGACTGTAAAAATATCGGCTTCCGTTGCATTTGTAATGTAATGCTTTGTGCCATTTAAAATATATTTATCGCCTGTCCTTTTCGCAGTCGTTTTTAAATTAATTGCATGCGATCCGGCTTGCGGTTCTGTTAACGCAAATGCACCAATTCGTTTACCCGAAGCCATATCCGGTAAATACTTTTTCTTTTGCGCTTCATTTCCTAACTCCACAATGCCGACTGTGCCAATCCCTGTATGCGCGCCGATTAACGTTGTGTAGCCATTATGCGTCGCGCCAACTTCTTCATATAACATGCATTTTTCGACCATGTTAATGCCGAGACCGCCGTATTCTTCAGGGATGCTTAAACCAAATAAGCCCATTTCTTTGGACATTTCCACAATGCGTTCTGGAATATGGTTCTCCTCTTCAATTTGCATGGCTACGGTTTCTACTTCATTTTGAATAAAGTCTCGTACACTTCTTCTTAATAGCTCAATATCTTCACTCACTGTAACCGTCATGAAGACAACTCCTTTGTGTCCCTATGTTCTTCTAATTTTTCGCGCAGTTGATCCGGAATTTCGATTGATTGTTGGGCTTCATAATCAAAGCACACAACGACTGCACTGCCTTTTGCGATGTGCTCCCCGGTCTCCGCATCATAAATTTTATGGGCCATCGTATAGCTTTTCGTCCCAACTTTAGACACTTTCGTTTTAACAATAAGGGATTGCCCCGCGTACGCTTGCGCTAAATAATCGCACTCCGTACGCGCAACAATAAAGTTAATGGACCTTTCTTGCGGTCCAAAACCGATTAGCTTAAAAAACTTTGTTCGTGCTTCTTCGAAATAAACAAAATAACTTGTATTATTTACATGGCCGCCTGCATCGGTTTCGCAATATCTTACATAGATATCGATTTCTGCCACGATAGACCTCCTAACAAATCATTGTTCGCGTTCAATAATTGTTGCGATGCCTTGCCCGCCGCCAATACAGGCCGTAATGAGTGCATACCTTCCACCGGAACGCTGTAACTCATAAACTGCTTTTGTGGCTAAAATAGCCCCCGTTGCGCCAAGCGGATGACCGTGTGCAATTGCACCGCCATTCACATTCACTTTTTCGAGATCCATATTCAGTTCACGGTTACAGGCAAGCACTTGGACTGCAAATGCTTCGTTAATTTCAATTAAATCAATTTCATCTAATTGAAGTCCTGCTTTTTCTAATACTTTATTAGTAGCTGGAACCGGGCCAATCCCCATAATATTCGGATCTACTCCTGCGACTGCATGTGCACGAATCACAGCTAGCGGTTTTACCCCTAATTGTTCCGCTTTTTCCCTGGACATCACAACCACTGCCGAAGCAGCGTCATTTAAACCAGAGCTACTGCCCGCTGTCACAGTGCCGCCTTCAAGAAAAACTGGACGTAATTTGGCTAAAGCTTCTTTTGACGTTTCAGGGCGCGGATGTTCGTCTACTTTAAAGACAATTGGCTCTCCTTTTCGTACCGGAATCGTAATTGGGACAATTTGTTCATCAAAACGTCCTTCTTCCATAGCCCTCGCCATTTTCTGCTGACTTTGAAGCGAGAATTCATCTTGTTCTTCTCGACCGACCTCATATTTTTCAGCTAAATTTTCTGCTGTAATCCCCATTGGTGGGTTGCCAATTTCATCAGGCGATAATTGCGATTTTGTAAAGCGAGGCGGCATAGAATTGTACGCTCTTTCTGGACGCTCCATTAAATAAGGTGCCCGGCTCATACTTTCAATGCCCCCTGCGACGAACACATCGCCATCTCCCGCCCAAATGGCTTGTGCAGCTAAATTAATTGAATTAATGCCAGAACCGCATTGTCGATCTATTGTTAAACCTGGAAGATCCATAGACAAACCTGTTTCTAAAGCTGTTAATCTAGCAATGTTTCCGCCACCACTTAACACATTCCCCATAATGACATCGTCAACTTGATCAGCTGAAACATTCGCCCTGCTTAACGCTTCTTTAATTACTTCCGCCCCGTAAACATGGGCAGGGACCGATGCAAGTGCACCGCCCTGTCTTGCAATTGCCGTCCTTACCGCTGAAACAATTACCGCATCTCTTCCCATTTTATTTCCGCCCTTCGTTTATTGTTTATTTGGTTTATGCTTCCTGAAAAACAATATGGCCTTTCACAACTTCTTTTTCATGTTGATTCAGCGCGACGACAGTAAACGTTAACGTATTCTCATTTCTTTCCGCTAATGTCGCTTTTAACGTAATCACATCATTAAGAAAAACCATTCCTCTAAATCGGATCGAATAATCTTTAATAAACCCTTCTTCAACGTAAGGTGTGAAAAGTTTTGCTAAGTTGCCCATCGTCCACATACCGTGTGCGATAATCCCTGGCAGACCGGCGTTTGTTGCCTCTTCGTCAATTGTATGAATCGGATTAAAATCACCCGATGCACCAGCATATTTAATTAAATCAAGTCGGCTAACCGGATTTAATTGAACGTCAGCTAAGCTTTCGCCTACTTGCAGTGCCGTAATTGTACTCATACGAGCATCCCCTTTCGCACCTCTTCATTAATAATAATGACACGCTCCTCTGTAAAGATTAGTTTGTCATTGCTATCAAGGCCGTGACGTGTTAGGACGAGAAAGCCCATCTTGCCGAAGCCCCCGGTTTTTTCGTAGTAATCTTTTACTTCCGTGAAACAATATACGTCTTCACCTACAAATAGCGGACGTTTATAATGAAAAGCTTGCTCACCGTGTATGAGTCCTTTCGGCGGTAATGCTAAGTCCGCAACCGCACCAAATTCAAACGTTACTGGAAAAGTTGGCGGAGCGATATTCCGTTTAAATCTAGAGTTTTTCCCAGCCACTTCGTCATAATAAATTGGCGATAAATCTCCAATCGCTTCTGCGAATTTCTTCACAGCGCCTCTTTCAATTGTGTTTTTTATCGTTTCAGAACGTTTTCCGATCACATCTTTTAGCATCTTGTTACCTCCTATTAGTTCTTAGGTCCGCCTGCGACATAAATCACTTGTCCGTTTACAAATGAAGACTTTTCATCTGCGAAAAATAGGATGGCATTTGCGATGTCCTCGGGCTTTCCGCTTCGGCCGACTGGAATATTACTGACACTTGCCTCCACTAACTGCTCAAATGAAATGCCGATCCGTTCAGCTGTCGCCTTCGTCATATCTGTTTCAATAAATCCTGGTGCGACCGCATTTGCTGTGATACCGAATTTACCAAGTTCAATCGCTAACGTTTTCGTTAATCCTTGCAGTCCTGCTTTTGCAGTCGCATAATTTGATTGTCCGCGATTGCCTAATGCGGATGTGGATGAAATATTAATAATACGTCCGTAATTATTTTTCGTCATATACACCTGCGCAGCACGCGATGCATAGAAAGCCCCTTTCAAATGGACATCCATTACAGTATCCCAATCATCATCTGTCATTTTGAAGAGTAGATTATCTCGAATAACGCCAGCGTTGTTCACTAAAACATCTATTGAACCGAACTTTTCATGAATTTCTTCCATCGCTGACTCGACTTCTTCACGATTTGTCACACTGGCAACTTTCGTATAAACATCGTAGCCTTGTTCTTTTAAATACTTCTCCGCTTCAGCGAGCGCCTCTTCATTGACATCAATAATGGCAACATTTGCACTTTCTCCGGCAAATTGTTCGACGATTGCTCTTCCAATTCCGCGACTTCCACCTGTCACGATTGCCGTTCTACCATTAAATCGATTCCCCATATGCCATCCCTCTTTTCCTTTGTTTTTCTTATACGTATTGTCCGACTTTTACATTGCCTTTTAATAAATCTCTCGAAATAATCAGTCTTTGGATTTCGTCAGTACCATCATAAATTCTCCACAGTCGCGCTTCACGGTACCATCTTTCAATCGGCAGTTCTCGTGTATAGCCCATTCCGCCATGGATTTGCAGCACTCTATCAACGACGCGGTTCCCCATATTGGCGCCGTACAGTTTCGCCATTGCCGCTAAGTGGCGGTTATCTTCTTCTTGATCGAGCGTAAATGCCGCATTCAGGACGAGCCATCTAGCTGCTTCAATCTCAACCGCTGAATCCGCAATTGGCCACTGAATTGCTTGTCTTTCTGCGATTGGTTTCCCGAAAGTCTCTCTTTCTTTTGAATAATCAATTGCCATTTGAAGCAGGCGTTCCGCCATTCCAACAGCACGAGCACCAACCACCCATCTTGCAAAGCCAATCCACTCAAGCCCAAGATTGTAGCCGCCGTGTAACTCCCCTAAAATATTTTCTTCTGGAACCCGAACATTTTCGAACACTAAACCAGCTGGTCCCCACTCACCCATCGTATCGATGTACTCAGATTTCCATCCCATATCTCGGTCAACGATGAAACAAGTGACACCTTTTCTACCTTTTGATTTGGCATGCAAATCTTTATCTGTAATTGCAATGGCCATCGTGAAATCCGCTTCATTACCGCCAGTAATAAATGTTTTCTCCCCATTTAAAACCCACTCATTGCCGTCTTTCACTGCAGTCATTCGTATGTTTCTCGTGTCAGAGCCTGCACCTGGTTCTGTAATCGCAAAGCAAGACTTCTTTTCTCCATTAATCGTTGGAATTAAGTATTTTTTCTTTTGTGCTTCATTTCCATAGTAGAGAATATTGTCTGCTGAACCGCCAAATGTGAAAGGGACGAACGTTTTAGACACTTCCATTAACACAATCGCCAGCATCATTTGGCCTAAATCCGCTCCGCCGTATTCCTCCGGCGTGTTAATCCCCCAGAACCCGAATTCTTTCGCTTTTAATTGCAGTTCTCTCAGTTTTTCAGGTGAAATGCCCGGCTTTCCTTCACGTTCATTTTTTAACACCTCAAACTCAAGTGGGATTAATTCTTTTTCTACAAATCTTCTAATCGTTTGTTGAACCATTTTTTGTTCTTCTGATAAACGTAAATGCATATCGGTCACTCCATCTCTATGATTATATTTATTTAGTTTTCGAATTAACGGTTGTAAATTGCTCTTGTAGTGTTCTTTTCAAGATTTTCCCTACTGCTGTTTTCGGGAGTTCTTCCACGAAGATGACGTCTTCAGGTATTTTATACGCTGATAAATTTGAACGACAATGCGCTAGTAATTCTTCTTCAGTAAGTGTGCAATCTTTCTTTAATGCAACCACTGCACGGATTGTTTCTCCTCTATATTCATCGGGTACGCCGAAAACGGCTGCTTCGAGGACGGCTGGATGTGTATAAATGACATTTTCCACCTCGATTGGATAAACATTGTAACCGCTTGCAATAATCATTTCTTTTTTCCTTCCGACAATATAAAAGAACCCATCAGCATCCATTGTTGCAAGATCACCAGTGTACAACCAGCCGTTGCGAATTGTATGTTCCGTTTCCTCTGGTTGATTCCAATAACCTTTCATAATTTGTGGGCCTTTTATGATCAGTTCACCAACTTCACCGTAAGGAAGTGTGTGCTCCCCAGTGGCTACATCAACAATTTTGGCATCGGTATTCGGAATCGGAATGCCAATACTTCCTTCTTTTTGTAACCCCCTAACTGGATTTCGATGGGTGACTGGTGAAGCCTCAGAAAGCCCATACCCTTCCGCCACAGTCGTGCCACTTAATTCATTAAAACGATTGAGGATTTCAAGAGGCAAAGGTGCTGAACCACTTGAACATAAATTGAGACAGCTCAAATCGAATTTTTTCGTTTTATAATAATTAACAAGTGCGATATACATCGTTGGCACACCAGGTAACGAAGTAGGCTTCGACTTTTCTATGATTGAAACAAGTTGCTCTACATCAAATCTAGGAACCAATATTAAATTGCCTCCGATGTGAAAAGTCACACACATTGCACTTGTCATGCCATAAACGTGAAATAACGGGATTGCTGTTAACACACGTTCTTTACCGAAATTCGTTCTCACAAAAGAAGTCGCTGCGCTTTGTAATGTGTTGGCGACGATATTAAAGTGGGTTAACATCGCACCTTTTGGCGTACCTGTTGTCCCGCCCGTGTACTGTAGGACAGCAACATCTTCCGTAGGATTGATATCCACATCTGGCAATGCACTTTCTGCTTGAGGGACGAGTTCATTCGGCATAGAACTGCTTTCAATAGAGACTGCAATCACTTTTTCAACCGGCGTTTGCTTTCGAATACTTTCAAATAAAGGTAGTAATTTATCCAAAATGATCAAAACCTTTGTGCCTGAATCATTTAAAATATGAATGAGCTCAGAGACTTGATACATCGGATTCACTTGAACGATTGTAGCCCCGCAATGAAGTGCCCCGTAGAAACTAATTGGATATTGCGGACAATTTGGAAGCATCAGTGCAACTCGATCCCCTTTTTGAACGCCCTTTTCAGTAAGTGCACATGCCGTTTGCTTAATCTTTTCATCCAGATCGGTATAGGTATATGTGTTCTTAAAAAATGTCATCGCGGTATGTTTGGGATAAGTTGCGATGGCTTCATCGAGCAATTGTGTCAGAGATAAGTTTGGAATCTCGATGTGCTTCGGGTTTCCTTCTGCTACATGTTGCATCCACGGTCTGTCCATCTTTTTTCCCCCTTTAAATTCTATAGAGAACTTCCGCCGTCTACTGCAATAATTTGTCCAGTGATAAAACTACTTGCGTTACTGGCTAGAAAAAGCGCAATACCTTTCAATGAATCTGGGTCTCCTAATCTTTTCATAGGGTTATTGTTTCGGATTTTATCCCCACTTTTCTCTAGAACACCTCTTGTCATTTTTGTTTCGAAAAATCCTGGTGCAATCGCATTGACATTAATGCCATGTTCCGCCCATTTCTTCGCCAAGTCTCTCGTGAAGTGGTGGACCGCTGCTTTACTTGAGCTATAGCCGATTGCATTCAATACTTCGCCTGATTCTGCCTTTATCCCGGCGACAGAGCCGATATTAATAATTTTTCCAGAACCGTTCGAAATCATATTTCTTCCAACTTCTCTAGACATGAGGAAAGTACCCGTTACGTTAACATCAAATACTTTATTCCAAGCTGCTAATGGCATGTCCTCTACTTTTTCACCCCACGTCGCGCCACTGTTGTTGACAAGAATATCGATTTGACCAAAATCAGCAATGACTGATTCTACTATCCGTTTAACATGCTCTTCCTGACTTACATCACATTCGTAAGCCATTGTTTTAACGCCATATTCATTTTCAATTTCAGTCGCAGTATCACGACAGTTTTCTAGTTTGCGTGAACAGATCGCGACGTTTGCTCCGTATTCAGCAAATACTTTTGCAATATCCCGCCCTAATCCACTACCGCCCCCTGTCACAATCGCTGTTTTTCCTTTTAAATCAAATAATGATGTTGTCATGTTAGCCCCTCCTAGGAAATTCTATTACAATGAATTTATGAATATACCAATCGGTTAGTATGTTGAATAGAATCGACTCTACTAACCGGATAGTATGTTAATGACAAAAAGATTTCATGCTAGCGAAAAAATTCGCTGTCACAATTTATTCACAATTAAATTCAGTATACATTATGTTTTCTGTTAATTCAAACTAAATTTTACTACTTTTGATTTTTAATTGTTTATTTACGCTATAAGCGGACAATTGCTGGTTCACTTGTTGATACCTATGCGATAAGCTAGCAAGAAGATGACTGCCAGTCTTATCGCTCAGGCTATCGATTTAGGTTGTTACGGTAAAAGAACAAGTTTGCCCATCGTTTTTCTACCTTGAAGCAGTCGATGTACTTCAGCTGCGTCTTCCAATTGATAAGTGCCGCCAATTGTCAATTTAAGTTTTCCATCATTAATATAACTTAACAACTCTTCGAAACTACTTTGATAAAGTTTCGGGTTTTGCATAATTTGTGGTAAGAAAAAGCCGATGACCGATTGATTTCGACGCATAAGCTGTCCCGCATATAGTTGCGCTTGTTCACCGCTTGCTGCTCCGAAAATCACTAAGCGTCCAAAAGGCGCTAAACATTTAAGTGTTTTATTGAAAATATCGCCGCCAACCATTTCTAGTGCTACGTTGACGCCCTTGCCACCTGTTAATTCTCTGACTTTTAATTCCCAACCATCTTCCGTGTAATTAATGAGATGATCTGCGCCCAATTCTTTGGCATGGGCCAGTTTTTCATCTGAACTTGCAGTTGCGATGATTTTACCTGCGCCGAAAATTTTCGCAAGTTGAACTGAAATCGCCCCTACTCCACCTGCCGCAGCATGAACGAGTACAGTTTCCCCTTTTTCTAGGCGACCCATTGTTTTTAAAATATGATAGGCTGTTTGACCTTGTAAAGGCAGTGCGACTGCATCCGTAAAAGCAACTCCGTCTGGAATTGGCGCCAGAACCATTTCATGCACCTTCGCATATTCCGCATATCCCCCTGATTCGATTAGCGACACAACGCGCGCACCAGGTTTGAAACGTGTGACATCCTTTCCAACGGAGACAATTTCGCCTGCGATTTCCGCCCCTGGAATGAAAGGTAAATCTGTTGGCACGACATACTTCCCTTCACGTCGTGCTGTATCTGCATAATTAACACCGATTGCCTTAACTTTAACTAAGACTTCATGATTCCCAATTTCTGGTTGGTCGACATCCATAAACTTTAATACATCTGGCCCCCCATATTCATCAAACCTAATGGCTTTCATCGTCTTTACTGTTGTCGTTTCCATATTTATTCCTCCTTATTTTGTTGCAATCATTTTCCCGTTTTCATAACGCGGAACTACGTCTATCGATCCTAGTTCACTCGCAAATTGAACATCTAATTCTAGCCCCATTTGTAACATCATTTTTCCAGTTTCCGATTTCATTAATACGTGCTTACTCTCTGTTTCATTCCCGCGGTAAAAAAATAGTGCCGTATTCGCTGAATCTGTTAATTCCCAGGAATTATTTTGACTCATTAACTTATCAATAAAGCATCCTGCACCGTAAAAGTCTTCCATCGCAAACCGCCGCATTGAACCTCCCGCACAAACAAGCAGAATTTTTTTATTGGCATGGTCTTTCGCAATTTTCCTTGCGACAGCCCTTACGTTTACTAAGGACGCAGCATAAATATTTTTCGCCTTTGAAACGTTCCCAATCGCAACTGTTCCATTGGTCGTTGACAATACAATTGTTTTGTCGGCAGCAGAGTCTTTTAGAATAGACGGCAGTGGATCCACAAATCCTTCGATTGTTCTGCCCTCATATTCCCCGGTCAGAATTGCCGCGCATTGTTGCAAACCTTCAGAAACTTTTAGTGCTTCCTCCCCATTCATAACCGGAATCACTTCTTTCGCCCCGTAATGAAGGACTGTTGCAATCGTTGTCGTTGCGAGTAACACATCAAACACGATAACTACTGTTTCTGGGTCGATTTTCTCTGGATTAACTTCCTCTTTAGATAGTAATACATGTAATTTATGCTTTCCCATTATGATTTCGACGTCTCCATTAGTGAATGGCAAACGAGACTGTATACAAATTTATCCATATTTTTAAAGCGCGGGTCATTTGTTTGCCCTTTTTTATAACGATAATAAATCTGTTGGCAAATAACAGCTAATTTAAAGTAAGCAAATGTTGTGTAATAATGAATGTCCGTCAGATCACGACCACTTTTTTCTGCATAACTTGCGATAAATTCATCACGGGTATAGAATCCTTTTTTCGTTGTTAGTGGCGGCTTCCCTAGGCCTTTCAGTAACATTTCAGGATCATCTGCTTGCATCCAATAACTCATCGCCGCACCAACGTCAGCCAGTGGATCCCCCACCGTCGTCATTTCCCAATCAAATAAACCGTTCATAGACGTGTAGTCATGTGAAAACATGGCGTTATTAAATTTATAATCATAATGAATAATCGTTGGTTCAGGCGATCTTGGAATATGTTGAACCAACCAAGAGGTCAGTTTCTCAACTTCTGCTATTTTCGAAGTTTTCGCTTTTTCATATCGACCAATCCATCCATGCACTTGTCTTTCCAGAAACCCATCTGGCTTTACCATATCCGCTAATGCAGTTTGTTTATAATCAATGGCATGTAACTCAACTAGTTTATCAACCATTAATTCAGAAAGACGTTGCCCAAGTGCTTCTTGGTCTTCTGTTTCAACTGGAAAATCACTATCTAACACAATGCCATGTCTCCGCTCCATTATGAAAAATGGACTTCCCGTAATCGATAAATCATCTGAAAAAACAATTGGTTTAGGTGCAGTTGGAAACACTGGATTTAGTGCAGAAAGAACAGTAAATTCCCTTTTCATATCATGTGCTTTCGGCGCAATTGGACCAAGCGGTGGACGTCTTAATACCGCTTCCCAACCGTTTATTTCAAGCGCATACGTCAAATTGGAATGCCCAGCACCGAATTGACGGATGTTCAGCTCCCCCTCTGGTAATCCATCAACTTGATTGTGAAGAAATTGCGCCAATTTTTCCTGATTAAGCTCTTCACCCTTACGAATTGGGATTGTATCTATCAACATATACCCCCCCTTGATATTTATTTTGAATAAGCATAAAAACCTTGCCCCGTTTTACGGCCGAGATTCCCTGATTTCACTTTCTCGACAATCGACTGCTTAGGTTTATCCTCGCTATCTCCCGTTTCCAAATAACGTTGCTCCATCACATTTAACACAACATCGGCACCTGACAGATCAATTAATTCGAATGGGCCAAGTGGATGCCCCAACGCTTTTTTAACAATATGATCAATTTCTTTAAAGTCCGCAATGCCTGCCTCGTAAAGATAAAGCGCTTCTCTATTCATGGCTCCTAAAATTCGATTTGCTACAAATCCAGAAATCTCTTTTCGTAATAATAGACCGGTTCGATTTATCCTTTTACAAACAGCCATCACTGTTTCCATCGTATGTTCAGATGTCTTTTCACTCATCACGACTTCTACGCAGTCCATGACAAGCGGTGGAAAAAAGAAATGCATATTACATACTTTCTCCGGACGCTTTGTCACATCAGCAAGCAGTGAGTTGACGATTGTAGAACTGTTTGTGGCGAATATTGTATGGCTTGGCGTGATTAAATCCAGCCGCTGAAATAATTCACGCTTTACGTCCAACTTCTCAACAATCGCCTCAATCACAAGGTCAGCATCTCTTGCTGCTTCTTCAAGGTGCGTTGTAAATGTGAGACGTGAAAAGGCCTCTTCTTTTTGTTCGTTTGTAATTTTCGTCTGTTTCACCCATCGGTTCATCACATTGTTTAAGCTTTTCTCTGCTGTTTGTAGTGCCTCTTTACTAACATCTTGAAGCTTTGTACGATACCCACCAAGCGCACATAACATCGCAATTTGGTGCCCCATCTGTCCTGCACCAACAACTAAAACTCGTGAAACTTCTGGATTCTTCAATAAACAGCCCTCCTACACATGAATGCCGTGCAATACAAAATCTGCGAACATTTCAGCAAGTTCATCAACGGACACATCCCCCGAAGGATTCATCCATTGGTACGTCCAATTTGTCACGCCTAAAATCCCTAACGCAATCAATTTAGGCTGTAAAGTATTTCGGAATTCACCTGCTTCAATTCCTTCGATAATGATTTGTTCAAGGTTATCTCGAAACTCTGTTCTTTTTGTTTTTATAATCTCCGCATTCTCTGGCTTTAAATTTCTCATTTCGCGAAAATAGACGCGCCCATTTGCTTGTGTTGATTTAATATCTCCGATGATTAACTTAACAATTTTAATCACTTTATTTCTGCAATTTTGTTCTTTTTCAATAATTTCTTTTTGTCGATTCAGTAAGTCTTCGATGTAGCGTAAATGGATATCCATTAATAGCTGTTCTTTACTTTTGAAGTAATAATAAAAAGTGCCTTTCGTTACACCAAGTGAGTCGACGATATCTTGGATGGACGTTTCACTAAAACCTTTCTCTTGGAAAAGTTTCACACTATGTTTTGTAATTTCTTGTTTCATCGACCCCACAACCTTTCATTGTCTTTATTCATACCTAATAGTTGATTTCTGCTATGAAATCAGATGCAAGCACACTTACGATTGTTTCACTTTTTCTTTCGAAGCGTATTTTCGAAGTTCCAAACGTGCGATTTGATTGCGATGTACTTCATCTGGTCCGTCCGCGAGTCGTAAAGTCCTTGAGCTTGCCCATTGCGCGGCAAGGTTGAAATCCTGGCTCACCCCTGCGCCGCCGAATGCTTGGATTGCTCTGTCAATCACTCGTAATGCCATGCTCGGTGCCACAACTTTAATCATCGCAATTTCAGTTTTCGCTTCTTTATTCCCGACGGTATCCATCATGTAGGCAGCTTTTAATGTTAATAGTCTCGCTTGTTCGATGTCGATACGCGATTCCGCAATCCACTCTCTCACGACACCTTGATCCGCCAACACTTTTCCGAAAGGCGTTCGCTCTTGTACTCGCATACACATTTGTTCAAGTGCACGTTCAGCTGCACCAATCAACCGCATACAATGGTGAATTCTTCCAGGGCCAAGACGTCCTTGTGCAATGGCAAATCCTTTCCCTTCACCCCAAATCATATTTTCCACCGGTACCCGTACATTTTCGAATGTAATTTCTGCATGTCCGTGCGGCGCATGGTCATAGCCAAACACTGACAGCATTCGTTCAATTTTCACCCCAGGTGTATCGAGTGGTACTAGTATCATAGATTGCTGCTCATGTCGCGGCGCATTCGGGTCATTCTTGCCCATAAATATAGCAATTTTACACCTGGGATCCCCAGCCCCTGACGTCCACCATTTCCGACCGTTTAATACATACTCGTCCCCATCACGAACGATACTAGATTGTATATTCGTCGCATCACTTGAAGCAACATCAGGCTCAGTCATCGCAAAGCACGATCTAATTTCCCCTTTAAGCAGCGGCTCAAGCCATTGCTTCTTTTGTTGCTCAGTTCCATAACGAACAAGCACTTCCATATTCCCAGTATCTGGTGCATTACAATTAAAAATTTCTGGACCAATTGGTGAACGCCCCATAATCTCGCAAAGTGGTGCGTATTCCAAATTTGTCAATCCCGCCCCAAGTTCACTGTCAGGGAGAAACAAATTCCAAAGCCCTTGTTCTTGCGCTTTTTCTTTTAATTCATCGATAATCGGAGGTACTTCAGACCAACGATTTTTCTGTGCCGCCAGTTGCTCTTCAAATACTTTTTCATTCGGATACACATACGCTTCCATAAACTCCGTAAGCTTTTCAATTAACCCCTTTGTTTTTTCTGAATATGAAAAGTTCATCAACATTCCCATCCCTTCAGACCCGTTCACTAACCGGTCAGTATGTTTGGAATATAAAGAATCAACACCATTTTACACGCATGAATTATATTAATCAAGTTTTCAGGCAACTTTTATAATTATTTTACGCTTAAGCAGTAGTTTATATGAATACTAGCCATTATATCCAGTAAAATTCAAATAGACCTCCGCAATAATTGCAAAGATCTACTCAAATCATAAATACACCTATTCTATTTACCCTGTCCTAACATCGTTTCGTAGACAACTAAATTTTGATATACCGTTTGAAGAATTGGGGTATTCAGTTGATAGTTCTTTGCTAAATCTAATAAAAACCCTTGTAAATGCTCACCTTCAATCGGTAAGCCCTTCTCCATATCTCGTTGCATCGATGATTTCATGTCACCATTAGCTAGGCGTATCATTTCAAGTTGCTTCGCGACAACGTCTTCTTTTAGCGGTCCACCATGTTTTTTTATAATCATTTTAACTTCTTCAAATAATTGTTTTATGAACAATTCGCCCCCAGTACTTTCTCGAATGGGACCAATCGGCGCCCTCATTAACGAAGTGCAGCCCGACATAACTGTAATGAATAAATACTTCTGCCAAATCTCCTGTTCAATAGAATCACTTAATGAAAATGTTGCCTTTGTGCCAGAAAACACATATTCAATTTCACGGATCCTCTCTGTATCTTTCTGGTCAAATTCCCCATACACTAAACGGTCAATTGCGCTTGTTTGTTCAATATTCCCTTGATGATTTAGTGTCGTTTCAATAAAGCATAATCCACCAACGACTTTTTCAACACCAAACACCTCTTTGAGCCTATTAAAGTGAGCGACCCCATTTAAGAGTGGCAAAATCACAGTATGTTCTCCGACATAAGGCTTCAAGTCGTTCATCGCATCTTCCAAATGATAAGCTTTTGTCGAAAACAAAACTAAATCAAATGGCGCAGCCTCTTCATCAGTTGAGATACATTTAGGTTGAAATGAAAAGTCACCAAAAAAACTTTGGATACTTAATCCATTTCTCTCCAAATGTTCTTTTCTTTTTCGACGAACGAGAAAAGTAACGTCTTCTCCTTTCTCAACTAATCGACCGCCGTAATACCCACCAATCGCTCCTGCTCCAAGCACTAGAATGCGCATCTCTCTCATCCCTTCGATTTAACTTGTAAACACTTAATGCGAATCATACAATAAACTGCACAAATACTCTCCATCTAAGATAGTTGAGTGAGCAAGCTTAATCAAGTGTATTTTCTGAATACTGGTTCAAAACACAAAGAGAGAAATAGGTAGGTTTTATTTGCAATAGCACGTATTCTTTCTTTCCTTCCTTCCAACAAAACTATTCTTCAATTGGTACCATATGTCTGTTATCTTCAGTATCTCCGTACTTCTCAAGCATTTTCTTTTTATATGCTTCAAAAGGTAAATGCCAGTTTTCCGTAGGTGTTCCACAAAGAATCTTAAAGTCCCCATCGGTATAAGTAACCAAAAAGCTTTTCTCTTGATTTACCGCATCACCTGAAAATTCATTTACATATTTTTCGATATCATTTTCTTTAAGCTGACAACTAAAAATCGTCGTCGTCCTTTTCCCGTCCTTATTTACTAATCTAAACACACCGTATCCATCATATCGCTCCTCTTTATATTTAGTTGGTGATGCGTAAATATCTTGAATCTGTCTTTTTAGATAGAATCCACAACGATAGCAAACAATCGTCTTTTCGTCAGATCTATAGTAATAATCTTGGATCGCTGATCGTCCACAATTCGGACATTTTGTTGCACATATAATTGACCCCATTACATTTCCCCCTTCTCTTTTTATGACACCTTGATCTTACTTCTCTACGCATATCACCGTCAAAGTCACAAAAATGAGTTTTAGAATTACAAAAAACGCAAGAATACTAGAACTATCTATTCATAAATTTTAAATTCACCACAACAATGAAGTGAAATCAAGAATTTGGCATCTTTTCTAATTTATGATTTCAATCAAAATTCCAGGTACGACTCTAGAATAGAACCTGAAAACAAGTAGTTTATCTTGAAAATATGATAAAATAGTTGAAGAGGAGGGATTTGCTTGGAAGAGTTAAAGCGCCTAGCAAAAAACGTCACGCTATTTAAAGATTTATCTGATGAAGAACTCGAACCCTTTTTAACTATCATGCGAAGAAGAGAGTTTCCTGATAAACAAATAATTTTTATGCACGATACACCGATTACCGATATTTATATCGTCGCTTCCGGTAAAGTAAAAGTGTTCAGAAATGACTTATCTGGGAAAGAACAAATTATTTGCATCAAGCAATTAGGGGATCTATTTCCGAACGTTGGATTTTTCCGTAAAGAGAATTATCCCGCCTACGCTCAAGCGATGGAAGACACTGTAATGTACGCAATTTCCCTACAAGAGTTTGAAGAAGTTCTTTTATTAAATCCCCATACTTCCATTAAATTATTTCGTTTGTTAGGGGATCTAATTATTGATTCGCAACAGAGGCTTGAAGAAATGGCATTACGAAGTACGAACGATCGTATTCTGTTACTACTTTTACGATTAAGCGAATCACATGGCACCCGACAACCGGATGGGTGGCTTAAATTAAATACAAAATTTACAAATTCAGATTTAGCCAATATGATTGGCACGACAAGAGAATCCGTCAACCGGATGATTTCTCGATTGCGTAAAGAAGATAAAGTAAAGATTGTTGAAGGCAATTATTATATTTATCCTGATAAAATTCAAAATGAAATCGCTGAAGCATGAAACCTTTCCAAACAACTATTGGAAAGGTTTTTTTATGTTCCAATGAATGCATTTTCATAATGTTAGAGAACAATTTGAATTTTATAGTTTTGTGTGATAAATATCACAGCACTGAGAATTATTATCAATTAAGATGTAGGTAACGAAACTTACGGAGGTGCTTGGTAATGGAAACAGCGCAAAACAACAGCAACAAGAAGCTTTCTCATGAAGAAAAAGAGAGGAAATCGTACAAAGGCACGATGTTTTGTCTAGGTGTATTACTGGCTGTCATTGTCGCTACATATCTCGTACTTATGTTCACATTTAACGCAAGAATTTAAGGAGGAAGAGAGATGAAAATCCATCGTTATGAAAAGATTTGGCTCACCCTTAGCTTCGGTGTCATTTTAATTTTCATGTTAATTATCGGTGTTCAAGCTTTTGCATTTGAACATGCGCCGCCAAGTCACAAAGAAATCATCGATCCACAAAAAGTTGATGTAACTGCACCTTTTGACAATCCAGGCGTTTTTCAAACGGGTGAAAATGAATATGAAGTCGTCATGACCTTACAAGCATTCGGTTTTACACCGCATGAAGTTGAAGTGCCAGCTGGTGCAAAAGTGACATTCACCTTAACTTCTAAAGACGTGATTCATGGTTTTCAAATTGCACAAACGAATGTGAACGCAATGGTTGTGCCAGGGCATATCCAAAAAGTTACCCAAACATTTAGTAAGCCTGGAGAATATTTAGTTCTTTGTAATGAATATTGCGGAATTGGGCACGAAATGATGGCTATGACCATTACGGTTAAATAAAGGAGGGTTTTGATTGGAAACGGTTATGAATCAACCTAACATGAAAGAACAAAAACAAGAAACAAAACGCACGCTGAAAGAAAAAGCATCGCAAGCTTTAGGCGTTTCAGAGGCAGATGCGAAATTATCAAAATCGTATATGTCCGTTGCATTTCTAGCACTGCTGATAGGTGGTTTTCTAGGATTATTACAAGGTTTAGAACGTGCTGGGCTCATTCAAATGCCCTCTTGGTTTACCTATTACCAAGTTCTTACAGCACACGGACTTTTATTAGTCCTCGTCTTAACTGCATTTTTTGCAATCGGCTATTTCTACGCAGGGATGTCCCATACGTTAGGTGGGATTCTGCCTCACGTTAGAACAATGGCATGGATTGGATTTTGGCTTAAAATTGTTGGATTTGTCTTTGCTGTCATTCCAGTAGTGATGAACGATGCAACGGTAATGTTTACCTTTTATCCGCCAATGGCTGCATCCCCACTCTTTTATATCGGGTTGGCCTTAATTGTTATCGGCGTTTGGATTTGTGCATTTGGCGCGTTTATAAACGTTGCAACTTGGAGAAAACAAAACCCTGCAAAGCACATTCCAATGTTAGCATTCTTTGCAACTGGCGTTTTCGTTCTATTATTCTTTGGAAGTATCGGCGTTACAATCGAAGTGATCATGCTTATCTTTTGGTCAGCGGGCGTGATGGAAACGATTAACGTTATGCTGAGTCGTACGCTATTTTGGTCTTTCGGTCATACACTCGTGAACATTTGGTACCTAACGGCGGTTTCAGCATGGTATGTCATTGTCCCAAAAATCATTGGCGGAAAACGATTTAGTGATACGTTAACGCGGGTCGTTGTGGCGATGCTTGTCATTACAAACATCCCAGGTGGATTCCACCACCAAATCGTTGACCCTGCGATGGGCCCGGCTTTGAAATATATGCATGTGTTTATGAGTCTATCAATTGCCTTCCCATCTCTAATGACCGCATTTGCGATGTTTTATGTATTTGAACGTACGGGTAGAGCTAAAGGTGGAAAAGGATTATTCGGTTGGCTTAAAAAATTGCCGTGGAAAGATGTGCGTTTCTTAGCACCTTTCATTGCGATGGTGGCGTTTATTCCAGCAGGCGCTGGCGGAATTGCACAAACAACAAACCAATTGAACCAAGTCGTGCATAATACGATGTGGGTCGTGGGTCACTTCCACTTAACTGTCGGAACGTCCGTTGCACTAACATTTTTCGGCATTAGTTATTGGCTCATTCCTTATTTATCCAAACGTGTGTTAACGCCGGCTATGAATAAAGTCGGCGTCATTCAAACAATTATTTGGACGGTCGGCATGCTATTCATGGCTGGTTCTATGCACTATGTCGGATTACTAGGTTCACCGCGTCGTACATCTTATACAACGTACGGTGACCATGCCGTTGCATTAGGTTGGGACCCTTACCTGTTTCTACTTGCGATTGGCGGAACGCTCTTAATTATCGGCGTTCTCATCCAAGTATACGCAGTCTTCCATCTTATGTTCTTTGCACCAAAAGGACAAACGGAATTCCCAATTGCTGAACCTGAAGAACCAGAAGAACAAACGCCGCTTTGGACAGATCGTTGGGGTGTCATAATTGCACTCATGATTCTCGTTATTGCAATCGGTTATGTCGTACCCCTAACAGATTTAATCGTCAATGCACCTCCAGGTTCTCCACCAATTCGAACTTGGTAAAAATTAAAAGCTAGAAGAGATCATTCTAACATCTCTTCTAGCTTTGTTATTCGAAATTAAAACCTTACCCCTATTCAACATCTCTCAATCTCTTCTCTACTCTCTTCAAACGTTCATGCACTTCTCTCAATTCATCCGTTAATTCTTGTTGTCTTCGAAGCGATTCTCTTTGAAGTTGTTCACTGTCCGCTAACTTTTGGTATAATAACCCATTCGATTGTCCTGAATTATTTTTTGTTAATCTAATAATCAAGAGGACAACCAATATAATGATGACAAGCCAAAATAATAAAGGCAAAACTGAAAGCATCCCAATACCAATTCCATGACCATGCATTCTATCTCCCCACATCATCATGCTATTCTCCTCCATTTCTTTTCCGAATGACAATATTTGTTAACTCTATTTTATCACATAGCCTAATCCGTTGTGTGAATGTTTAGTGAAACTAAAAAGACTGTCCTAAATCAGTCGCTACTGATTCCTGGACAGCCCCCTTTAAATTATCTTTTAAGCCCTGGAACATCTTTTCTAACAACATCAAACAATCCTACACCGATAATGTCTAGAGCTGATTGCATACGTTCTGCAGAAATATTGTCCTCAATCGTGTCTTGAGGTGTGTGATACACTTTTTCGATATGGTAAATTAATGGATCCCAGCTGTCAATGCCCATCCAAATGAACAATGCAGAAGGAATACCTGCATTATGGAATGGCACGTGGTCACTTGACCCAAATCTGCCTGGTAATATATCAGAGTTTCCAAGACGGGCACCCGCCGCCGTCGCTGATTCAGTTACGATATTTTCAATACCGTCGACTGTCATCGCGTAAAGATGCGTTGCAGCTTCGTAATTCGTCGCCACCATGTCCGGATTAAAGACAGCTTCGATATTGTCCCGCTCCGCTTGCGTCAATTGGTCAACATAATAGCGTGAGCCCAACAGTCCACGTTCCTCCGATCCGAAAGCGATGAACTTTAAATCTTTATCCGTGTTATAACCTTTAAAGACACGTGCTAATTCAAGCATAAGTCCCGTTCCGGAAGCATTGTCATTTGCACCCGGCGCACCAACAACGCTGTCCATATGTGCACTCAAAATGACTTCCTTGTTATTACTCTTTTTATTTTTTGCCTTTTTCGTTCCGATTACGTTTACCGATTCTAAATCCGAGTAATGCGTTGCTGTTAATTGAAGCTCAACAGGTCCTTCTTCTAACTGCTCTTGTAGCCATAGGCCTTGAATATAAGCAGCGCCGTAAACTGGCACATCATATTGCTTGGTTAAGCTTGGGTTAAATGTAGATCCATAGTTTCCTCTACCACCTACAACGCTTTGTAAAATAACACCAGACGCTCCAGCATTCACTGCGTGGTCCACTTGTAAACGATAATCTGAGGTCGAATTTGCACGGGTTAATAAAACGATTTTTCCTTCAACGTCTTCAGAGAAATCTCCTGCCTCGGTTCCCCCTTCTACGTAAACAACTTCTGCAGTAACTGCTTCCTTACTTATTTTCCCATTCGGCGCAGCGCCTAGTTGCCAAGACGTACCGTCCGCAAATGTTACATCTGCAATGTATTGATCTGCGACTGGAAAGTACTGGTACTCAACGTCATATCCGTAACTTTTCAGCTGAGATGCTACGTAATCGGCTGCTTCCTTTTCTGACTCCAGTCCGCCAACTCGCGGGCCAATTGTTTCTGACAAATATTTAATATGCTCAATCGCTCTTTCCGCGTCCACCCTTGCAACAACTTTTCGGTCATGTGCGGAATCAGATTTACCATTGTTTACAACAACTGGCGTTTTCGCGTCAACAGGCGTAAACGTTGCCGGTGATGCACTGAATACAAGTGCTCCCGCTAGTGCAATCGATAATATTTTTTTCTTCATATCATAAACACCCCTACTCTCTTATTTTCTAATTAATTGATAGACTGAAGCGCCTACCAAATCTCCCGCTTCTTTTAAACGTTCGGCACTAATATGTTCGATCGTATCGAGCGGCGTATGGTAGTAAGGCTCCAAATTCGCCGTTCCAGGTTCTCTGCGAATAAAGTTCACCGCAGGAATGCCTACTTCATGGAATGCAACATGATCTGACGAGCCTCGTTGGTAAAGCACCAATTCTGATGGTGTACCAATTCTCTTCGCAGTCGCCGCAGCTGTTTCAGAGACAATATTTGCTTTGCCATCGACTGTGTTCATATAAATTGCTGTTGCATTTTCCCAACTTGTCCCGACCATATCCATGTTGAAATTACCAATGCTTCGTGAAATTTCATCTTCAGTCAACTGACTCGCATAATATCTTGAACCAACTAAACCGATTTCTTCTGCCCCCACAAAAACAAATCGGAGTTCTTTGTCAATTGGATAACTCTTTAAAACTCTTGCTAGTTCTAATGCGACCGCCGTTCCTGATGCATTATCACTTGCACCCGGCGCGAAAGGAACACTGTCAAAATGCGCTGAAACGTGTAAGATGTCATGATTATTTCCTTTATCCGGTGCACGCGTCGCGATAATGTTTTGCGATTTTACATCTGTTAATGCATCGACTTTTAAAGTAACTGTTCCGTCACTATCAATCACATCCGCGATAAGTGCTTCTCCGCTCGCCTTTGAAATACCTCCAACTGGAATTGATGCTTCACCAATAGATGGATTTAATGGGCCTGGCGATTCGATATTGTTATAAATCAGGACGCCAACCGCCCCTGCTGCGTATGCGTTTTCAACTTTTTCCTGGAACGTAAAGTCGCCTCTCGAAATTAACGCAATCTTACCAGCCGATTCTGCCGTGAAGTCATTTGCATAGCCTAACCCCGCATCATATAATTGCGCTGTTAATCCCTCACTAGCTGTTGAGGCGGATCCAGCAGGAATATTGATGAGTACTTCATCCCCCGCAGAAGTTTGCAAATGTCCAATCATCTTATCCGGAATACTAAACTCCTGGACTTCAACTTCATATCCATAGGATTGAAGACGGTTTCTAATAAAACTTGCGGCCTTCCTCTCTTCCTCTGTGCCTGTTACACGAGGACCTATCGTTTCCGATAAATGATACACATCCGCATACATCCGCTTCTCACTAATTGGTGCAATCACTTTTTGATCATGCGCCGCCCCGCTTTGTCCAGGTGCTGCCAATACAGTCGTCGGCTCGAATACTTGTCCTGGATTAATGAAAACCCCTGATGTGGCAATGACTGTCGACATCAGAACCACCTTCATCTTCTTTTTCACTAAAACTCCTCCCTTTCCATGAATTAGTAAATTGCATTAAAAGTTATTCCGGTCCTGTTATCGGAAACCCTTCTTTGTAGGCTGAAAAGGGTTCATTTGATTCATGAATATTCAGTCTAATAAATCTTTTGAATTATGAACTTCCTAAACAAATATTAAATTCAACATCTCCCCTATCCCTATTTCACTAGTACTATGAAGATATCTTTAAACTTTATTAAAATAGTTTGATAAAATATAGATTTACGTGTATATTTTATACTGGAAAATGTTTGACGACCTTCAGATATAAATCCCAGGTTTCCTTACAGATTTCCCAAAGAGGGTTCGAAACCATCCCCTCTAAAATAAAAACTATGGAGGAATGAACAATGGAAAAAGCAGTAGTTGTATTTAGTGGCGGACAAGATTCTACCACATGCTTGTTATGGGCATTGGAAGAATTTGATGAAGTAGAAACCGTCACTTTTTTGTATGGGCAAAGGCATGAATTGGAAGTTGATTGCGCAAAAAAGATTGCGGATGATCTTGGTGTAAAACACAAAATGATTCAAATGGATCTTCTGAATCAATTAACTGAAAATGCCTTAACAAGGAAAGACATGGAGATTGAAGAAGGAAAAGTTCCAAATACATACGTAGAAGGTAGAAATCATATTTTCCTTTCTTTTGCAGCGATTTACGCAAAAACAATCGGGGCAAAAAACATTATAACCGGCGTAAGTGAAACAGAATTTAGCGGATATCCTGATTGTCGAGATGCGTTTATCCAATCATTAAACACGACACTTAATTTAGCAATGGACGCCGAGTTAAAATTTATCACGCCTCTCATGTGGAAAGACAAAGCAGAAGTTTGGGAAATGGCAGATCAAATGGGACGGCTTGCGTACATTCGGGAAAACACCTTGACTTGCTATAATGGCGTTATCGGTGATGGTTGCGGAAAATGTCCATCTTGCAAGTTAAGAAATGAAGGTTTACAAACCTATTTAGAAAGGCGTGCTGTCTTATGATTAGAATCTCAATTTATTTATTATCGATTGTATTAGCCAACGTCATTACAGCAAGATTTGCGCCACTAGATTTAGGGCTGTTTATTATCCCATATGGTACATTATTTATAGGTTTAACTCTTGTGATGAGAGATATGGTTCAAAATAGATTTGGCAGATTTAAAACGTACCTATTAATTGTTTTCGCCCTCATCTTATCGGCGATTTCAAGTTATTTGCTGGGCGATGCATTATGGGTGGTATTTGCAAGTACGCTGAGCTTTATTGTTTCTGAGACGGCAGATACTGAAATCTACACACGGTTTAAGTTGCCGTTTGTGCGAAGAGTTTTTTATTCAGGAGTCGTTGCAGGCTTTTTGGATTCAGCATTATTTGTCATTATCGGAATCGGACCACTTGGGCTAAAATTTGTTCCGTGGGAATTAGTCCCTTACGCCATACTAGGCCAATGGGTTGCTAAAGTGTTGATGCAGTTAATTGTTGCAGGCGGCATCAGACAAGTGGTTATTAAAATGAATATTTATGAACCGAATATTTCGGACGTAAAATAGGAGGAAATAAACATGAGAAAAAGTGATACGAAGGACCTTACATTATTAGGCAATCAAGAAACTACATACAATTATGAGTATGATCCGGATATTTTAGAGACATTCAATAACCAACATACGGAAAATGATTATTTTGTTAAATTTAACATTCCAGAGTTTACAAGTCTTTGTCCAATGACAGGGCAACCTGATTTTGCTACCATTTATATCTCGTATATGCCAGAAATAAAAATGGTTGAAAGTAAATCTTTAAAACTCTATATAGGAAGTTTTAGGAACCATGATGGTTTCCATGAAGATTGTGCAAATACAATTATGAAAGATTTAATTAAATTGATGGACCCTAAATATATAGAAGTATGGGCTAAATTTACACCACGTGGCGGTATTTCAATCGACCCGTATTGTAACTATGGAAAACCAGGGACGATTTATGAAGATATGGCTCGAGAAAGAATGTTCAAGCATGATATGTATCCAGAGACTGTAGATAATCGATAAATTTATTTACTAGGACAATTAAGAGATGATTTCTGTATTGCGCAGAAGTCATCTTTTTTTAGTGCTTTGCTTTCTTATTATAGTTTTCAGGTATAATTATCACCTGAAATTCCGCCTACCAATTTCATATCAAAGATTACTATTTTTAGGTGGTTGTAATTGAAGTAATGATTAGTTGCAGTAGAGGATTATTATCATTACAATAGTTATAAAAATACATCATTGCAATAGAACCATCCCTAATGAAGGCTTCCTATTGCTTGTTTTATTTTAATAAATGTTTGGGGTTGATCGAATGTCTTTCTCAGAAAAGTTCCTGCAGTTGCCCATAATTATTGGAATGGTCGCACTGCTGATTATATTGATCGTTTATTTGATTCGCAAATCCGTCAAGGTTTTCTTAGAAAATATGTTTATCTTCGATGAGAATCGGAAAGAAACTTTAATTCATTTCACTAACCAGGCGACGAAGGTATTAGGATTAGTGTTTTTCATTTTTTATATGGTCAATCATTTCTTTCCACTGGAAAATTTTTTTACGGGTTCAGTCGTCGTCGTCGGTGCCTTGGCATTGATTTTCCAACACATCATCCGCGATTATCTAATGGGGATAGCCTACTTATTTGAACGCCAGATTTATCATGGGGATTATGTCATCATCAATGGTAAGCAACAGGGAAAAATTGAGGAAATTAGTATTCGCTATTTGAAGATTCGCCAGAACGATGGCTATCTCTATACGGTCTCCTATAGCAACATCACGGAACTCCAAAACGGAACTCGAGGTATGCGCCGGGTGACCGAAAGCCTTGTCCTCAACTATAAGCAAAATCCGGAAGATGCCTTCAAAGTGATAGAGGAAGTTGCACAAACCTGCAACGAGAAATACGGTGAATACTTGTTGATGGATCATAATGGTGTTCCTGTGGAGAGTTTCAAATTCAATCAAATCACCGAACTGAACGTGGATTTAAGGGGTCACCGGTATTCATTGACAGGGATTGTGAAGGAAGACGATTTCGTGGAAGCGGGCAAAAAAGTCAGATATGAACTGGCGATGGCTGCTTACGAGAACAATTTGATCATGGCAGAAAATCTTGACTCAAGCCCTTGATATGTTTATTCATTGTAATAGACTACGTAATCAAAGAATGATTTACGTAGTTCATTTAAATTCATGCAACTATTGAAGACGCTCACTGACTTTATTTACACCAACATATTGCAATGACAAATTTCATCAATATTCGAGAGAACATGTCGAAAAAAATAGTTGCCCGGGAAATGTTTCGTATTTCCCTTAGAAAATAATTATTTTCGTTTGTAATGAATATGACAATGAAATGACAAATTGATTTTTTAGAGGTCTATTGGTTTAAATTTCTTTCAATATTCGTTATGATGCTCACTAAGCATATGGGAGGAGACAAACCAAAATGAATTATAAAAAGATATTTATATCGTTTTTCGCTGGTGCACTTGCGCTTAGTTTAGCGGCTTGTAGCGGAGAAGAGAAGGCAAAAAAAGACGAGGCTTCGGAAGAACAAGTACATGTTGATGAAATCCAAGCAAAGTTAGCCGAACAGCAAGTGGACAAGAATGACATTGTCGCTGTTGTCAATAATGAGGAAATTAACGGCGAACGGTATAACGCAGTACTCATGTCGATTCAGACGCATATGCAACAAACGGGACAAGATCCATCAAGCAAAGAAGCAGCAGAACAAATCAAAGCTCAAACGCTCGATACACTTGTCAATCAAACCTTGCTCCTTCAACAAGCAAAAACTGAGGAAATTAACGCTTCCCAAGATGAAATCGAAGCGGAATACGAAGCATATGTTCAACAGTTTGGCGATGAAAAAACGTTAGAAGAAGCATTGAAACAAGAAAACATGGATGTAGATAACCTAAAAGAACAAATTTCAGAATTCATCACTTCCAATAAATACCAAGAAAAAATTGCACCTGCAGAAGATGTTTCAGATGAAACAATCGAGGAATATTACGAGCAGCTCGTCGCGCAAACTGAAGATGGCGAACAAGAACTCCCTCCACTGGAAGAATTAAGTGAGAAAATCAAGCAAATCATTCAACAAGAAGAACAGCAGAAAAAACTAGTTGCCCATATTGAAAAATTAAAAGAAGACGCAAAAATTGAATTGAAAATTTAAGCATTAAACTAGACCCTCATTTAATGAGGGTTTTTTATTGCAATAAATAAAAAAGAAGTGAACCGCAGAAAGCTGTCCAACTTCTTCTTCATAATTATGTCCCGCAAAATGTCCGGTAAGGTTCTTCAAAATCTGGTACCGTCGCAAACGCATTTTGTACTGGTGTATGTGCATACGGATTGGCCAAAGCATCTATAAACTGTTTCACGACACTAAAATCGTCACGTTCAACCGCGGCTTCAATTGCTTTTTCTACATAATAATTTCTTGGAATGATTGCTGGATTATGTTGTTTCATTAACTGCAATCTCTCTTCTTCAGATTGTGTCTCAAGGGTTATTCTTTCTTGCCAGGCATCATACCAACGTTTAAATTCATCCGTTTCAAAGATTTCAGCATTGCACAGCTTATTAAAAGTCAATGCAAGAAACGTATTTGTATAATCCGCTTTATATTTTTCCATTAACTCAAGAAGTTGTTCAATTAACGCTTCATCATTTGACTCTTCATTCAACAAACCAAGCTTTTTCCTCATGCCTGAAAGCCAATTATCTTCATACAACTGACGATACTTGGATATAGCCTCCTGCGCTAACAGAATCGCTTTCGCTTCATCATCATGTAAAATAGGAATGAGTGACTCAGCAAACCGCGCCAAATTCCAACCACCAATCGGCGGCTGATTTTGATAAGCGTAGCGGCCTCTCCTATCAATTGAACTGAAAACTGTAGCAGGATCGTACGTATCCATAAAGGCACACGGTCCATAATCAATCGTCTCACCGCTAATCGTCATATTATCTGTATTCATAACGCCGTGAATAAACCCAACTAGTTGCCAATGGGCAATTAACAATGCTTGTTGTTCAATCACTTTCTCAAGTAATGCTAAATAACAATTGCTCGCATCATTCGCCTCGGGATAATGGCGTTCAATTGCATAATCAGCGAGTTTCTGAATGTCTTCATCTGTCCCCCAGTTGGCTGCAAATTCAAACGTTCCCACACGCAAATGACTTTTTGCAACACGCGTTAATATCGCGGCCGGTAGTACCGTCTCTCGCATAATGTCTTCACCCGTCGTTACAACAGCTAAACTACGTGTCGTTGGAATCCGAAGTGCATGCATCGCTTCACTGATTATATATTCCCGTAACATCGGCCCAAGTGCAGCCCGCCCATCTCCGCCTCTTGAATACGGTGTCCTTCCTGAACCTTTCAATTGAATATCGACTCTTTCATCTTTAGGCGTCAGGTGTTCACCTATTAGCATCGCACGTCCATCACCAAGCATTGTAAAATTGCCAAATTGATGTCCTGCATATGCTTGGGCAAGCGGTTTTGCACCTCGAGGTACCTCATTTCCTGCAAAAATGGCAGTCCCGCCACTTCCTTTAAGCTTTTCAGTGTTTAAACCGAGTTCGTGCGCCAACGCATCATTGAATAAAATTTCCTTCGGTTCTGGTACGGGATTAGGTTCCATAAAAGTAAAAAACTTCTCCGGCAATCGTGCATAACTATTGTCAAAACGCCATCCGGTCTCTAGGTCATTCGATTGATTTTTCATATAATGCTCCTTTTGTTTATCATATACCTGAAATCAGTTTTTACTGTTCAGAACTAAATATACACATTGCACCGCCAGATAGGGATTCGATATTAAGGCATTCATTTATGTAGTTTTTAAATTGTGGAAGTGACTAGCAATTTCTTTAATAACAGGGATGCTGCTTCGTGTAGATGTGTCAAACATAACAAATGTACAGATGGATTTTGTCGTTACCTCTTTATTTTCATTATATATTACTTGTTGTAATGAAAAACTTTTCGTCCCTATTTTCATTGGCTTCGTTTTAATTATCAAACGTTCCCCTAGCCTGGCTTCTTTTACGTATTCAATTTCTAACTTTAAAATAACCGCTGCAATATTCCTTTCCGCCATTGTTGAGAAAGGAATATCAATTCTTCGAAACCACTCGGCACGCTCTATTTCTAATTGTTCAATATATCTCTTATAGTTCATATGATTAAATATATCGATATCTTCGTTCTTCACTTGAAACTGTGTTGACATCTCCATCGCTGCAGTTCCTCCATTTTAATCAAAATATATTTCACCGTTTTGAATAATATATCATAAACAAAAGAGTAACGCTTTTATACTTGTTCCATTGTCCATCTCAACCACAATGATTTTCTATTTCAGTGTTTACATTTCAGGTTCTTTTCAACCATTTCCCTAATATTCCACCAAGTTCTTAATTTTTCAAAGAGGAGAGAAAAAGTTCAGTCTACTGTTAAATCTTTAATGACCAGTAATTTGATTGGCTTTTTATATATGAAATATGTTTATTATCTAGGGAGGGGTGGGACTGACCTTGCGAAACCATACTAACCAGAAATAACATTGTATGGTGCTAACTTCATAGAATACATTTGTATTCTTAAGAATGAAACGGCTGAAACCACTAAATTATCTGGTATGTCACCCGCTACGTTGTGCCTAATACCCATGATAATTTATCTTAATTTGAAATGAAGGACTTATGACCTACCAACTATTAATAAACGAAACCAATACATAAGCATTATTTCCATAAAAATCCATGAAAGAGTTTACATTTCTGATTTCATTGTATATAATGACATTTGAGTGCAATATAAATCTTTTGTTAGGGATCCATCTAAAATGTTTGGTAAATCCGCTAATATACATTTCGATATAAAAAAGCCGATTTCCCTTACATGAAGGAAACTCGGCTTTTAATTTATTATAATTTTAATAGTAACAATTAAGCAGTTCCGGGCGATTTGTCTTTAGATTTTTTTCCAAATATAGTTTTGTGTAGGTTATTCTGGTAGGCAACTGCCGCAAGAACAAGAACAACACCAAGTATTTGAATCGTTGACGGTATCTCACCGAATAGAAGAACGGCAATGATCGCAACAGTAGAAATCGGACTAAGTAACAAGAGTCCAGCAACAATCGTAGGGTTCAAACGAACAGCACCATACTGAACGAACGTCCATGCAATCGCTTGACCTAATGTAGCTAGTACAAGCATCCAGAACCAGTTCATAGCCGTGATAGGATCACCCACAGTTGTTTCTGGGTTCATTGGAAGCTGACCATTGACCAATACTCCGTGAGTTAGGTCAAATCCACGACCAGAGATAAACAAGAAAATTGTTGGCGCCACTAACTGAGCAAGCGATGCCCATGCCATAGGTTGTACGATTTGTCCTGCATTTACGCGGGATGCCTTACGGCTAGTGTATAGATAGATCCCATAACAGACACCGGATATAGAACCAGCAATCGTCCCAAGTACAGCAATGTTCATTCCATATACAGTAAGTGGTCCTCCCGCAGTTTCATCAGCGCTGTCGAAAATACCACCTGTCATAAGTACACCTAGTATCATGATTGGAGCAACAATAAAGAAACTTTTTGGAATTCTTTCCTTATCAAATAAGAAAGCAAGTGCCGGCAAAATGATAATTTGTAAGTTTAATAGAATTGAAGCAATACCTGATCCAACATAATAGATGGAATAATTCCAAGCTGTGAAGTCAATTCCAAGGAAAAGACCCGCGAACAAGGACAGAGTAACACCAGTTTTATTGAGTTTACCAATTTTTCTCATTTCACTAATTGCAAATGGAAGTAAAAACAATAATCCAATACCAACACGAAGTATAACAGACGTTGCAGGTTCAAAATTCGATTGTTTTACCCATGGGGCAGTAAATGCAAGAGCCATAATACCGATGATAAGAATTATGTATGCCTTGCTATTTGATCCTTTAGTAGCACTATTATTAGCCATAACTTTCACTCCAAGCCATATATTCTATGAATTTTTTTAAAACTTAAGAGATTTTTTTGCTTGTTATGGAACATTAAAAAAGAATTGTGTACGCCAATTTATCTTGTGCGAATGCACGCCGTAACGAGCAAATACATCCCAGAAACTGTTCAATTATTTTTTACAACATTAAATCTAATTATCTGTCTAACATTAATTACTTTTCCTTCATTCAAGGAGGCGCTCATTTTCAATTATTCAGACTGCAGAAGCTTTCACTTCAATATTCTCGGGCGTTATTCCCACCTAGCGTAGGAACAATGTACCGCAACAATCCGACATAAATGATTGAGCAACCCATTTGTTGAAGGTCCGTCTCATATATAGACAGAAAGAAGAGGAAGAGGTATTAATAAGTAAACATTCCTCTTCTGTTCAAACTTGAAAATTCAATTTCACATTAGTTAGCAATTAAGAAGTTGCCTTAGGCGTACCGTCTTTAGGTTTTTTGCCCAATATAACCTTGTGCAAATTATTCTGGTAGGCAACTGCCAACAGAATCAGAACAACACCAGCAATCTGGATAGTTGACGGAATCTCACCGAATAGGATAACGGCAATAACCGCAACAGTTGAGATTGGGCTAAGTAATAATAGTCCAGCTACAATTGTAGGGTCTAAACGAATAGCACCGTACTGAATGAACGTCCATGCAACTGCTTGTCCGATTGACGCTAGTACAATCATCCAGAACCAGTTCATGCCAGTAATCGGGTCACCTAATGCAGTTTCCGGATTATGTGGAAGCATACCATTTACTAATACTCCGTGAGTTAGATCGAAGCCACGGCCTGAGAACATCATTACAATTAGTGGAGCAATTAGCTGAGTTAATCCAGCGAAAAACATTGGTTGAACGATTTGAATTCCATTTACACGGGAAGCTTTACGGCTCGTATAAAGGTAAGCACCGTAACATACCCCAGAAATAGATCCAGCAATTGTTCCAAGAACAGCAAGGTTCATACCCCATGCAGTCGTTGGTCCTTCAGTTGCTTCAGCACTGTCGAAAATACCACCTGTCATGAGTACACCAAGAATCATGATTGGTGCAACAATGAAGAAACTTTTTGGAATACGCTCTCTATCGAATAGGAAAGCAAGTGCCGGTAAAATGATGATTTGTAGGTTAAGTAAGATTGATGCAATACCTGATCCTACGAAATAGATTGAATAATTCCAAGCTGTAAAGTCAATTCCAAGAAACAAACCTGCTACAAGAGATAGAATAATACCGGTTTTGTTGATCTTACCGACTTTTTTAATTTCTCTTATAAAGAAAGGTAGTAAGAATAACAACCCAAAACCAACACGAAGTACAACTGATGTTGCTGGCTCAAAGTTCGATTGTTTTACCCAAGGTGCAGAGAACGCAACTGCTAAAATACCAATAATTAGGATTAGATACGCCTTGTTATTTGATCCACCTTGTTGTGCTGCTTGAGCATTTGTAGACATATTTTTCACTCCAAATATTTTTAAATTGTATAAATAATATTAAATCAAAATAAATTCAAATGGTTGTTGTAAAAACTGTAAGTTTGTTTGCTCATCGTTTTTGTTGAATTTTTATCCGCACATCTCCCCAGATGAACGTTGTTTTAACGTGAATATTTTCACAATGAAACACAATAAACTCGAACTCGATTGAACGACAAACTATAGTGATACAATTCCCAATAATTTCTATAAACAACGTGGCTCACTCAAGGAGAATTAGGTTGTAGGCTTTCTTTCAGTTTGAAGTATGATGTTATACGCATAAAAATCGTTTCATTTATTATCATTTATATGCGCATAACAATCTTGTACAATTATCGTTTGAAAGCTAATGCCTCTCCTTGACAAGAGTGTTGTTTAATATTGCTATTTTACAATAGGTGCACCATTATAAAACCTCATCTCATTGTAAGACAGTGTTCGTCTCCAATGAGACTCGTTATTTTATAATGGACATTTTCTTCTGTTCTATAGGGCCTGATTGAATAATCAATTAACTGATTTATAGCAACAAGGAATGCACAACAAAATTGCTTAAATAATTTTAAACGATATAGCTGGCAAATTCATCCCAAATACGATGCATTTCCTTTTTTAAGTCAACCAAGTCTGATGCTAACCATCTAACGTTCACAGCTTTTCCTTCAAGCATTGAAGCACTAGCTTTAGAATGTGGAGATTCTTGAAGTCGCTCATTTAATTCCCTAATATCGAAATCCTCGATTGTAGGTGTAACGAACCACATTGATCCTATGAATAAATGTTCTTCAAGCATACCCATGTTTTTAAGACCCATGTTGTCTTTAGAAATAAGAAGTGGATCGTAAATCAAACACTCGTCGTCTACCCAGACTTGAAAATTTGTTCTGACATCAGTGTATTCAAACACTTCGCCACGTGCAACACGCCCTGGGGACAGAATATCTCCCCATAGTAAAGTGGAATCTTTTGCCATTTGAATAACAGTTTTACCGTTAAATCTCGCCTGCTCAAATGGAATAAGGGCTTCCGTTTTAAAGGAAAGACTCGCTTTTGGACCGATCGATATGTCCATGTTTTGCGAACTCCAAATATCATTATAAGAAGGATAGATTTTTGTTGCGGATTGCGGAATGAGACATACATCCGCTCCCTCTTTTATATCGATTTCAAAGACGTTGTGGTCTCCTTCTACGATTCCGCCTGATGTTTCCACTAGATATACCGTCGCTTCAGATCGATTAGCGGGATTAATATACAATGGTCGGCTAGCTCTAAGCGGAGGATTTTGGTAACAATTTGATAAAACCGTTTTGTTCCCCCGATATTGAAATTCCATTGATAAACGGCCGTCATGCTTTGGTCGTTTATTTGGACTCGCTTGCAGATTCATTGGTTTTCCCTTCTAAGAACAAATCAGATTTGATCCATGCAATGATCTCATCTAGACCTTTTTTCGTTTTAATATTAGCAAATGTAAACGGTCTTCCGTTTCTTGCTTTGATTGTATCATTTTTCATTGTATCTAGATCTACGCCGACGTATGGAGCAAGTTCAGTTTTATTTACCATAAGGAAATCAGAGCGAGTAACGCCTGGTCCACCTTTTCTAGGAATGTCGCCACCTTCGGAAACATCAATTACATAAATAAATGCATCGACCAATTCAGGGCTAAATGTTGCCGATAAATTGTCGCCACCGCTCTCAAGTAGAATGATATCAAGATCATCAAAACGATTTTTCAACTCTTCAATCGCTTCAAAGTTCATTGACGCATCTTCACGAATCGCTGTGTGAGGACAACCTCCTGTTTCAACACCGATAATACGGTCCTCTTCAAGAATGTTCTCGTTAATCAGATAATTCGCGTCTTCTCGCGTGTAAATATCATTTGTAATAACTGCAATGTTGTATTCTTCTTTCAGTGCTTCTGAAAGTGTTTTAACAAGCGTAGTTTTACCGGACCCTACTGGTCCGCCAATGCCAAGGTGTATTGTTTTCATAATCACAATCTCCTAGTCTAAGTAATATGTTTGAAATGGTTATTTACGAATATGGATATCACAATAACGTCAAATGTTTGATTACTTTTAGAGTACCTTAAATGCGAGTGCTTTTACATAAGTTTTTTATTTCCTACCGTCCAATACCGGATACTATGACCACGGTCTGGAAGCAGGAATATACTTATCCATGATCCTATATTTCACGATATTTTATTTATGAAATAAACAAGCGTGAATGAAGGAATTCATGTTGCATTGATGCGATTTCAAGGCCAATTGAATTATTATCAAGATGCTCTAAATCTAAAGTCATCACACGATTTGTTGTCTCTTGGATAATAGGCAACAAGGAAAAGATCGTTTGCACTCCACTATTTTGACCAAGCGGAATAGCTCGAACACCATTTTGAACAATAGATGTTATTGACGAATATAGAAACGTTTCAAGCGATGTCCTTAGATCTACACCTAACATAGCCGTATAGATACCATATACGACAGGATAATGGCTCTTAATTTCCTTGTTTTTTAATTTTTCATACCAACGCGTAAATAACTCACTATCATTTAGCGGTTGTACAGTTTGTAAAAACTGACGTCCCATCATCATGCTACCCTTTCTTGTTTCAGGTGAAAGCTTGATGGCATGACATATATTCTCCAATCGAATCAGACCTTGCAAATCATTTTCTTTAGCAAGACGATAGGCTTCCTTAACGATGATAGCATCCGTTGAAGCTAGATTTTGGCGGAGATACATGTTACAAAATTCCTTTAAACTATCTGCATTACTTATGTCGCCTTCTTGAATATACGTCTCCATTCCGAATGAATGTGCAAAACTTCCAGTTGGAAACGCCGTATCGTGAATTTGAATAAGATGTAGTAGCCAAGGATTAGTGTTGGTGACCTCTGTATTTGAATGGTTCTTTGAACCTTCTCTCTGATTGTTCATAAGAAACCCCCACTTCATCAATCAATTTCTCAAGCGTTTGGTCATAACGGACGAGAATTTCGTCATCTTCAATAATACACATCGTGTGACGATTGCCGATTTCGAATGCCATTTTACCCATTTCTTGCATCGTCTTTGGTTTGATAACATAGACTTTTTCCAGCTTTGTCCGAATGGCAATTAGCGTATTTTCATCTTCAAACAATACATCCCCATAACGAAGGGAACCGCTGCTTTCTAATTTGATTGCAACATCCGTACCGTTTTCTGTTTCCTTACGCAAGATTCTTTTGTTTAAGTCTTCCCACTCTAATTCAAGCCAGTCAACCTTTTTGTCTGATGACTTAGAATCGTCGATGTTTCCGACTATCTTCGTAATTAGCAAGTCAAGATCCTCCTTTGTTTTTGTGAATTGTTGCACGAATCAATTGTGCAACAATTCACATAGAAGTATTCTATTTTAGAACAAGAAATATCTTTGAGCCATTGGTAGTTCTGAAACTGGTTCACATGTAAGTACTTCGCCATCAACCTTAACTTCATACGTCTCTGGATTAATGTCGATTTCCGTAGTTACGTCATTCCATTTCATGTCCTTCTTACCGATGTTACGGCAGTTTTTAACTGTTCCGATACGGCGCTTCAAGCCAAGTTTCGCAGGTACACCTTGCTGAATTGAGCTCTTAGACATGAATGTAATGTTTGTATCATAAATTAGGTCACCAACTGTACCGTACATACGACGTCCCATAACTGGTTGTGGCGTCGGAATGGAAGCACTTGGGTCACCAATTTGTGCATAAGCGATGATTCCGCCTTTAATTACACGATCTGCTTTTACGCCAAAGAATTTCGGCTCCCAAAGAACTAGGTCAGCGAATTTACCTTCTTCAATTGAACCAACTTCATGAGAGATACCTTGTGCAATTGCAGGGTTAATTGTGTATTTAGATACGTAACGCTTAGCACGCATGTTGTCTGAACCGTTCTTTTCTTCAGCTAATGGACCGCGTTGTTTCTTCATTTTGTCAGCAGTTTGCCATGTTCTTAGTACCATTTCTCCAGCACGTCCCATTGCAAGTGCGTCTGTTGACATCATACTGATAATACCTAGGTCATGTAGAATATCTTCAGCAGCAATTGTTTCTGGACGAATTCTTGAGTCTGCGAATGCAACGTCCTCAGGAATATTTTGCTTTAAGTGGTGACAAACCATAAGCATGTCAAGGTGCTCATCGATTGTGTTAACCGTAAATGGTCTTGTCGGATTCGTTGATGAAGGCAATACGTTTGGATGTCCAGCCATTGCCATAATGTCAGGAGCGTGTCCGCCACCCGCACCTTCAACGTGGAATGAGTGAATTACACGGCCGTCGATTGCACGAAGTGTATCCTCTAGGAAACCTGCTTCGTTCAATGTATCGGAGTGAATTGCAACTTGGATGTCAGCTTCATCAGCAACTGTCAAGCTACGGTCGATAGATGCCGGTGTTGCACCCCAGTCCTCGTGAATTTTCAGACCTGCTGCACCCGCATCAATTTGTTCCATAATTGGAGCAATAGATGAAGCATGTCCTTTTCCTAGGATACCAACGTTAATTGGAAGTCCTTCTGTCGATTTTAGCATTTTTTCAATGTTCCAAGGTCCTGGTGTTACTGTTGTTGCTTTAGAACCTTCTGCTGGTCCAGTACCGCCACCGAATAAAGTTGTAATTCCGTTAGCTAGTGCAACATCAACTTGATCTGGGTTGATGAAGTGAACGTGTGTGTCAATTCCACCAGCTGTTACAATCTTACCTTCTGCAGCAATAACTTCTGTAGCTGTACCAACAATCATATTTGGTGTAACGCCATCCATAATGTCTGGGTTACCACCTTTACCGATACCAACGATGTAACCGTCTTTCACACCGATATCTGCCTTGTAAATTCCTGTATAGTCAAGGATAAGTGCATTTGTAAGAAGAAGATCAAGCACATTTTCAGTACGAGTGTATGTACCGTTTTCTCCCATACCTTCACGTAATACTTTACCGCCACCGAAGTTTGTTTCATCTCCGTAAACGGTGAAGTCTTTCTCTACTTCAATCCAAAGATCCGTATCTGCGAGGCGAACTTGGTCACCAACAGTTGGACCGTAACTTTCAGCATACTGCTGTCTATTGATTTTCACTTATCATTCAACTCCTTTATAGCCTAATTCTCTTGCTCTCTGAAGAATTAGCTCTTTATTATCAACAGAACCATTTGTTAAATCTGAGATTCCGTAAACTTCACGGTTCCCACCAAGTTCCGTTAATTCAACTTCCATCTCTTCACCTGGCTCAAAACGAGCTGCAGTACCGGATGGAATGTTAAGTCTCTTACCAATTGTTTCCGCACGGTCAAATAAAAGATCCTTGTTCACTTCAACAAAGTGAATGTGTGAGCCGACCTGGATTGGACGGTCTCCAGTATTTGATACGCGAATCGTTGTTTTCGCACGACCAGCGTTGATTTCGATTTCACCTTCGGCTACTCGGTATTCGCCGGGTATAATATAACCATTATTATTACTCACTTTTTGCTTCCCTCCTATTATCAATGCCTTCTTAAATTTTTGTGATATTTATTTAAGAAATTGGATTGTGAACGGTTACGAGTTTTGTTCCATCTGGGAAAGTAGCCTCTGCTTGAATATCATCAATCATTTCTGGTACACCTTCCATAACATCGTCCCTCGTAAGTACGTGTTTTCCTTCTTCCATTAGCATCGCTACCGTCTTACCGTCACGCGCACCCTCCATAATGTAACTTGTGATGATCGCAACTGCTTCCGGATAGTTCAACTTGAGACCTCTTGCTTTACGCTTAAGAGCTAATTCGCTCGCTAGAAAAATTTGTAATTTTTCTTTTTCTGCTGGATTTAAATGCAATGTATTTTTCCTCCTTTACACTTAACTCGAATGATGTCATAAAATGTCGAATGTCATCATTCCAAAATTGATTGTACTACATAAGTTTCATTTCATGCAATGATTTACTTTTGACTTCACTAATTTGTCAATCCGCACCCTTTTTACGCCGGCAAATGACTACCTAATGATTAATTTTCATTAATAATCATTCTGACATAAACGTCTATATAATCGCGTTGCTGCACGATTTAGAACTTCACGTTTTCTGACTCCTACGTAAGAAGGCTTCGTTTTCATCCGCGGCACTTGCGTCCCATCACCTTCCTTTTATTTCTCCTAGCATTCAAAGCATTATGAACATACCTTCCCCAAACAACTTTAAATCAAACCTATTTCCAATAAAAATAACCATGACTTTTTTCAGTACGATTTTTCATTTGAAAATATGTATTTAGCAGTTTATATCTTCTTAAGGAATAATAGCTCAGAATTTCAGGCATATCCACGCCTTCACTGACGGCAGGCAAGAGAATAATAATGCTTATATCATTTTAACTTCATGTAATAAGAGTAAAATGTTTATAGGTGATTAAACTGTACCCGATTCACTTAAGTCAAAAACCTGTTGGTGAATTTGAACTTTAATGAACTGGAATCCAAGCGAATGCACGGTAGATTCATAAACATGAAAAGAGGATCTTTTCTTGTATAGTGAATTTTACAAACTAAACACTAAAGAAAAGAACCCGACGAATATATGTATAACATAAATCCATATTCATTAAAAGGATTCTAATAGGAAATGCCCAAATCAAATTTTTTCCGAATACTCCCGCTAGCCCGACTTTAAAACATTTATAATCACACCTCATTACCAACCTTAGAAAGCGAGTGATTTTCAGGATTTATAACGATGAGCTAACCGAATTACGACGATAAGTGCCCAAATCCTGAATAATGTTTTATCCTACAAAAAATTAGCTCGAATAAATCGGAAGACTACGGATAATGAATTTTTTATAAGAGCAGATCAAAGTATGAAAGTTGAGTTACTGCTTCTAACTAATGGCAATAAACTGAACAAACTCCCCAAAAGTATTCGACCTCAAAGCTTAGGTTTCACCCTTAATAAAGATTTAATCATATAGGTTCAAAAACTAAGCCATTTTTTATTATGCACAGAAACTAAAAAAAGCATCAAGATTTCTGCCATAATCAGCTAAAGCCTTGATGCCTTTTCATCTACGTTGACAGGGGCTGCCTCATTTTTCGTTTTAGACAGCCCCTGTTTTTGTATAGTATGCCATTTTACACTTATCATCAGCATTGATAACAAAAAAGATGATTCCTATCCTGTTATACAAATGTTTATTATGCTTTCGGAGGTGTTCCTTCAGCGTTTGATACCACTGCATCGATTTGAACTAAAGCATCTTTAGGTAAAGCTGATACACCAACAGTTCTTCGTGCAGGAATACCACCCGGGAAGAACGTTGTGTAAACTTCGTCTATAGCATCAATATCTGCAATGTTTTTAACGAAGATATTTACATTAACCACATCATCCATAACGTGGTCGATACTTTCTACAATTGCCTTGATATTTTTCAAGCACTGTTCAGCCTGCTCTTTTACGCCGCCAGCTACCAATTCACCAGTTTTTGCATCCAATGGTAATTGAGCTGATAGGTGATTGTAATGAGAGAAAGCTACAGTTTGTGTAGATAGAGAACTCTTTGGTGCATTTTCAGTGTTGTTTGCCCATATAACGATTCCATGTCTATCTTCAACAGCTTGCGGAGGTGTACCATCTCCATGCGATACCACTGCTTCAATTTGTACCAAAGCATCCATAGGTAAAGCTGAGGCTGCAACTGTTGTACGTGCAGGAACATAGGCTGCGGACCTAGCGATAGCCGAGTCCGGGAAAAATGTTGTATAAACTTCATTTACAGCTTCAATATCCGAAAGGTTTTTAAGGTAGATATTAATTTTAACAATATCGTCAAAAGGAACATCGATACTTTCTAATATTGCCTTGATATTTTTCAAGCACTGTCCAGTCTGCTCTTTCACACCGCCAGCTACCAATCTTCCAGTTTTCGGATCAATCGGTAATTGAGCCGAAAGATTATTGTAATGAGAGAATGACACAGTTTGTGTAGACAAAAGACTTGTCGGTGCATTTTCTGTGTTATTTGTAAGCTTAATAAGGTCGCCTGCTTGTGGAGCGTTTGGAATTGTCCCTTCACCATTTGAGACAAGTGCTTCAATTTGCACTAATGCATCCATAGGTAACGCTGCAACTTCGACCATCGTCCGTGCTGGAACATAGGTTGGGAAAAATGTATTATAAACTTCGTCTACAGCATAGGCATCATTTATATCCTTAACAAATACAGTGATTTTAACAATATCGCTCATAACATGATCGATGCTATCTACAATTGCCTTGATATTTTTTAAGCACTGTTCAGCCTGCTCTTTTATGCCACCAGCTATTAATTCACCAGTTTTTGCATCCAATGGTAATTGAGCTGATAGATAATTGTAATGAGAGAAAGCTACAGTTTGTGAATATGGACCGATACTGCTTGGAGCATTTTTCGTACTTCTTGCTAATACTGCGTTAAATCCGCACATAATAGTAATCCCCTTTTAGATAAATAATTTAATAGAAAAATTTATTAACTAAAGTTCCGCACCGAAAAAACCGGTCTAAACCATAGTTCCGTGATTGCAAAGACGAAAAGCGGATAACTAGATGCGCTCAGTACAGATACATCCCTTACGATGCTAAAATCATTCGAACAGATGGCATCAGCTGAAGCTTTGAGGTTTTCATCAAATTGGCCATGTCGCTACTTTACCTTGCAGAAGAGTTCCATCGCAACAATTACATGCGCTCGTCGCACACATCTCCATTGTATTTACACGGCATATGTGATGGAGTGGGAACAACGAATGTACCGGGATTATCGGACTTTTAGCAATTTGTGCTATCAGCTTTGCGATGAAGTCATTGATATAGATTTGAAGACTGCTATCGCTTAACCTATGGCATTCTCCACGCATGTAACCTCTCGAGTGGTTACTCTGGATGCTATTATAGCAGTTTTTCTTAAAATAGCTTACAATAAGCACATTCACTAGCGGACAAATTTTCTGTCCGATGTTATTAAAAGTTATCATTCGCCATTAGCAAAACGACCTACGATAATCTTCTTTAGTCTTTGAAGCAGAAAAAGCATTCCCTCAATAGCTGTACAGGTAAGTGCAGGTCATGCCAAAAATTGGAACATCAGCCAACATTTACAGGCATGCACTTCTAAAAGTAAATTTAGAGCAACTGAACATACGTAAGGAATATTTCGACAAGCTATTCAACTCATTGACCGAAAATCGACGCAACCCAATTTAATATTGAACCAGCTAATTCTCACGAAACAAAAAAGCCTACGAACTTTATGTTCGTAGGCTTTTTATGGACGTCCCAGAAGGGATTCGAACCCCTGACCCACAGCTTAGAAGGCTGTTGCTCTATCCAGCTGAGCTACTGGGACATGTTTTATGTACCGCGTTCGTCTTCTTGAATTAATTTCAATGACCTCAACGACAAATACTATTATACGATAATCATCTAGAGGATGTCAACACTTTTTTATAAAAAAGTAAAAATGTTTTTTAAAATCTATTTTTGACTATAAAAAGTGCCTGTCTTGCAGTAACTTCTGCCATCTATTTGATAACCATGAATAACTATAACACCTTTTCAGCAAAATGGAAACAAAATGCAGCAATAAATTTAATTTCTTTGTATTTCATTTTATCTAAACAATCGAACACCCACATAGAAGCGCTTTAAATCACTCTTTGATAGCAAATTTTTGTTTCTCGATGAACGATAGACGTTCTTCATAAGCTTACACTTACCATGTTGTATCCAGAAGGATTCCCCACCCCCATGGTTAATCCTTCATATATCTTCTCTTTACTGCCTAAACAGAACAAACACACATTCTAGATTAGTAATAAGGTCTAATCAACAAATAAACTAACACACCAGAAAAACTAACGTACAACCAAATGGGCATCGTCCAACGCGAGAGCTTCTTATGAAACGCATTGTTGCGATTCCAAGCACTTGTCACACTCGTTAACATTAACGGAATATTTGCTATAGCAAAAAGAATATGGGTAACGAGTATGAAATAATAAAATATCTTCATAAATCCGTCTCCGCCATAAGAAGTGGCAGAAGCGATAAAGTGAAAGATTACGTATATAATTAAAAATAATAAGGTGGAAAGTAGCGCTGCATATATAAATCGTTGATGCACTTTGACATTTCCGTTTAAAATCGCAATCAATGCCGCAAGTAGAAAGATAAATGAACACGCGTTAAGGATTGCATTCATTAAAGGTAAAATTGTCACATCGAACGCATCGAAATCTTTAACACCGGGCAATCTTAGTAAAATGACGATTGCACTGATTAAAACAATCGTTAAAATAATGATGGCAGGTTTATAATTACGTGGCTTAAAATTTTCTTCAGTTATCGAATTCATATAACTTACCTCTATTTCTTATAATCATCTTTATTTTAATTCTAACATATTTGAACACAATCCAACAAAACAATTCTGACATTTTAATGAAGTAACTTTATGACTGATTCGAAAACATTAGTGTACTACTTCGAATTGCTTTACAAGCTCTCATACTTTTAGCAAGACAGCACCTTAACACCTCTGAACAATTTAGTTAATTCCGCGAATACTATGTCCGCATTGCCAGAAACAATACTAATGAGTCGACCTTTTAATAGAATCGCAATCGTAATGTTGTTTATATCATCCGAAATGATTTCGACCGATAACTCGGCGCTCACCTTCTTGACCTCCCTAACATTTACTATTGATAATTCGCGCGGGAATTCAGACATCGAGCACTACATAATAGATTATCATTCAATTATATTTACTTATAAAAAAGGCCCTTCCCCGAAAAGTCAGGTTTGGACCTTATTTTTGTTATCACGATTATACTATGACACGACACATTACTTTATGCTTTTTAGAATTCTATCGAATCCACGATTTCATGATTTAAATCCTTAAATGTCACAACTACTTTCTCGCCCAACTCGATCACCGCATAAGTAGCAGGATTCCCGCCTCTCGGAAGCATTGTACTGCCCGGATTGACAAATAAAATGCCATCCTTCATCTCTGCACCATATACATGTGAATGTCCAAATAAAGCGATGTCTACTTCTTTCTCTTTCGCACTGTAATACATCCCCATCATGGAACCTTTCACGTCATGGCGGTGACCATGTACCATGAAAATTTCCTTTCCACCTTCAGTCGTTGTCACTTCATCTGGATACTCACTATCCAAATCACAGTTACCAGCCACTTTGTACATCGATTGAAATACCGGATCATGATAGGTTAATTCGCTATCACCGCAGTGAAAATAGGCATCCGCTTGTTGTGACACTACTTTTTCTATCGTCGTTTTATCTCCATGTGAATCACTCATTACGATTATCTTCAATTTGTTCTCCTACCTTTTGAATCATTGTCGAGAGTTCAGCTTGTAATTTTTTTAATGCTGCACCTCGATGAGAAATCTTACTTTTTTCCTCTGCAGTTAATTCAGCCATCGTTCGGTCTTTTGATGGCACATAAAAAATCGGGTCGTAGCCAAAGCCGTTGGTTCCGCGTCGCGCTTCGGTAATAACTCCTTCACAACTTCCCGAAAACACTGTTGTCTCCATCATCGGGCCCGCTACAGCTAACACACATCGAAAACGCGCTGTACGTTTATCGCCAGGGACGCCCTCGAGTGCTCGTAACGCTTTATCAATGTTCAACTCATCAGTACTGTCATTCCCAGCATAACGTGCAGAATAAACGCCAGGCGCACCGTCTAGGGCATCTATTTCGAGTCCACTATCGTCAGCAATAACCGTTTTGCCAAGTAAGTTCGCAACGGTTTCAGCTTTTAAAATGGCATTCTCTTCAAAAGTCGTCCCTGTTTCTTCTACATCAATCATTTCTTCAATATCTTGTAACGTTAACACGTTGATGCCAAGCGGATGAAATAATGCTTCGAAATCTTTACGCTTTCCTTTATTATTCGTCGCAATCAATACTTCTTTCAAACTTCTCCGCCTGCCTCTTCGCCGATACGCTGTGCAATCGGTCCAAGCACTTCTTTTTGGAGCGCAAATAATTGTTCAATGCCTTCCTCCGCAAGTGAAACGAGACCATTCATTTCATCCCGTGTAAACGTCGCCTCTTCACCAGTACCTTGCAGCTCTACAAAAGCGCCTTCCCCCGTCATGACGACGTTCATATCAACAGCCGCCGCGGAATCTTCAATATAATTCAAGTCAAGTACGAGCTGATCTTCTTCAATTACCCCGACACTCGTCGCGGCTAAAAAGTCCGTAATCGGGAATTTTTTCAAACCATGTTGCTCAACAACCTTCTCCACGGCTATTACCATCGCAACGAACGCACCAGTAATGGAGGCAGTACGTGTTCCCCCATCCGCTTGGATAACGTCACAGTCCACCCAAATTGTACGCTCACCAAGAGCTTCCAAATCCGTTACCGCACGTAGAGCTCGTCCAATCAGTCGTTGAATCTCCATCGTACGGCCGCCAAGCTTTCCTCTTGTTGCTTCACGCTGCGTACGCTGCCCCGTAGCACGTGGAAGCATTGAATACTCAGCTGTTACCCACCCTTTCCCGCTACCTCTTAAAAAAGGCGGAACACGGTCTTCAATCGTTGCCGTACAAATGACCTTTGTATTCCCAACTGAAATAAGTACAGAACCCTCAGGGTGAATTAAGTAATCTGTTTCAATCGTGACAGGTCTCAATTCATTTCCCGCTCGATTATCATGTCTTGTCATATAAATCACTCCATCATTTTATTTTCCTTTGCAATAAGCAAATATTTTCCAAAAATCACTATAAAAGCTTCTATCGTTGAACAACTAATATTCATTACACATTTTGTTCTATAGGGTACTACTTTATCATACAGTCTTTTACGAAAGCAAAAAACCGGCCGCCCACTAGTAGGCGCACCGGATTTTACGGTAAAGTAATCTTTCTAACATCAGGATTATCTAAGCGAAGCCAATCTGTAACGATTGTCTTGAAATTTTCACTAGGACCTGTCGTATAAAATAAAACATTTCCTTCTGTAAACTTCGCATTTCTAATTCCTTTAGCATCTAATTCTTTTTCGACGTCTCTAACGGTCTCCACTGCAGATGAAATAATTTGTACATGTTCTGGGAGACAACTTTGAATATGCCCCTCTAAAAGGGGATAATGTGTACACCCTAAAATTGCCACATCGAAATCTTTCTCCACTAAATTTTGCAACGTTCGATCTATAATAAACCTTGCATTTTCTGATTTGTATTGACCACTTTCAACAATCGGGACAAAATCAGGACAAGCAAGTGGATAAACGACTGCGTCAGGCGATTGGCGTACGATTTCATCACTGTACGCACCACTTTCAATTGTACGAGTCGTGCCAAGCACTGCTATTTGTTGTGTCGTTGAATTTGTCACAGCCGCACGAGCGCCAGGAACCACGACGCCAATGACTGGAAAGCTAAACAGTTGACGAATCGTATCCAATGCGACTGCGGTTGCCGTATTACAGGCAATGACCAGCATTTTAATGTCCATCTCCGAAAGTCTTTCAACCATTTCAATCGTAAACTTTCGAACCTCTTCCTCTGATCGTGAACCATATGGACAGCGTTTATCGTCTCCTAAATAAACAATCGATTCATTTGGCAAGATGTTTAGCATTTCTTTGACTACAGTAAGCCCTCCGACTCCCGAGTCAATAACTCCGATTGGTTTAACCATTATGAATCCCTCAATCCTCTTTCCAATCTTTCTTCATCTCTTGATGAAGTTTTGACAGCAATTGAGAGAGTTGTTGTACTTCTGCCTCGTCGAAATCGGACAACACCGAATTTAAATAATGGCGCCGTTTATCGATTACTTCTTCAATAACACGCTCTCCTTCCGCAAGGAGTTGAATTCTAACGACACGTCGATCTTTATTATCGCGTATCCGCTTTACCAAATGATTATTCTCCATTCTGTCAACTAAATCTGTCGTTGTACTGAATGCGAGGAACATTTTATTAGATAAATCACCAATTGTCATATCCCCGTGTTCAAATAACCATTGCAGCGCAACAAATTGAGGAGGTGTGATGGTATAATTTTTTAAGATTTTTCGTCCATTATGTTTGATAATCGCAGCAACGTATCTTAACTCTTTTTCCATACGCGCCACTTCTTTTTCATCATGATTTGTCGATGCTATCCGTTCCGTCAAGTTAACCAACTCCCTGAAAACCGATTACTGTAATTCTATTCTCCCTTTTTTTGCTCCTGAAGGCAACAAATTTCATCGCAAATGTAATTCCCCAAGTCGCAATAACTCTATTATGGCTTGCGCTCTACCTGAAACTCCGAGCTTTTGAATCGTATTAGATATGTGATTTCGAACAGTTTTTTCACTGATACCTAGTTGACTTGCAATTTCTTTTGTTGTCTGGTCTTCAATAAGCAAATTAAAAATTTCACGTTCTCTTCCCGTCAGCAACGATCGATGTTTCGGTCCATCATTCAAGACTCGCCCCTCCTATCCACTTTCACCTTAAAATATGTGAAAGTTTCGCAGGTCGTGACGGCTTTCCCCCTATTCCATTAACAAAAATCAACTTCTCTTCTTCAGACCACGGAAAACCTTTACCGGTTCCTTTATTTATTTGAACCATCGTACTTCTTCCCGTAAAAACAATTTCCTCAGCATCATTTTTTCCAAGATAGTGAATGTCGATAGAAGATGTGCCAACTGTTTCGACTTTAACATAAATCGCAAGGTTTTCATCATATTGAATCGGCTTCACATAGTCACATTGTATGTCAGCTATGACAGGAACGATCGTTGCCTCGGAATCCATCCAATTCCCCATCAGCCCTATCGCCTTAAAATATTCAATTCGCGCATATTCTAAATAAGAGATGATTACTGCATTATTCACAATTCCATACATATCAACGTCTGAAAATCGAACGGTTAACGGGATTGCATATGTAAATTCTGAGGACCATGATTCGAAATCGTTAATATAAGATGCTTTCATTTCTCAACCCTTCTTCCCTATAAGTTAGTGAATACTCATTCATTATACTACAATATCAGATTATTCTATATACCTTTAGAGAAAACCAAAGATTTAAAAAGCTAAAAAATCCTATCTCAATATTGCGTTGAGATAGGATTTTATTTATTATTAATCTACCATATGGTCGCTTCCGAAGAAGTCTTTGAACATTTGGATAGACGTTGCACGGTTAAGTGCTGCGATTGACGTCGTAAGTGGAATCCCCTTTGGACAGGCAACCACACAGTTTTGTGAGTTCCCACACTCAGCAATTCCGCCATCCGTCATTAACGTACGTAGTCTTTCGTCTTTGTTCATTGCACCTGTTGGATGCGTGTTAAATAGACGTACTTGAGATAAAATCGCTGGACCAACAAAGTCTGTTTTATCATTAACGTTCGGACATGCTTCCAAGCACACACCGCACGTCATACATTTTGACAATTCATATGCCCATTGACGTTTACGTTCTGGCATACGTGGTCCTTCACCTAGAGAGTATGTACCATCGATTGGTACCCATGCTTTAACTTTTTTCAATGAATCAAACATCACGTTACGGTCAACGACTAGGTCACGGACAACTGGGAATGTTGCCATTGGCTCTAGTTTAATTGGCTGTGTTAATTGGTCAATAAGCGCTGTACATGATTGACGCGGACGTCCGTTAATCACCATTGAACATGCACCACAAACCTCTTCAAGACATACCATTTCCCAAGTAACAGGTGACGTCTTTTTGCCATCTGCGTTGACAGGGTTACGTTGAATTTCCATTAGAGCGGAAATTACGTTCATATTTGGTCTATATTCTACTTCGAACTTCTCCCAATATGGAGTTGAGTTTGCTGTATCTTGACGACGAATTTCAAATTTAATTGTTTTTTGTGCTGTAGCAGTTTGCTCGCTCATTTACGTTAATCTCCTTTCTTTGTGGAGTAATCGCGTTTACGTGGCGGGATGAGTGACACATCGATGTCTTCGTAATGGAAAATCGGTGCTGATTGTCCGTCAAATTTCGCCATCGTCGTTTTCATAAAGTTTTCGTCATCACGCTCAGGGAAGTCTGGTTTATAATGTGCCCCACGACTTTCGTCACGCTGTAGCGCACCGATTGTGATAACTCTTGCTAAGTACAACATGTTTTTCAGCTGACGCGTGAAAGTTGCACCTTGGTTAGACCATTGTTGCGTATCAGTCATGTTAATATTTTCATATCTTTCTAGAAGTTCAAGAATCTTTTCATCTGTTTGTTTTAGACGGTCGTTGTAGCGAACAACAGTTACGTTGTTTGTCATCCACTCACCAAGCTCTTTATGAAGTAGGTAAGCGTTTTCCGTTCCGTCCATTTTTAGCGTAGCATCCCATTTCGCTTGCTCTTCTTTAATCGCGGAATCGAACACAGATGAAGAAATGTCTTCTGCTGTTTTCTTCAAGCCTTTCATATATTCAACAGCTTTCGGTCCTGCTACCATTCCGCCGTAAACAGCAGATAATAAAGAGTTAGCACCTAAACGGTTTGCACCATGTTGTGAGTAATCAACTTCACCCGCGGCAAATAAGCCTGGGATATTCGTGTGCTGATCGTAATCAACCCATAGACCACCCATTGAATAGTGAACCGCCGGGAAGATTTTCATCGGTACTTTACGTGGATCGTCACCCATGAACTTCTCATAGATTTCGATAATTCCACCTAGCTTAATATCAAGTTCTTTCGGGTCTTTATGAGATAGGTCTAGGTAAACCATGTTCTCACCGTTAATGCCTAGCTTTTGGTTGACACACACATCAAAGATTTCACGTGTTGCAATATCTCGTGGAACTAGGTTACCGTAATCTGGATACTTCTCTTCTAGGAAGTACCAAGGTTTCCCGTCTTTATATGTCCATACTCGTCCACCTTCACCACGTGCTGACTCACTCATAAGACGTAGTTTATCGTCTCCAGGAATCGCTGTTGGGTGAATTTGGATGAACTCACCATTTGCATAGTAAGCACCTTGTTGGTATACGATTGACGCCGCTGAACCTGTGTTAATGACAGAGTTCGTAGATTTTCCGAAAATAATTCCAGGGCCACCTGTAGCCATAATGACTGCATCGCCTTTAAAGGACTCGATTTCCATCGTGTGCATATTTTGCGCTTTAATTCCACGACAAATTCCTTCGTCGTCAAGAATTGCACCTAGGAACTCCCAATGCTCGTACTTTTGTACAAGGCCTTCTACTTCATAACGACGTACTTGCTCGTCTAGCGCGTATAGAAGTTGTTGTCCAGTCGTTGCACCCGCAAATGCGGTACGGTGATGAAGCGTTCCGCCGAAACGTCTGAAATCTAGTAAACCTTCTGGCGTACGGTTGAACATAACGCCCATACGGTCAAATAAGTGAATAATTTCTGGAGCTGCTTCTGTCATTGCTTGTACGGGAGGTTGGTTCGCTAAAAAGTCTCCACCGTATACAGTATCGTCGAAATGGATTGCAGGCGAGTCGCCTTCCCCTTTCGTGTTTACCGCACCGTTAATCCCACCTTGGGCACATACGGAGTGGGAACGTTTTACCGGGACAATTGAGAACAGGTCAACCGGTACACCTTCCTCTGCTGCTTTGATGACCGCCATCAGGCCGGCAAGACCGCCGCCGACAACAATCATTCTGCTTTTTGTCATGAATGTTTCACTCCTCAAAATTTAAAATAAACGAATCAATTCAAAGATTACTAATCAATTAAATGAATGCAAAGATAGCTTGGAGACCAATAATAGTAAGAATTACGAAAGCTGCCATCGTGATGTACGTAACGATTTGCTGTGAACGTGGTGACTGAGCAATTCCCCAAGTAACAAGGACACCCCACACTCCGTTGAACAAGTGGAACGATGCTGCAACTACACCCGCGATATAAAACGCAATCATGAACGGATTTGCAAAAATATCCGCCATCATGTCGTAGTTCACTTCCGCTCCTAAAGCTTTTTGAATTCTTGTTTCCCAGATGTGCCATGCGATAAAGATTACTAGGAATACCCCCGTAATTCTTTGCAACATGAACATCCAGTTACGGAACGTACCGTAGCGTTGAACGTTATTCTTTGCCGTAAATGCTATGTATACACCATAAAACGCGTGGAACATTAATGGGATGTAGATAATAAACCATTCCAAAAATAGTACGAATGGTAGATTCCCCATAAAGTCTGAAGCTTGGTTAAACGCTTCTGGTCCTCGTGTCGCAAAATGGTTAATGACCAAGTGTTGAACTAGAAAAAGTCCAACGGGAATAATCCCTAGCAAAGAATGAAGGCGGCGCACAAAAAAATCAGATTCTCTCGTCAAGTCTTTTACCCTCCCTTATTACTGAAGAAATCGGTTTCATAATTCGTCATTGAAAAAACTGAAGAAATATTGACCCAATCCCTCTTCATGGTACAATGATATAGCATATACTATTGTACTCGTACGTTTTAAAGAGGTCAAGGTACTGAACCGCTTAATCACACAAAAATGTTAATAGTTTACTATTATTAAACTATTTAAATTAAACACTTCTATTAAATTTACGTAATTTTTAAGTGTTTTCTTAGTAAACTAGATAATATCACAGAAGAATTATAGACAGGACAACTTAGAAAGGTGTAATAAATTGTGGAGAATCATACATACGGGGGACCGACCCAATTCGGTTATGAATTAATTCGAGACCATGTATTGCCAAGTATTCTTGGCAAACACGAAGGTGATATTCTTTACTGGGCTGGTAAAGAAATTGCTCGTAAATTCCCAGTTTTCAGCATGGAAGAAATCCCTTCTTTTTTCCTTGAAGCTGGTTGGGGGCAACTACAACTTGAAAAAACGTCAAAAAAAGAGGCCTTTTATCAATTAATTAGTCCTGGTGAAAACTTAAAAATTAGCGATCGAAATTTCCAATTAGAAGCTGGGTTTCTTGCTGAGCAATATCAAAAACTGAACGGTATGCTTACAGAGTGTTATGCGGATTCTAAGCGTAACGATCAATCGATTACTTTCCATTTAGCGTGGGATAAAAAAGAAACAGTATAAGTTTCTCACATTAAAAATCGTTGAAAAAGGTTTGACACCTCTTTCAACGATTTTTAAATTACCCTACCCTACATGCCCAAGCTCAAATGTTTTATGTAACACAGCGACTGCCTCTTTCATATACATAGTAGGAATGACGACTGATACTTTAATTTCAGATGTACTAACCATCTTAATGGGAATTGACGCATCGCGTAATGCATCAAACATGTGCGCCGCCACGCCAGGATTCGAAACCATTCCGCTGCCTACAATAGAGACTTTAGCCAATCCCACTTCGAAATCTGCTCGTTTATAACCAAGTTCTTCTTTATTCATCTCTAGCACATTCATCGCTTTTGCAAAGTCTTCATTTTTAATTGAAAATGAAACAGATGGTTGCTCACCATCCATGATCGTTTGAACAATTATGTCTACGTTCACTTGCTGTTCCGCGAGCGCAGTAAATATATTGGCAAGCGACCCATTGTAAGGGGTGTCGTACATAATTGTAATGCGTACGATGTCTTCTTCAAAAGCAACTCCACGTACGATAAGATTATTTTCCATTTCAATTTCCTCCTTAATCATCGTGCCTTCGCCGTTCATATGTGCCGGTCTTACACGAAGCGGCATTTGATGATTTTTTGCAAACTCAATCGCGCGCGGGTGAAGTACGCCCGCACCTAAATTTGCTAATTCAAGCATTTCATCATAAGAGATTTCATTTAATTTTGTTGCCTCTTCTATCATCCTCGGATCTGTCGTGAAAACCCCTTCAACGTCCGTATAAATATCGCATGTGGAGGCATTGATTGCAATTGCGACCGCTACTGCACTCGTGTCCGAGCCGCCCCGGCCAAGCGTGGTTACTTCGGCGTCTTGATCGATGCCCTGAAACCCTGCGATGACCGCCACTGCGCCTGATTCTAGGGTATCCACTACTTTTTTCGCATCGACGTCTTCAATACGCGCGTTACTATGAATCGATTCCGTTCTAATGCCTGCTTGCCACCCGGTAAACGATTTGGATGCAACTCCTTTCGCGGAAATTGCCATCGCTAATAAAGAGGCAGTCACTTGTTCACCCGTTGCAAGCAACATATCCAATTCACGTTTTTCCGCATCTGGATGAATATCTGCTGCAAGCGCTAGTAATTTATCTGTCGTTTTTCCCATTGCAGACACAACAACAGCCACTTGTTTCCCTTTATTTACTTCTTCAATAATTAAGGAAGCTGCCCTTTCAATTCTTTCTTCATTGGCAACCGACGTTCCACCAAACTTCATTACAATCTTCTCCAAAATCTCCACCCACTTTCCCCTGAAACGCAAAAACAGCCCTCATTTAATAAATGAGAGCTGGTCCGATTAGAGTGTACACAAAAAAACAGTGTCTCCTACGGGATAGCTCTCCAGGTAAAAATATCCTGACAGACTCCCGCTTATTCAACGGAAATCCAGCAAGTACTCGATAACAGTTCGATTACCCGCTTCGGCAAATACCCCTTTCTTCTTCAATCGCTAGGCTGTTCCCTTCTTGAAGAATACTTTTAATATTTGCGCCTCTATCCTCACTAAAATGATAATACAATCATTTAGTGAATAATTCAGTGTCTTCACTCTAACATATTACTTATTTTCTGGCAATTCTTTCTGGAAATATATTTCCACAGATTCAGCTAGCTTTTCTGGCAATCCAGCTTTTTGGAGTTCTTCAGCCGATGCTTCACGAATTTTTTTCACAGAGCCAAAATGTTTAAGCAGGGCCATTTTTCTTTTCGGTCCAATGCCTGGAATGTTGTCCAAAGAAGAAGTTATCGTATTTGCTCCTCTTCGTTGACGGTGGAATGTAATTGCAAATCGATGCACTTCGTCTTGAATTCGTTGCAACAAATAAAAGGCCTCACTCGTTCTCTTTAACGGAATCAGTTCGGCTGGATTACCGTAAAGAAGTTGTGACGTTTGATGCTTATCGTCTTTTGCCAGTCCGGCAATCGGAATCGATAAGCCTAATTCATCTTCAATGACTTCCCGCGCTACTTCCATTTGGCCTTTTCCGCCATCAATGATTACCAAATCAGGCAGTGGTAAATCTTCTTTTAAAACACGTACATAACGCCTTCTCACAACTTCACGCATCGCACCATAGTCATCGTGCATCGCGGCCGTTTTCGTTTTATACTTACGGTAATCTTTACGATTCGGCTTTCCGTCAACAAAAGAAACCATTGCAGATACAGGATCCACTCCGTGCGTATGCGAGTTGTCAAATGCCTCAATACGATGCGGAACAGCAATATTCATCGCTTCACCAAGTTCTTCACAAGCACCAATCGTTCGTTCTTCTTTTCGTTCGATTAACTGAAACTTTTCTGACAATGAAATCCGTGCATTTTTCATCGCCAACTGAACAAGGTCTTTCTTCTTTCCTCTTTGTGGAATAAATACTTGTACGTTTAATAATTGCTTTACAATGTCCGCATCCACGTCGGGAGGTAATAATATTTCTTTTGGAATTAAATGGTCTGACTTTCCGTAAAACTGACCGATAAAAGTTAATAATTCTTCTTCTGGATCTTTATATAAAGGAAAAATCGAGACATCTCGCTCAATCAGCTTACCTTGGCGGACAAAAAACACTTGGACACACATCCAGCCCTTATCTACCGCATAGCCAAAAATATCACGGTCCGTAAAGTCATTCATCGCCATCGATTGTTTTTCCATCACCATTTCGATATTCGTAATTTGGTCACGGTACTCTTTTGCCCGTTCAAACTCTAAAGCTTCCGCCGCCTCTTTCATTTTTTCCGTCAATTCTTTTTTCACGCTTTTATACCCGCCATTTAAAAAACGAGTAATGTTTGCAATCATTTCTTTATAAGTTTCTTCTTCCACCTCTTGAATACAAGGGGCTAAACATTGACCCAGATGATAATACAGACATGATCTGGTCGGCAATGTTTGGCATTTACGATATGGATAAATTCGGTCCAATAACTTCTTCGTCTCGCCCGCCGCGAAAGCGTTCGGATAGGGACCAAAGTACTTTCCTTTGTCATTTTTCACACGTCTTGTAATGAGTAATCTTGGATGACGTTCAGCTGTAATTTTTAAGTAAGGATACGATTTATCATCTTTCAACATGACGTTATATTTTGGATCATATTGTTTAATTAAATTTAATTCTAAAATAAGCGCTTCAATATCTGAAGACGTAATAATCGTTTCAAAATCAACAATTTCACTCACAAGCCTTTGCGTTTTCCCATCATGGCTGCCCGTGAAGTAACTGCGAACGCGTTGCCTCAACACCTTCGCTTTACCGACGTAAATGACTGTCCCTTGTCGGTCTTTCATTAAATAACAGCCGGGATGTTCAGGTAAAATCGCTAGCTTTTCATTTAATAAATCATTCATTTTTTCTCACCTACTAATTAAAGCGTAGGGCGCCTACTTAGATACGTCAGGCATAAGCCAAACCGCAACTTCCAAGCCTTCTAGTATCTGGTGCCCGGAGCTTGATGTAAAAAACCGGGGCTCCTTAAAAAGGCCCCGGTGACTTGAAAGAACTGACATTCAAATAACATCGTTCAAATTGTGTCTTTTAATTTATGCGTGCTTTTCAATTAATTGCGCTAACGCATCTTTTGGTTGGAAACCAACAACTTTTTCAACGATTTCGCCATCTTTGAAAAGAAGAAGTGTAGGAATTGACATAATTCCATATTTTCCTGCCGTTTCCTGGTTATCGTCTACATCAACTTTTACGATTTTTGCTTTTCCTTCGATTTCACCGTCAAGCTCCTCTAATACTGGAGCAATCATTTTACAAGGTCCGCACCAAGGTGCCCAAAAGTCAACAAGTACAACACCTTCTGCAATGTTTTCTGCAAAGTCTTTATCTGTCGCATTAATAATTGCCATTTCAAAACTTCCTCCTTTGATTTACAACTCTTCTGTATTGTAACATGCACAAAAACAAGCCGCGAAAAATATGCCTATTCACTAATCCTGTCCTTACTATATTCGAATCATCATGCTTTACGTGACAAAAGCAGCTCTATCGATTCCCCAGTATGCCAAGAACACAGTTGAATCACCTCCCCAATATGAACATAAAAAAGAAAGTCCTCTACAAAGAAGACTTCCCTTTTAGATTAATGATTTATGCATGAACCTTTAATTTCTTAACCTCTTCAATCATCATCGGAACGACTTCGAATAAGTCACCTACGATGCCGTAGTCTGCTACCTTGAAAATTTCTGCCTCTGGATCTTTGTTAATGGCTACAATCACTTTGGAGTTTGACATCCCTGCCATATGCTGAATTGCACCAGAAATTCCGACACCGATATAAAGGTCCGGTGTGATGACTTTACCAGTTTGACCAATTTGTAAGGAGTAGTCACAGTAATCCGCGTCACATGCACCACGTGATGCACCAATTGCACCGCCTAATAGGTCCGCAAGTTCTTGTAATGGCTTGAAGCCGTCTGCACTACGCACGCCACGTCCACCAGCAACAACCACTTTCGCTTCTGACATGTCGACACCTTCAGTCGCTTTACGAACTACTTCAGAAATAATTGTACGTAAGTCTTTTACATCCACATCGACAGAAGTAACGTCACCTGAACGGCTTGCGTCTTTTTCCAATGTCGCGATGTTATTCGGACGTACCGTAATGAACAGAAGTCCTTCTTTGTGCTTTACTTTTTCAAATGCTTTTCCGGAATAAATTGGACGGATGAATAAAGCATCTTCGTCTTCCCCTTCGATTTCCGTTACATCTGAAATTAGGCCAGCCGCTAATTTACTAGCTATTTTAGGCGACAAATCTTTTCCTAATGCTGTATGTCCAAAAACAATTGCTTCAGGGTTCTCTTGTTCACAAACTGCCATGAACCCTTGGCTATAGCCATCTGAAGTGTATTGTTTTAATTTTTCATGTTCAACAGTTACAACACGGTCTGCACCGTATTGAATCATTTCTGCCCCAAGTGATTGAACGGAATCGCCAAGTAGTACCCCAACCACTTCTCCACCTGCTGAAACTTGTTTTGCTGCTGCGATTGCTTCAAATGATACGTTACGTAAAACACCATCACGTGTTTCTCCAAGTACTAATACCTTTTTTGACATTCCCTGTCCCTCCTATATCCGATTTAAAAGAAGAAGAACTTCTCGCTCATCTTCCTAATACTCGTACAATTAACTATCAATTTATGAATCTAGATTGCGATGATTTGTTAGTCAACTTTATCCTTTACAATCAATAGATTAAATGACTTTTGCTTCGTTTTTCAGTAAATCAACAAGTTTTTTCACCTGATCTGCTATTTCACCTTCGAGGATGCGTCCTGCTTCTTTTGCAGGCGGTAGGAACACATCAACTGTTTCAGTTTTTGCTGCTACATCGTCCTCATCGATATCTAAATCATCAAGCTCGAGTTCTTCAAGTGGCTTTCTTTTTGCTTTCATAATACCAGGCAATGAAGGATAACGTGGCTCGTTTAACCCTTGTTGTGCCGTCACTAACAGTGGAAGTGCTGTTTCGATTACTTCAGAATCCCCTTCAACGTCACGCACAATTTTCACGTCCGTACCGTCAATTTCTAGTTTTGTAATCGTAGTGACATAGTTTATGCCGAGCATTTCTGCAACTCGTGGGCCTACTTGACCTGAACCACCGTCAATTGCAACGTTTCCTGCAAGAACCAAATCTACGTCTTTATCACTTAAGTATTCTGAAACAATTTTAGCAACCGTAAATTCATCCATTTCATCTAAATCATCATCAGTATTAATTAAAACTGCTTTATCTGCACCCATTGCTAAAGCTGTGCGGAGCTGTTTTTCCGCTTCTTCATCACCGATTGTAATGACAGTGACTTCCCCACCGTGCTCGTCACGAACCGTAATGGCTTCTTCAATTGCATATTCGTCATATGGGTTAATGATGAATTCCGCCCCATCTTCAACAATTGCCCCATTTTTAACTGTAATTTTTTCCTCAGTATCAAAAGTACGTTTTACCAAAACATAAATATTCATTAATAACACCCTCCTCAGCTATTTTCGTCATTTCCCTTGAAATACTGGTTCACGCTTTTCAATAAATGCTTGAATTCCTTCTTTGGCATCTTCTGAAACAAACACCTCTCCAAAAGAGTTCGCCTCGGCTTTAACACCTTCATAATAAGTAGAAGGTTTTGCATATTGCAACATTTCTAAAGCTGCTTTTACTGCAATCGGGCTCTTCATAGCGATTTTCTTTGCGATTTCCGAAGTCTTATCGAAGAGTTCATCCTCTGAAAACGCTTTATTCGCAAGCCCATAATCGACTGCTTCTTTACCAGAAATCGGGTCACTCGTTAACATCATTTCAGCAGCTTTCGGCATCCCCACATAACGTGGCAGTCGCTGTGTTCCCGCGAATCCAGGAATTAATCCTAGTTGTAATTCCGGCAAGCCAAGTTTTGCATTTTCTGAGACGAAACGCATATGACAAGCCATGGCCAGTTCTAAGCCACCGCCGAGTGCCGCTCCGTGAATGGCCGCAATGACAGGTTTATGGAAACATTCAAGTCGTTCAAAAACTTCTTGTCCATTCGATGCTAGTTTCGTAAACTCCTCGCCAGACGTAACATCTGTAAATTCCTTAATGTCCGCACCTGCCGAGAAAAACCTTCCCTCTCCGCGCAGAACAATCACACGGACGTTATCATCGTTTTCAACCTTGTCGAGCAACGCGTTAATCTCGAGAATTAATGCACGCGCTAACGCGTTGGCAGGCGGTCTATTAATGGTTACTGTTGCGACCCCTTGTTCTTGTTCGACAGACAAAAACTCCATTTCATCCCATCCCCTTTTCAAATCTCTATCACCATTTCAACAAATAATAGTGTTTGCTGGCGATTCATCGTATGAAAGCGCTTTATCACTTTCACATACGAATCTCAATACGATTAAGCTTTTAATGCTTTCATGATTAGCTTATGTACTTTTGGTGATAATTCTATTAAATCATACTTTTGCTCATTCATCACCCATGAAGTGATTGTTTCATCAATTGTTCCGAAAACCATTTGACGCGCAAGACGGATATCTAGCGTGTTATCCAAGTCATTCCGCTCTATTCCGTCCTCCAAAATTACGTCCAACAAGTCCAGATATTCTTTTAATACTTCATTAATTCGTAACCGTAATTTCTTCCCGGATTGCCGCAATTCCAATTGAGTGACAATCGCAAGGTGACGATCTTCATGAAGAACGCGAAAATGATTATCAATCATTTTGAATAATCGTTCGGATGTATCTATATCTTCTTCCAGGATTACACGTAAATTTTGTGTAAATATTGCCATTTTCTCTCTGAATACCGACACTAAAATATCTTCTTTATTTTTAAAATAAAGATAGATTGTACCGTCGGCAACCCCTGCTTCTTTAGCAATCTTTGAAACTTGTGCTTGATGATAGCCATTTTGTGCAATCGCGACTACGGCTGCATCAATTATTTGTTTGTATTTCGGTTTATCGCGTTTCACTTTTCTCTGTCACCACCATCAAAAAAGAATATGAATGACTATTCATTCATATTCTAATAATAAACTTTATTATGTTTTTAGTCAAGTATCACTTTATGAATTTACTAAATCTTGATTCAGTTTCTTCTTCTCTTCTTCAATCAATGTTCTCCGTAAAATTTTACCGACTGCTGTTTTCGGAAGTTCATCACGGAATTCATAGATACGAGGTACTTTGTATGCAGCTAATTGTTCCCTACAGTATTTATCTAACGCCTCTTCCGTAACTGAAGCGCCTTCTTTTAACACGATATACGCTTTCACGGTCTCCCCACGATAAGTATCCGGGACACCAGCGACGACGCATTCCAAAATTGCATCATGCTCATAAAGCACTTCCTCGACTTCCCGAGGATAAATATTAAAACCACTTGCAATAATCATATCTTTTTTACGGTCGACGATAAAAAAACGACCGTTATTATCCATATAGCCTAAATCACCCGTTAACAACCAGCCGTCACGGAATGTTGCTTCTGTCTCTTCAGGCATTTGCCAATACCCCTTCATGACTTGCGGACCTTTTACCGCAATTTCCCCAATTTCTCCAGTTGCTAATGGGGTAGATGATTCAGGTCCGAGTATGCAAGCCTCTGTACCAGGCCATGGCACGCCAATGGAACCTTTTTCATTATGATCAGCGCCTGCCCAAACAAAGTTCGCATGGGTCACTGGAGAAGTTTCAGTTAAGCCGTATCCTTCGACTAATTTTCCACCTGTAACGCTCTCAAACTTTTCTTTCACTTCAATCGGTAGTGTTGCGGACCCACTAATACATGCTGAAATAGATGATAAATCATATTTTCCGATTTTAGGATGATTCAAAAGACCAATATACATCGTTGGAGCGCCTGGAAATAATGTCGGTTTTTGTTTATCAATCATTTTTAATGCAAGGTCCATATCAGGCTTAGGCATGAGCACCATTTTATTATTCATCATGACCGTTAAAATTAATACAGTCGTCATCCCATACACATGGAAAAACGGTAACATGCCCAAAACTACCCCTTCACCGCGTTTTGACTTATAAAGCCATTGTTCACACATCGCAGTGTTAGACACTAAGTTTTTATGGGTTAACATTACGCCTTTTGGTGGTCCTGTCGTGCCCCCTGTATATTGAAGCAATGCGATATCTTCTTCAAAATCAAACACAGTCCGAATGGGTTCCGCCTTTGCAATTTTCATCACTTCAGTATACAAATGGTTGATTCCGCGATGTTCTACTTTGATTGAAATGCCATGTTCCCTTTTTTGAATAAAAGGATAAATAATATTTTTAGGAAATGGCAAATAATCTTTAATACCAGTAATGATTACGTGCTCTAACGATGTTTCCTTCACAATACTCGTTACGCGCGGATACAATAAATCGAGTGCGATAATTGCTTTTGCACCCGAATTCACCATCTGGTACTTTAATTCGCGTTCAGTATAAAGTGGGTTCGTTTGCACAACGATGGCACCGCTATACAATATTCCAAAATAGGCAATCGCATTTTGCGGACAGTTTGGCAACATAATTGCAACTCGATCACCTTTTTCGATACCAAGTGAACGTAGATAGTTTGCGAACTTTAACGCAGACTGATAAAACTCTCGATACGAAATATTTTTCCCCATAAAATGTATCGCAATTTTATCAGGTGACGCCTTATACGCGCGCGTCAAATACTCGTGAATGGGAATTTTCTCATAGTTCACCGTTGCGGATATTTCAGGTGGATACAAATTTAACCAAGGTTTATTGATCATAGCTTTGCTCCTTTCACCTTTCTAATGACCAGAATATTCCTACATTTAATTATAAGGCTAAATGATTACGCTTTCAATCACAATATTCTTAAATATGTAAAAAGATACATGACCACTCGTAAAAATAACACCTTTATCATTCACTCTCCAAATGATAAAGGTGTTACTTCCTTATAAATTATATAACCAATAAATGCCTACAACGATAAACACGACACATAAAACCATCAATATTTTGGAAAGTCTTTCCATTTGTCTATCTCTCCTATGAAATACTTGCCCCAATGACATATGACAAGCCAACGGAAATCGTTAGTGAAATAAAACCAACTGAACGATTATCCGCTTCAATTTCCTTATCTACATTAAATTTTGGCGTCATAAATTCAAATAAGATATATGCAAATACTAGTAATATAAAACCATATAATCCCCAACCAATCATCTCAGGCAATGTATTATGCCTTTCAATTGAAAAACGGAAGATATTGGCGACGCCGAAAATTTTACCGCCTGTCGCCATCGCGACTGCGAAATTCCCTTTTTTTATTTGTTCCCAGTTTTGATATTTCGTCACAAGTTCAAATAATACCATCGATACGAGTAAACATAGGACAACTACGCTAAAATACCCTGCTGTTTCCACTAATGGATGGGACCAAAAATCGGATTTTATCAAGAAGAATTTGCCTCCTTTTGAAACAAGTGATAACAATCTTTTACGAACGTTACACGATTAAGTTTCATTTCATCAAGTCTAGTCAATTTCATAATCCAATCTTTTCGCTGCGCCAATACAATATATAGTTTAGGCAATTATGAAATTGCCCCTGTTGAGTTAAACCGTTCTCAACTATATATTGTATCGGCTTAGCGGTTTTAGGTAATTATGAAATTGACTCAGTCATTATTTTCGCATAGAGATTACTTTAGTTCCACGACAGTAACGCCGTGTCCCCCTTCACTTGCTTCACCAAACCGATACCCTTTAACACGAGAATGATTTTTTAAATATTGTTGTACGCCTTGTCGTAAAGCACCTGTTCCTTTTCCGTGAATAATGGATACTTGGTGATAGTTTGACAATAGCGCATCGTCGATATATTTTTCTGTGCGTTGAATCGCATCCTCATAACGTTCACCGCGGAGATCAAGTTCTAACTTCACATGCCCTGACCTGTTTCGAACAGAAGTTGTGACAACGGGTTGCTTTTCCTTTTTAGGCTTCACATATTCTAGTCCCGATTCTTTTATATTCATTTTTAAAATGCCAATTTGTACAATCCAATCTTCAGAAGAAGTTTTCTCAAGCAACGTCCCTTTTTGACCATATTGAAGGACTTGCACTTCATCTCCCACTTGGAGCGGTCTCGGTGCGGCTTTTGCTTGAACAGGAGCAGGTTGATTTCCCGCCGGCGTCGCTTCATCTAAACGTTTCCGCGCATCAATCAGTTCATGTTCTTTCACATTTGCACCAGCGTTTAACCGCATGGCTCGTAAATCTGAAATGACCGCTTCCGCCTCACGTTTAGCATCTTCCACAATCGTTTTCGCTTTTTCTTTCGCTTTCGTTTCTAATTTTTCTTTCTGTTGATTAAACTGATTCCATTCCTCTTCTAATTCACGTTTTAACCGTTCTGTCTCAAGTAAAATGGCATGTGTTTCATCCGCATCTTTTTCAGAACGAAGACGGCTATCTTCAAGGGATGCTATCATCGATTCAACTTCGCCGCGATCTGTTCCCGTAAATGATTTTGCACGGTCAATAATTTGTTTATCTAATCCTAACCGTTCAGAAATCTCAAAAGCATTACTGCGGCCAGGAACGCCGATTAGTAGACGATACGTAGGGCTTAACGTATCAATATCAAATTCAACGCTTGCATTTGTCATACCTGGACGATTATATCCGTAAGCTTTAAGCTCCGGATAGTGAGTCGTGGCCAATACACGTGCACCTTTTCCGTGTACTTCATCCAAAATCGAGATAGCAAGTGCGGCCCCCTCTTGCGGATCGGTCCCTGAGCCAAGCTCGTCAAATAATAATAAGGAATGTTCATCGTACTTTTGCAAAATGTCAACAATATTTACCATTCGAGATGAAAAGGTACTTAAACTTTGCTCAATGGATTGTTCGTCACCAATGTCCGCGTAAACTGCGTTAAATACTGCAAGTTCTGAACCATCTAACGCCGGAATTGGGATCCCCGCTTGCGCCATTAATGTACAAAGCCCAACGGTTTTCAATGTGACCGTTTTACCACCTGTATTCGGACCTGTAATAACAATCGTCGTCACATCTTTTCCGAACTCAATATCATTTGCAACTGCTTCTTCTACTGGAATTAATGGATGTGTCGCTTGCGAAAGGCGAATATACCCTTTGTCGTTAACAGTCGGTTTCGTATATTTATGTGCTGTACCGTACTTAGCCTTTGCAAGAATCGCATCGACTTCGGCCAATAAATTGACGAGTACAAATAGGTCATGCGCCACTGTTTGAACTGAAAGTGACAGTTCAATTAAAATCCTTTCAACTTCTTCCTGCTCTTTTACTTTCAAGTTCCGAATTTCATTATTCGCCTGCACGACTGCATCTGGTTCAATAAACAAGGTTTGTCCGGATGAAGACATATCATGTATGACGCCACCGTAATGAGAACGATATTCGGCCTTTACCGGGATCACATAACGATCGTTTCGAATCGTGACAATTGCATCAGACAACATTTTTGCGGCATTTCTCCCACGCGTGTAACTTTCTAACCTTTCACGCACACGACTTTCTTGCGTACGAAGGCCTTGGCGAATGGAACGAAGCTGCTCAGATGCACCGTCCATAACATGTCCGTTTTCATCTATCGAATGATTAATTTCTCTTTCTAAATCCGTTAAAATCGGGAATGCTTCTTTTTTAGCAATAAAATGAGGGATTGTCACATCTTCATCCTCAATGATCGTTTCAATAAACTGACGTAAAATACGACTCGCTCGAATCGTACTAGAAATTTCCATCAGCTCTACACTACTTAACATCCCGTCCATTTGCGCTCTTTTCGCATGTGGACGAATATCTTTCATCCCACCCATCGGCACATTGCCACGCAAACGTAAAATAGCTAGCGCCTCATCTGTCTCTTCTAAGAGTCGAACGACGTCTTCAAAATTATTTTCGGGTGTTAATTGTTCAATGAGTGTCTGTCCCGCAGAAAATGTACTATGTTCTGCGACATATTCTATAATTTTATTGTATTCAAGTGTTTGTAAGACACGGGATTCCAATGTCTGTACACTTCCTTTCATTTTTTCACAACTTCAGCTATAAACTTTTCAAGCGACCATGTATTGACGACATTTTCCTTTTTCAACCATGCTTTTTTCGCGTAATTTACACCTGTTGGCATGAAGTCTAATTGGTCTATCGCATGGGCATCCGTATTAATTGCAATTGGGACACCTGCATTTTGTGCTTCAATTAAATACTCTTTTTTCAAATCCAGTCGACGTGGATTCGCGTTTAACTCTAAAATTTTCCCATATTTTTTCGCCCATTCAATGAGCTGAGAAACATCTGCACGATATCCTTCACGTTGTCCGATAATACGACCTGTTGGATGGGCAATCATATTCACGTATGGATTTTCCATCGCTGCATGTAGCCTTTCCATAATTTGAGCTTGTGATTGGTTAAAGCTTGAATGGATTGCTGCGATTACAAAGTCTAGTTCCTGAAGTAGTTCATAATCAAAATCGAGCGTCGCATCAGGCAATATGTCCATCTCGGTCCCACAAAATATTTCAATATCATCATATTGTTCATTTAACGCGTGGATTTCCGCGATTTGTTCACGTAAACGAGCAGGTGTTAAGCCATTTGCAACCCTTAAAAACTGGGAATGGTCTGTAATCACAATATGTGAATACCCTTTTGCACGTGCTCCCTCCACCATTTCACGAATCGAATAGCCACCATCCGACCACGTTGTGTGCATGTGTAAATCCGCACGTATATCTTTTATATCTATGAGTGTTTCAATTTCATCCACCCGGTCGAGTTCACGTCCATCTTGTCTAAGTGCCGGTGGAATAAATGGTAAATCAAAATGGTTAAAAAATGCCTTTTCAGTGTCAAATGTATGCATTTCACCTTGATCATCTTCCACGCCGTACTCACTAATCTTCCAACCTTTTGACTTCGCAAGTTGACGCATCCTAACATTATGATCTTTTGAACCTGTGAAGTGATGGATTGCTGTTGCGAACTGTTCATCTCTCACAAAACGGAAGTCAGCATCAATTGGGTCTGCGACATCCAGTGTAACGGATAACTTCGCATCACCAGCTGCAATCGTTTCAAGAATCGGTAACTGCGTCAATATTTCTTCACGCACGACGGCCGGCTCATCAGTCACCACGATAAAATCGACGTCGCTACTCTCTTCTTCTGTTCTTCGGTAACTGCCTGCTACGGAAAAACGTGTCACTTCGGATATGTTCGCCAAAGTACGATCAATTAAGGAAACGGTTGATTTGACTTTCCAAATTGGAAATTTTTCACTTCTCGTTTCGAATGCTTCGATAGCGGCTAAAATGTTTTCCTCCGTCTTTTTACCAAATCCCGCCACTTTTTGAACCGCTCCATCCGTACAAGCTTGTCGTAATGTCTCTACGGAATCGACCCCTAGTTCTTGACGTAATTTGGCAATACGTTTTCCACCAAGACCAGGGATTTTAAGTAATGGAATAAGGCCTTTCGGAACAGTTTCTTCTAATTCCAAAACCAAATCAGACTCGCCTTTCTCCATTAAATCTGTAATCACAGCGCCTGTTCCTTTTCCGATGCCTTTTAAACTTAAAATATCATCCATTTCTGCTAAGCTACGCGGGTCTAATTCGAGCACATTTGCTGCTCTTCTAAATGCCGCGACCTTAAAATGATTTTCCCCAAGTAACTCCATATATAATGCAATCTTTTCAAATGTCCGGATAATTGTTTTTTTATTCAATGAAAAACCTCCTACTTACTCTTTAAAAAACTTCCCTCCTTATGAAGGGGGAAGCTGTTAACTCTTATAAACGTACCACCAATTTTTCACTTTTTCGGATAATAGTGGCGTATGTTCAAACATCGCACTTGCGATTATGGATTTCTGAATGATTGCTTGTATAAAATCGATTGGTAATAAATAAGCGACATATAAAATAAGGAAAATGGCTATGTAAAATTCAACCAACCCTAAAACTGCTCCCGACAAACGGGCTACAAAACCTAATACTGGTAAATACTTTAAAAAATCGAACATGGATGCAATTAGTTGTAAACCAAATTTCACCACAATAAAAATTAATACAAAAGCGAGTAAGCGATAAAAGGTTATATCCAAATCAAGTTCACCGACAGTAAACGATAATTTCGAATCTGCAGTGACGCCTGGATAAGGAATCCAAAGGACAAATTTTTCCGAAAGGTCCTTATAATATAAGTAAGCAATAATTAACGCTATAATAAAACCTGTCATATGTATCGCTTGTACAATTAATCCTCTTCTGTAACCGGTGATTAATCCGCCTACCAAGAGGAGTAGAATGAGTAAATCTAGCATGTGAGACCGTCAGCCCTTCAAATTTTTCAATTCTTCTTCCATTTGTTCAACTTGCTCTTTTAATTTAAGATAATCATGTACACTATTAACCGCAGCAAGAACTGCAATTTTAGCAGTGTCGAGGCTTGGGTTACGTTCGCTAATCTCTCTCATTTTATCATCAACAATAGACGCGACTTGACGCATATAACTGCTTGTTTCTGTACCAACCATGTTATACGTTTGACCATATATTTCAACCGCTATACGTGTTTTCTGTTCATCTGCCAAGGACTTGACACCCCCTGTAAAACTCTGTGTCCTATCATACCATGAAAACGAGTCATTTGTGAACAAAGTAGACGAAAGGAAGTTGTTGTTTCAATGTCCAACCAAGTATTAAAATTAAACGAGAAAAAAATCACTGAATTAATTACAACCTATACAAGCGCGAAAGTTGTTCGGAATGCCCCCGGCGTAAGATTTGCAGCTAAAACTTCAGATACCGCCATTACGGTGTATAACTCAGGTAAAGTTTTATTTCAAGGAGGAGGAGCAAGCCGCGAAGCAAGCCGTTGGGGGAATGTTGAAAATAAAAAAACGACCGAAAAATCAAGTCCAAAAGGTGATACATTGCCAGCTAATTTAAGCATGCTATCTGTTGTAGGATCAGATGAGACAGGTACAGGAGATTTTTTCGGTCCAGTCACAGTTGCAGCTTGCTATGTGCCAGCAGACAAAATTGAACTTGTTCGTGAGCTAGGCGTCAAAGATTCCAAGCAATTAACCGATGACCTTATGCGACAAATCGCACCTGACTTGGAAGCGACACTTGTCCATAGCGTCTTAACGGTATCTAACCCGAAATATAATGAAATTCAACAACAAGGCAACTCTCAAGGAAAGATTAAAGCGCTATTACATAACCAGGCACTCAAACATGTGCTTCGGAAAATGGCAGATGAAAAACCCGACTATATTTTAGTCGACCAATTTGCACAACGCGGGGTTTATTACAACTATTTGAAGGATGAACCTGAAGTCATTCGAGAAAATCTTGTTCTCTCGACAAAAGCTGAAGGTCTACATGTTTCCGTTGCAGCCGCCTCTATTATAGCCCGTGTCGCCTTTCTAAAAGAGATGGACAGATTAAGCGAACTTTCCGGCTTTCAACTTCCAAAAGGCGCAGGGCCAAAAGTTGATCAAGTCGCTGCAAAAATACTATTGAAACACGGTGAAGCCACTTTAAAAACGATGACGAAATGGCATTTTGCGAATCGGGAAAAAGCGATGAAACTCGTTTCAAGTAAAAAAAGATAAACGAACACACTTATTGATAGAGAACGAAATGATAAGTTCACGCATCTTTTGGAACCAAAAGGCACGGCTGTCTAGTTAGATTCTAGATAGCCGTGCTTTTTCAATAAATGTTAGTGGAACACAATCGTTTTATTATCTTGAACAATAATCCGGTCCTCAAGATGCCATTTAACTGCTTTCACAAGGACACTTCGCTCAACTTGGCTTCCGATTTTCTTCAAATCAGCCACATGGTCCCGATGGTCTACACGTACAACATCCTGCTCAATAATAGGACCTTCATCAAGATCATTCGTTACATAGTGAGACGTCGCCCCAATTAATTTCACACCTCTGTCATACGCACGCTCGTATGGCCCTGCACCGATAAATGCCGGCAAGAAAGAGTGGTGAATATTAATAATCCGATTTGCAAAACGACTAACAAAATTAGGCGTTAAGATTTGCATATATCTTGCAAGAATTAGCAAATCAACGTCATATTTTTCCATAAGTTGAATTTGCTCAGCCTCGACTTGTTGTCGGATATCTTTATTCGCAGGAATGTAATAAAAAGGAATTCCTAAAGCTTCAACCATATTCCGTGCTTCCTCGTGGTTACTAATGACAACAACAATTTCCGTATCCAAGTCCCCACTTTGCCATTCCCATAATAACTCCATCAAACAATGCGTTTCTTTAGAAACATAAATCGCCGAACGTTTTCGTTCACTCCCATAGGCAAGCCGGAAGTCCATTGAATGAATCTTAGCTATCTCTTCAAAGTCTTTTTCAAGACGTGCTGATTTTGCCACTAAATCCTCGCAGTGAAATTCGATACGAATGAAAAAGGTACCATTCTGTGGATCACTTGTGTACTGACTTGATTCAATAATATTCGCCCCTTGCTGATGCAAAAACGTCGACAATACAGAAACAATCCCTGGCTTGTCTGGACAACTGACCAATAATCGGCCTTGATTTTCATTTCTTTTAATTTGTTGGGATTTTATATGATCTATTTCTCGATTTAACATATATACACTTCTCCTGTTTCAACATAATAATATCCTATTATCGGATATACCGGACATCTTCTCAAGGATTACCGTTCAAATTATCGATAAGAATTAATTAACTATATTTCGTTTAGGAGTAATTTTTGGATAACCTAGTTTTCAAGACCAAACTTTCAACACGTTTTCATCAAACTAATTATCCTCTTATCTAACTAAGAGAGCCACCGGACGTATTGTATCACTTATAGTAGGACATACTTTATTTGAGCAATTTTCCTGGAGGTTTACCCATGTCTAACTCTGAAAACAAACAAAATTCAAGTGAAGAAAAACCAACTAAATCGAATGGAAATTCATTATCAAATGATTTATTATCCAATCTTAATGAATTAAAAACAGTCTTTTCTTACCCGACAAACAATGCCTTAAAAATTCGGCATCTTTTTCTTCCTTTGTATAATCAAAATATTACCGTACTCTATATTGAGGGTACCGTTGATATTCACCTTATTGATACAACCATTTTAGAACCTTTATTTACAAAATCGGATGGTCCACTTCCGAATATCGACTTTGTATCTTTGCTAATGACAACAATTCTACCAACTGCAGATGCGAAACTCATTTCAACAGTTAATGAAGTACAGCAAAGCTTAGTTAATGGCAACACGGTTATCCTTGTAGACAATGAAGCTTGTGCAATTTCAGTCGGGACCGTCAAATTTGAAAATCGTTCTGTTTCGGAACCATCAACTGAAACGACGATTATCGGACCCAAAGCTGCATTTAACGAATCAGCAGCGATAAATCGTTCCCTCTTACGCAAACAAATTCGAAATCCTGACTTCTTATGCGATACAGTAACGATTGGTAAACAATCCGAACAACAAATTTCCATCATGTATTTAAAAAACATTGCGGATAGTCATATTATAGAAGATATAAAAAAAAGATTAAAAAAAATTGAAACAGATTCAATTTTGACTCTATCTCAAGTTGAGCAGTATATCGAAGAAAGGTCTTATTCTCTTATCCCATCGACATTAATGACTGAACGGCCAGACCGTGCTGCATCTTTTATATTGGAAGGACATATTGTCTTAATTATGGAGAATTCTCCGACTGCACTTATTGCACCGACCACGTTTTGGTCATTTTTCCATACCGTGGAAGACCAATATTTACGTATGCCATATGGAAACTTTCTTCGCATCATACGTATAGCTGCTCTTTTTATAGCCCTACTATTGCCTGCGCTTTATATTGCGGTGACAACTTTTCATACCGGAATGATTCCGACTGATTTAATGCTTGCAATTGCAGCAACGAGGGAAAGAATCCCTTTTCCCGTTATCGTTGAAATCATAATCATGGAAGTATCATTTGAAATTTTACGTGAAGCAGGCGTACGTGTCCCAAGTACACTTGGTCCAACAATCGGAATCGTGGGTGCACTTATTCTTGGACAAGCCGCTGTAGAAGCGAATCTCGTCAGCCCTATACTGGTCGTTATTGTAGCACTTACCGGGCTATCTTCTTTTACGATTCCTGACGTAAGCTTGAACATTGCCATTAGGATGTTACGCTTCGTTTTTTTATTTGTTGCTTCTTTATTTGGTTTTATCGGTATTGCGGTTGTCGCTGCTTTTCTAACGGCATATCTCGTTTCAATGAAGTCGTTTGGCGTACCCTTTTTCGCACCACTCTCGCCACATTACCCATCCTCTAAAGATTTAGTGATGCGGCCGCCTATTTGGAAACAGTGGATCAGGCCGCAGTCCATGTCACCTAAACAAAAGGTAAGGGCACCAAAACCGAAAGGCGATGGAAACAATGATGAAAATTAAAGATGAAAAAATAGGAACACGGGAATATTTCTCCATGATTTTGCTGACTATCGGTATGAAAGTCACAGATTCAACACCTGCCTACCTTTTTCAACAGGGGGGAAATGCCACGTGGCTCATGCCTTTTTTTCAGTTAATCATAGTCGGTATTCCCTTTTTATTATTATTATCGTTAATTAAAAAATACCAAAGAGGGTTAGTCGACCTTATTTTTCATCTTTCGGGGAGAATTTTTGGCTCATTCATTTGTTTCATCCTATTTTTTCTATTGTTTTTAGCAATCACCATTAGAAGTAAAAGTTATGTATCAATTACAAATACACTTTTTTACCAAAAAACATCGATTGTCTTGTTAACCTTTGCTTTGTTATTCACCAGTTTCTTTATTGCCAAACGTGGACTAAAAGCAATCGCCAATGTTTCTTGGCTGATTTTACCAGTATTCCAAATCACGCTACTTACTTTACTTGTCGTCGTTTGGAAAGACATTAATTGGTTGAGGTTATTTCCATTAGCAGGACCTGGCCTAGGGACACTACTAAAGGAAAGTTTTAATCACAGTTTTATACTTGGGGAATTTATTCTACTTGCAGCTTTCTTCCCTTATGTCCGGACTTACAGAAACTTTCAACTATCTTCCCTTCTTGGTTTGGGAGTCACAATCGTCAAGTTGATGGTGTTTCTTGCGACTTATATGATGGTGTTTGACTATCCTTCCACAAAACGCATGGCCTATCCACATCAAGAACTAACGAGAATCGCCGAGTTTGGACCAAGTCTCACACACGTAGAAGGAGCATTTTTCTATTTTTGGATCTTTGCATCGCTTTTTAAATTTGCGATTTACTTATATTTATTAGCATTTTTTTTAGGTGGCGCGATCCAGTTTAAAAAATTCGAAAAGCTACTCGTACCTTTAGTCGGCCTTCTAGCCCTTAGCAGTTTATTACCAGAAAACACATATACCTTAACTCCTTTTCGAGGTATCTTGTTTAAAATTGGTTCGTGGATAACTATAGGGCTCCCTTTCTTGCTATGGACTTTAAGTAAATGGAGAGGAGGAGAGCAAAATAAAGAAACGAATAACGCTACTGCTTAGTCTATTTTCTGTTCTCCTTCTTTCAAGTTGTGGGGATAAACTCGAACTTGAACAGTATGCATATGTAGTTGTGATTGGGCTTGATATAAATGAAGATGACGAACGCTTGATTGACGTCACCTTTCAAATTGCCAACCCGCAAGTTGGTTCATCATCCGCAGGAGAAGCACCAAACGAACCGGCTAGTGATATTGTAACCTTTACAACATCTGATTTATTGTCAGCAAAAGAGTTAGCAAATAGTGTGATCACTAGAGAATTAAACTTCGACCATTTAAAAACGATTATTGTAGGAGAAAAGTTAGCAAAAAATGAACTGTTTCATCATACGATTGCTTCCGCGATGTTTGACCCACAAATGAGGTTAGAAAACTCTCTAATTGTAAGTAAAGAAAAAGCACAAGAATTTATTCAAGCGAATAAACCCGAGCTTGAAACACGTCCACATAAATATTACTTTTATATGGAGCAAAGATGGATAAACACGGGATTGGTCCCTATTTCTGATTTAAATCGTTATTTTCAGCGAATGTCTGGCGAATTATTCCTGGCGAACTACGCAACAGCTGATAAAAATGAAAAACTAAAGTGGAATGAGGACGACTATATTGCAGGACAAATTCCCCAAAAGTCTGGAGACCCTGTGCAAATGATAGGGGCGGCAGTTTTCAAAAACGGGAAAATGGTCGGCGTATTAACAGGCGAAGAAACGCGAATGGCCCTATTTCTAAGAACAAAATCACTTTCTCACTTTATCACCCAATCATTCCCTGACCCCATTAATGACGACTATCGAATCTCTGTCCAAATTATGATGAACGGGAAGACAAAAGTGAAACTCGATCTTAAAACTGACTTGCCTAAAGTAAATGTTACTGTTCCAGTGAAAGTACAAGTTTTTTCAAATAATAGTTTAGCAAATTACACAACAAACTTAAGGAACCAACAAAAGCTAAAACAGGCCATTAAAGAGGATTTAGAAAAAAGCGCGATGGACCTTATCAAAAAAACACAAGAAGAATTTCGTAGTGAACCTTTTTCGTGGTATTTAAACGCACGTCAACAATTTTGGACGATTGATGAATATTACAAATATAATTGGGTAGAAAAATATGCAAATGCAATCGTACACGTAGAATTTGATGTAATTATCGAAAGTCTAGGCCCTCAAATAAAGCCTGAAGTGATTAAAGACAAAGGAAAGGACTGATTGAATTGAAGTTTCTTCTTATCGGTATTTCCTTATATATCATGTATTTTACTTTTGACCTTGCACACTCGACTTGGCAAGAGAAGAATAAATTCGCAAGTGTTTTCATTGCATTTATGGCGTTCTGTATTCCAGCGTTACTAGTTTTGGTTTTAAAGAAATGACATGTGATAAAAGTACCAGTCACCCAAACAAACGCGAATGTTTAAAAATCCATGTTTATTTCAACTAACATGAATGTTTGGATGGGTGACTGACACTTACAAAAAACGAACCGCCCCTTGTCATATGGGACGGTTCGTTTTAGTTATCTTGATTATCCTCTTAATAAAGCGCCCGCTTCTGATGTGAGGGCTGCGAGTACTTTGTCATGTGCCTTGACTACCTCTTCATCAGTTAACGTTCTTTCTGGATCTTGATAAGTTAAAGAGAATGCAATAGATTTCTTACCACTCTCAACATTATCCCCTTCATACAAATCAAACAGCTTCACGTTTTTCAGCAATTTACCACCTGCACGTTGAATCACTCTTTCAAGTGTACTTGCTGATGTTTCACTTGAAACGACTAATGCAATATCTCTCGTAATAGATGGGAAACGCGGAACTGGCGTATATAGAAGTTCACCCACATCCAACGATAAAATCTTATCAAAATTCATTTCCATAACATACGTATCTTTTAAGTCACGGTCGTTTTGTACAGTAGGATGTAATTGACCAAGGAAACCGATGCGTTTGTTATTTAAGTAAATATTCGCCGTACGTCCAGGATGCATACCATCAAGCACTGCAGTTTCGAATGAGAGCCCTTCCGTTAACCCAAGCTTTTCCATCATGCCTTCGACAATTCCTTTTAGCACGAAGAAATCAACTTTTTTCGTTTCAGCTTGCCAAGCATGGTCTACCCATTTTCCAGTCATAACCGCAGCGACATGCGCAACTTCTTTCGGCAATCCGTCTTCTTCTTCATCAAGGAATACTGAACTAATTTCATATAGCGCTACAGAATCATTTCGGCGTGCGACATTGTATGTTGCGACTTCTAATAAATGTGGAATAATACTTTGTCGTAAGACACTACGTTCTTCACTAATTGGCATTAACAGTTTAGTTGTCGGCGCTGTTTCCAGTGCGTATTTATGCGCTGACTTTTCAGATGTCAATGAATACGTCAGGGATTCATAAAGACCAGCACCTTCTAGGAATGCTTTGACTGTTCTGCGTTTTTCTTGGTAAGGTGTCAGTCCACCCGGCGTTGATTCAGTTACTGGCAATGTCATTGGAATATGATCATAGCCATACATTCTTGCAATTTCTTCGATAATGTCTTCTTTAATGCGGATATCTTGTCTGCGCGTCGGTGCATCAATCACAAGTTTTCCGTTGATGGCTTCTACACCAAATTTCAAACGATTTAAAATTGACATCATCTCTTCAAGAGAAATTTTCATCCCAAGTCGATTGTTAATATAGTCAGGTGATATCGTAATTTGAACTGGTGTTTTATCCAGTTCATCAATCACTACTGAACCTTCTAGTACGTCTCCACCAGCTAATTCAGCAATCAGTTGTGCAGCACGTTCTGCCGCCGCTTCTACACGTTCTGGGTCAACGCCCTTTTCAAATCGTGTACTTGCATCACTGTGTAAACCGTGTTCTTTCGAAGTACGACGGACAGTCGCCGGTTGGAAGTAAGCAGATTCAATAACTACCGTTGTCGTTCCGTCATGTACTTCTGAATTTGCGCCACCCATTACACCAGCAATTGCAACAGGTTCTTGACCGTTTGTAATCACAAGTTGATGTGATTTTAACGTACGTTCTGTTTCGTCAAGCGTCGTAATTTTTTCTCCTTCATTCGCAAGACGTACGACGATTTCCCCCGTCTCTAAACGGTCATAGTCGAATGCGTGAAGAGGTTGGCCATATTCCAATAAAATATAGTTCGTGACATCGACTACGTTATTATGTGGACGGATGCCTGACGCAATAAGACGATTTTGAAGCCATAATGGTGATTCAGCAATCTTGACATTCTTAATGACCTTTGCAACATACATCGGATTTTCTTCTTTTGCATCAATACGTAGCTTTAAAAGCTCCTCAGCTTTTTCTGAAGACGTTTCGTAATTAATTTCCGGAAGCTTCACTTCTTGTGATAAAATTGCTGCCACTTCATATGCAACACCTAGCATACTCAAAGCATCAGAACGATTCGGCGTCAAATCAAATTCAAGCACTGTATCATTTAGATCTAATAATTCTAACGCATTTGAACCAACGACTGCATCTTCAGGTAGCACGTAAATTCCTTCCGCATACTCTTTGGGCACAAGTTTACCTTCAATTGCTAGTTCTTGAAGTGAACAAATCATTCCATTCGATTCTTCTCCGCGAAGTTTTGCTTTTTTAATCTTAAAATCACCTGGTAAGACAGCACCTGGACGAGCTACGATCACTTTTTGTCCTGCTGTAACGTTTGGCGCTCCACAAATAATTTGTGTAGTTTCTTCTCCTACATCCACTTGACAAATGCTTAATTTATCTGCTTCAGGATGTTTTGAACATTCTAAGACATGCCCCACAACCACATTTGTCATGCCTTGTGAACGGTCAATTAGTCCGTCTACTTCAATTCCTGAGCGCGTAATTATTTCTGCCAGTTCTTCAACTGGAATTTCATCTATATTGACATACTCTTTTAGCCATTTTGTTGAAACTAACATTTAACTTCCTCCTTATGCTTCTGTCCGGTGAAATTGTGAAATAAACCTTACGTCATTCGTGTAGAAATGACGAATGTCTTCTACACCATATTTCAACATCGCAATTCGTTCAGGTCCCATCCCAAATGCAAAGCCAGTCATAACTGAAGAATCATAGCCAGCCATTTCTAAAACATTCGGATGAACCATACCAGCACCTAAGATTTCAATCCAGCCTGTCTTCTTACAAACATTACATCCATCTCCACCACATTTAAAGCAGGAAATATCCATTTCAACAGACGGTTCTGTGAACGGGAAGAAACTTGGACGTAGACGAATCTCACGGTCGTTGCCAAACATTTCTTTTGCAAATAAAGAAAGTGTTCCTTTCAAATCACTCATGCGAATGTTTTCACCAACAACGAGTCCTTCAATTTGCGTAAATTGATGAGAGTGCGTCGCATCATCACTATCCCGGCGATAAACTTTTCCTGGACAGATGACTTTAATAGGTTCTCCTTTTTTCACTTCCATCGTGCGCGCTTGAACAGGTGATGTATGTGTACGTAAGAGAATCTCTTCAGAAATATAGAAAGAGTCTTGCATATCGCGAGCTGGATGCCCTTTCGGTAAATTAAGTGCTTCGAAGTTATAATAATCCTTTTCAACTTCTGGTCCCTCTGCAATTTCATACCCCATGCTTAAAAAGAAATCTTCAATTTCTTCTACAACACGTGTAAGCGGGTGATGATTTCCTGTTTTTATAGGACGCCCTGGAAGTGTCACGTCAATCGACTCTTTTTCTAGCTGTGCATTAATTGCTTCTTCTTCGAGCTTAGCCATGCGTGCTTCTAAAACTTCTGTTACTGATTCACGGATGACATTCACAAGTGCGCCCATTTTTGGACGTTCTTCAGGTGGTAATTTCCCCATTCCCTTTAATAAGTCAGTAATCGGACCTTTTCGCCCTAAATAAGCAACACGGACATCATTTAAAGCTTTTGTGTTACTAGCCTCTTGAATTTTAGCAAGTACTTCTTCTTTCAATTCATTTAATCGTTCTTCCATTTCTTATTCTCCTTTCGAATTTTAGAATCTTAGCGAGTGGTTAATTGGATCAATTTCAGAAAAGCCTCTTCTAAATTAAGCACAAAAAAACGTCCCTATAAAAGGGACGAGGATATTTTCTTCGCGGTACCACCCTGATTATTACACATTGACGACAATTTATTAGTCATACAATTAAGTACACAAATTGTACTTTTGTCATCGTGTAATCACTCAAATATCGGCATAACGGTCCGGTGCCGGCGCGCCTTTATAGAATTCTTTCTAGTCCTGGCGGCAGCTCATGGGGTGAACATTAATAAACAAAATCGATTTGCACTTTCAGTCAAGGTGCAAACTTCCTGACGACTTTTCTATCATCAACTTTTCCCAATCATTGCTTTTATAAACAATATACAGTTAGTATACCCGATAATTCTTTGTCCTTCAACATTCTGCCCACTTATTCTTCCGAATATGCATATAGAAGAATGCCCGTCGCGACAGCAACGTTTAAAGATTCTGCTTTTCCGTGAATTGGAATTCTGACATTTGTATCTGTTTGTGCGAGGAGTTCTGGACTCATCCCACTGCCCTCGTTTCCAACAATCAGTGCAAATTTTCCACTCGGTTGTACCTCTTTATATAAAACAGACTCTTCCAAGCTTGTGCCAATGACTTTAATGTCATTTTCTTTTGCTTTTTGAATCCATTCCGTTAAATCTCCTCTCACTACTGGAATATTGAAATGAGAACCTTGTGCAGAACGAACTGTCTTCGGATTAAATGGATCCGCTGAGCCTTTTCCTATAATCACAGCGGACATTCCGGCAGCGTCGGCTGTTCGAATCATTGTGCCTACATTTCCTGGATCTTGCACTGCATCGATAAACAGAAGCTTTTTCCAATTTCTATAAGAGGCTTCTGTATATTCCGGTTGACGACAATGCGCATAAACGCCTTGAGATTGCTCCGTTTCCGAAATTTCCTTTGCAACTGCTCTTGTTATTTCATTCACAACAACATTTTCTATATTCCAGTTTTCCGGGAGTTCGACATCTTCTCGCTTCATTAATGTCAATACAGCATTTTCAGTTTTCAATGCCTCTTCCACTAGATGAAAACCTTCTACGATAAACTCCTTTGATTTATCACGTTCTTTTCGAGTCTGAACAAGTTTTTTCCAATGTTTCACGAGTGCATTTTGAATTGATTCGATTCGTTTCATGTAAAGCGTACCGCCTTTTTCTTTTAAGTGTACCAAAAGTCGGTATAGTTGGCGATAAATCTGTCCAAAATGATATTAGGAGGATGATAAGATGAATTTTCAAATACGAGATGCCATTACTACGAATATGACTAATAACTCAGCAGAACAAGTTCGTAATGTCGTCGAAGATGCAATTCAACGTGGAGAGGAACACTTACTACCAGGACTAGGCGTGTTTTTCGAAAAACTTTGGAACCATGCAGGCGAGCAAGAAAAAGCAAAAATGGCTGATGAATTAGCCCAAGTATTTGCAGCGAGCTAAAAACGGTTCAAATGAATTCCTTGTAAAAAGGGGCCCCCATCATACGAAAAGCCGCCTAAATGAATTGGGCGGCTTTTATGATTCTAGAACCTTCTGCTAATAAAGCGGTTTTCTTTAGCGATACTCGGATCCTCCATTAATTTGCACTGGCGTTCCTGACAACAAAAAAATCAAAGCCCATTGCTGTAAGAATACCAAAAACAAGTGTCCAAAGTGCGATGCTGACAACCATCCAAAATGTTACATTTGCTTTATTTGCTCCGAATAACAATCCGATAAATGCGGAAATATGTGTTCCAATTACAAACGGACCGAGGAGGGCTACGCCTGGCATTCCGTATTTATTCCAAATTCGTTTGCCTCGTTCTGTTCTTTTGGACGGCTCTTTTTTACTGTTCTTTCTTCTGCTTTCAACCCACTCTTTTACTCTTTGAAAACCAATAATCACGAGCAATACTGTCAGTAAATTACCGGTAAACGCGGTGACCATTACCCAAAATGGTGAAAGCCCACTAATGATTCCCAAAGGAATCACAAGGGCAATTTCTAACCAGGGAATCGCAGCTCCTAAAAAAACTAATAAATATTCAATCATTCATCTTCCTCCGCACTCTTTAACATTTTTCTCATCGTTGAGTAATAAATCCAATATTGTCCCATCGCGATTAGCAAAATCCCAACCAAAATGACAGTTCTACCTAAAAATCCACCCAAGGAAAATCCTACAAGCAATGGCAACGTCCATGAATAATATGAATAAACTTTCTTCGTTGCACGTTTCGTCATTTCATCGAACCACTCATCGTCTTCAATATATTCCTGAGGTTTAAACGTAAAAGTATTTATTTTCTTGTCGGGAAACCTTTTGTTATGTTTTTGAATGTTGATTAAGAACAAGACAAAGAAAATTAGGAATGCAACCATTGCACATGCGAAAATCCCCCCAAGATAACTTCCAAATGTTATTTCAAATTCTAAACGATCATTTGTAAAGTTCGTCACTTTTGTCGCTAAACCCATCGTAATCGTAATAACCATTAATAAGGCAATAGCCGCCATTTGCCAAAGCGGCAATGTGACACGCATATCATTTTTCATTTCCTTCCTCCCCTTCCAACCAAAATAATTCATTGATATCGCATTCCAAAGCACGGGCAAGTTTTAAAGCTAATGTAACTGACGGTGAAAATTCCCCTTTTTCAATAAATCCAATTGTCTGCCGAGTAACCCCAACAATCTTTGCCAATTCAATTTGCGTGAAATTATGACGTGCTCTCAATTCTTTTAAACGATTTCTTAACAAACTTGCCACCTCCTAATGTAAATGTACAGTAAACTTAACATGGTGTAAAGTATTATTAACATTATGTTATGTTTAAATCGAGTAGGAGGCTAACCATTAATTGATTAGCCGACCTCTCACACCACCGTACGTACGGTTCCGTATACGGCGGTTCAACCTTTTAAGTATCTAGACTCATAAAGTTGGGACATATCTTTTAATCCCCACTTCGTGAGTCTTTCTTTTGTTATGGCACGATGGATAATCGCATTTCTGGATATACGCCAGTAACCTTTTCGGGTATTAGCTAGTTTCTTCGCATCTTCATGGTCAATGTCATATTTACGAAGCATCGTATACCTTGTCCTAATTTTCTTCCACCTTTTCCATATCAATTGTCTTAATCTATGATTTAACCATTGTTGAGTTGTTTCAATAAAGGATTTCATATTCGCAATCCCATAATAGTTAATCCAACCGGTTGTTGTTTGGTTTATCTTCGTGATGATTTCTAAGAAAGTTCCAGGTCGTTTCCGACTTGTTAGCTTCCTCAGCTTTCCTTTAAATCTTTGTTTCGCCGACCTACTTGGTCGGCAACCTACTTTCCCATGAGATTTTGTATGTTGAAACCAAGGAATGTTGCTTTTGTCGCACCACATATTTGGCTCTTACTTTGGTTGATTGTCAGTTGAAGGTCTTTTTCTAAGAAGTCTGTGATCCCTGCCATGACCCGTTCACCTGCACGTCTACTTTTAACATAAATGACAAAGTCATCCGCATACCGGATAAAACGGTGTCCTCTTTTCTCAAGCTCCCTGTCTAACAAGTTAAGATAAACATTTGCTAAAATTGGCGATAACGGTCCACCTTGCGGTGCACCTTTCGTCGTCTCGATGTAAATATCTTTGTCAAGAATGCCTGAGCGCAAGAATTTCCAGATAAGACGAAGTACAATTTTATCTGAGATGAAGTATTCCAGATAGCCACGGATTCTTTGATGATGGATGGTGTCAAAGTAGCTTTTCAAATCACAGTCTACAACTACTCTGTAGCCTTCTCGATAGTATTCTTCAGCTTTTCTTATGGCTTGGTGGGCACTTCTACCCTTTCGAAACCCGTAGCTATTTTCTGAGAAGTATGGGTCAATAATTGGCTCTATGACTTGTAAAATTGCTTGCTGCACGACCCTATCTAAGACACAAGGAATACCTAAGTGTCTTTTCGACCCATCAGCTTTGGGAATCGCAACCCGTTTTACGGGTTGTGGTTGGTAGGTTCCATCCTTTAACTTCTGTTTTAAAGGTAGGAAAAACCTTTCCATATGTCCCTTTAGTTGGTAGACCGTAACCCCATCTACTCCTGGCGCCCCTTTATTCTTTCTGACTTTCTCATAGGCTCTCCAAAGATTATCATCTGTGATAACCTGTTCGATTAAGTTGATACCATCTTGTTCTTTCATATCTATGCGACATCCCTACACACTCCTATGTACCCTTTCGTTTCCAACTTATCTCTCCATAGGTAGCCACCTTTTGGTCATTACCGCGGTGTTTTCTGTGCTTTGGCGGTGATGTCTACACCTCCTTGTTTTCTCAAGATTTAAGATTGTTCAGCCCTTCATTCCCGCAGTGGGAACTATTATGGCTTCTGCTGACTTCTCACGGTTCATCGAACTATCACTAATCCGATTGTTAATTGAATAACCCCCGTAAGACCTCCCCGGGTAAGAATAATCACTTTCTTCTCATGTAACTGCTATATTTACTGTATGGGATTCGGGCAGTATCGGACTTCATCTTGAATAGCAGACTTATCCATCCCAATTCAGCCTTGTATATAGTTTCTGTTCGTCAGTTCAAGAATTTGCATACGGCTTCCTTCAGATTCCACCTCTCGATGGACACCCTTGCCTTCTGCTAACAGTTCCTACTGCCAAGCCTGTAGCGGACTTTCACCGCCTAGCGATTATCCATGCCGGGCACACTATACAAAAAAAGACTAGGTATTTATCCTAGTCTTTTGATAAATCAACTTAAAATAATGCTAAATCAACAAAACTAAGCGCACAAAAGTCCTCAATGCACTTACCGGCATGAGGACTTTGCTTCCCGATTATTTAAAAGCAATTGCAGCGCTCACTGCTTTTTGCCAACCTTCGTAGAGCTTTTCACGTTGTTCTTGCTCCATCTCAGGTGTAAATCTATGATCGAGATGCCAATGCTTTGCAATTTCATTCTTATCCTTCCAAAAACCAACTGCTAGTCCCGCTAAGTATGCAGCGCCAAGTGCTGTTGTTTCATTTATGAGCGGACGCTCGGCAGGGACATTTAATATATCTGCCTGAAATTGCATTAAGAAATTATTCGCAACCGCCCCCCCATCAACACGTAACGTTTTCAATGAAATTTCCGAGTCTGCTTCCATTGCATCTAATACATCTTTCGTTTGATAAGCAAGTGACTCAAGCGTTGCACGAATAAAATGTTCTTTTTCCGTTCCGCGCGTTAGTCCGAATACCGCTCCCCTCACTTCGCTATCCCAATGAGGTGCACCAAGTCCAACAAAAGCAGGAACAACGTATACGCCTTCAGTAGATGCTACTTTTTCAGCGTACTTTTCACTTTCGGCAGAATCGCGGAACATTCTAAGACCGTCACGCAACCACTGGATAGAAGACCCCGCGACAAAAATACTCCCTTCAAGCGCATATTCAACTTTCCCATCAATCCCCCAAGCAATTGTTGTCAGGAGTCCATTATCTGATTTCACAGCTTTTTCGCCAGTATTCATTAACATAAAACAACCTGTTCCATACGTGTTCTTCACCATGCCACTCTCGAAACAAGCTTGACCGAATAAAGCTGCTTGCTGATCCCCTGCGATTCCTGCAATTGGCGTAGCCTCTCCAAAGAAGTGAACATCATCTGTGTATCCATAAATTTCTGATGAGGATTTTACTTCCGGAAGCATGGATGCCGGGACACCTAAAATCTCGAGTAACTCTTCGTCCCATTTTAATTCAAAAATATTGTACATAAGTGTTCTTGATGCATTAGAATAATCCGTGACATGTATTTTTCCGCCTGACAACTTCCAAATTAACCACGTATCAATTGTGCCGAATAAAAGCTCTCCACGTTCAGCCTTTTCTCTTGCACCTTCAACGTTATCTAATATCCATTTTACTTTTGTCCCTGAAAAGTAAGCATCCAATAGTAAACCAGTCTTGTCACGAAACAACTCATTGTAACCGCTTTCTCTCAATTCATCACAAATTTCCGCTGTTTGACGTGATTGCCATACAATTGCGTTGTAAATGGGATTTCCTGTAGCTTTATCCCAAACGACAGTTGTCTCTCTTTGATTTGTAATCCCAATGCCTTTTATTTGATTAACCGTAATATTTTTTTCAGATAGTACACGTGCAAGCACCGCTAATACCGAGCTCCAAATCTCATGTGCGTTATGTTCTACCCAGCCAGGTTTTGGGAAATACTGAGGAAACTCTTGCTGTGCCGTATGATAAATCTTTCCTTCTTTATCAAATAAAATTGCTCGCGAACTAGTTGTTCCTTGGTCTATCGCTAAAATATATTTTTCAGTCATTTTAATTCATCCCCATTTCATTTACTATCTATTATAACTTAAACCCTTTCAGCCGTAACACGTTCAGTCATTTTTGATTGTTCTTTACGAATTGAATATTGCGCACTTAGCAATACGGCTAACACAATCGCACCTACAATCCAAAATGCAATATGATTAGAACCTTCAAAGAGCTTTTTATAAAATAATGCGCCGAACACGCCGCCTAGAATAGGTCCAACAACAGGTATCCATGCGTAGTTCCAATTTGATTTTCCTTTACCAGGTATCGGTAAGATGAAGTGTGCAATTCGAGGCCCTAAGTCGCGTGCAGGGTTGATTGCATATCCTGTCGTTCCTCCAAGAGACATACCAATGGCAACAATTAACGCACCAACAATGAGTGGATTCAACCCTTCTGTAAACTCATTTGCACCAATCGTAAGTAGTCCTAGAATTAAAATAAATGTTCCAATAATTTCACTCGTTAAGTTTGATAGCGGATGTCGAATTGCAGGAATCGTTGCAAATACGGCCAACTTGGCATCCTGATCTTCCGTTTCTCCCCAATGTGGTAAATAATGAAAGTACACTATAATGGCTCCAATCATCGCGCCCATCATTTGTGCAAATATATACATCGGCACTTCCGCCCACGGAAACGCCCCAATCGTTGCAAGACCAACAGTCACCGCTGGATTTAAATGGGCCCCACTTATATTGCCTACTGCATAAACGCCCATCGTAACAGCCAGTCCCCAACCAACTGTTATAACAATCCATCCTGCCCCTTCTGCCTTGGATTTTTTCATGACAACGCCGCCAACAACACCAGCACCAAAAATGATTAAAATCATTGTCCCGACAAGTTCCCCTAAAAATGCTGTCATTTTGTTCCCCCTCCTCATTTATAGTTGATAAAATGTGGTATGGGTTTTAAGATAGAAAAAGTCCACACTTAAAAACTTGCTAAACGCAAGATTTAAGTGTGGACTCCTAAACTCAACCACGATTTTATTAACTTAAGGAAATCATACCAATGATTCCTTAATCCGTCAACTTATTATTAATATTTTCCCATAATTCTTTATCTGAAGTAGTAACAGCAACTGTTCCTGCTGATAATGCTTCCTCCACATGCAACATCGTTCTAATTAATCCACCATTAATAATAGGTATTCCGGTCCGTTCATATACTTCACTGATGAGTTCTGGAATTACACCAGGCAGCATTTCGATAAAATCTGGTTGGGTTGTTTCAATGAGTGAATAACTCTTTTCAAGCGCTATTGTATCTAATAAAAACATTCGTTGAATCGCAATTATTCCTTTTGCTTTTGCTTTCAGAAGCATATTAGAGCGAGTGGAAATAATGCCTCCTGGTTTAATATCATTGCATAAGAAATCTGCAGCATAATTATCTGTTTTTAACCCTTGAATGAGATCCGCGTGGATAATCAGCTTCTTTTTATGTTGATTCGCTAGTTCCCTAAGATTTTTTAATTGGCTAATATGGACTTCTAATAAAACAATATATTCATAATCACTTTGTAATAACTGTTCAAAACTTTTAATATCCCGAGCTGCTGGTAATATTTTTTGTTTTTGAAATGGCATGGCAAAGATTCACCTTTCTTCAGTTTTCATTTAGGATATCTCTCAACATGTTCAAGTTATTTTACTAGACCACAGTTGTCGCCCACATAATTTCCTTCTCCAGTTCCTCTGTATATTGTGTACGTTCCTGCTCAGTCCAGTTGAATATTTTTGTCATTTCTTCGATTACTTGATCCTTCCATAAGTTTACCAGTTTTATATTAAATAGTAAGTCTCCAGTTCTACGAATAAAGAAATCAACCGGTTTTACTGCCATTTCATGGTGAATCGCATAAAGAAGTTGTGCATATAAGACACTTGGAAGTTCGGATTCCTCTTTTTCTATAAATGAAAATACTAGATCAACATTGGTTCCGTATAATACGGCTAATTTCCGACTTTCTTCTTCTGTCAGCCCTATACTTTTTCCTAGCTCTATTTTTTTCTTAAGAAAAACTGCCATATTTGCAGAACCGCCTATGTCTCCCCCAGATATCGGCATTTCCTTAGTGGTACATGGCTTGAAGTGCATGTTTCCCTCTTTACTCAATCTATCTGTTACTTTATCAACAACGGTTTCTGCCATTTTACGATAACCTGTTAATTTTCCACCTGCCATCGTAATGAGTCCTGTTTCCGACTCCCATATTTCATCTTTTCTCGAAATTTCCGAAGGATTTTTTCCTTCTTCATGAATAAGTGGTCTGACGCCCGCCCAACTCGATTCAATATGTTGTTCTGTTAATTTTAACTTTGGGAACATATAATGAATCGCATCTAATATGTAAGTCCGATCAGTTTCAGTTATTTGCATCACTTTCGGGTCTCCGTCGTAAAAAGTATCCGTTGTACCTACATACGTTTTCCCATCTCTCGGAATTGCAAACACCATGCGTTTATCCGGTGTATCAAAATAGACTGCTTGTTGGAGAGGGAAGTCGCTTTGGTCAAATACAACATGAACACCTTTTGATAAAATTAAATGTTTATTACTTTCTCCGCCTTCAATAGCTTTTACTTTATCTACCCAGGGACCAGCTGCGTTAATGACCGCTTTTGCCTTTATTTCTGTCTTTTTTCCTGTGAGTTTGTCTACAACTTCTACACCGGCAATTTTATTCTTATTGTTGTATATAAATCTTTGTGCCTTCGCATAATTAACAATCGTTGCCCCTTTTTGCGCGGCGGCCTTAATGACTTCAATCGTTAATCGTGCGTCGTCTGTTCGATATTCTACATAAATGCCTCCGCCTAATAGCCCTTCTTTTTTTACGAGCGGCGCTTTTTTCATTGTTTCTTCCTTCGTAAGCATCTTTCTTCTCTCTGACTTCTTAACTCCAGCAAGGAAGTCATACACTTTCAAGCCAAATGATGTCGAGAACTTTCCAAACGTGCCTCCTTTATGAAAAGGTAGTAACATCCACTCGGGGGTCGTCACATGGGGGCCGTTCTCATAAACTATTGCTCGTTCTTTACCAAGTTCAGCTACTTCTTTTATTTCAAATTGTTTTAAATAACGTAATCCTCCGTGTACAAGTTTCGTAGAGCGGCTGGATGTTCCTGAGGCAAAATCTTGCATTTCAACAAGTGCTGTTTTTAATCCTCGTGTTGTTGCATCTAATGCAATTCCAGCACCTGTAATCCCGCCGCCAATTATAATGAGGTCAAATTCCTCTGACTCAAGTTTGTTCAATGTTTCTACCCTATTTAAAGATGAAAAATTTATCATTTTATTAATCCCCTTTCTTCGTTTAGAACAATCAACAAAAAAGAGAGACCTCAAGGAAGACAATTGCGTACACAATTGTCTCCGAGAGGTCTCTCAATGACTCAAACCAGTACTATTAACTTACTTATAGTATAGACTACTTCATCATAAACTTCAAGATTTTAAAATCATACCATTTGAAACTTTTCCAATACTTTGGATGCACTTATAGTAATGCTGCTAAAACAGCTTTTTGTGCATGCAGTCGATTCCCCGCTTGGTGAAAAACATAAGAGTTTGGACCATCAATGACAGACGTCGCAACTTCTTCTTCGCGATTAGCAGGTAGACAATGTAAAAACATATAATCATCTTTCGCGTTGGCGACTAATGCATCGTTAATTTGAAAATCTTTAAAGTCTTTAAGTCGCTGTACAGTTTCTTCCTCCTGCCCCATACTCGTCCAGACGTCTGTATAAATCGCATCGGCATCGGTTACAGCTTTTATCGGATCATTCGTTAGCTCAAAAAGACTCCCGTTCTGCTCTGCAATTTTCTTTGCCTTTTGAATAATCGCATCGTCACATTCATAGCCTTTCGGTGTAGCTACGACCACGTCCATACCTACATGTGCCGCGGCGACAACTAATGAATGGGCAACATTATTTCCATCCCCTACATAAGCGAGTTTTTTACCTTCAAAAGTTCCTTTCACTTCAAAAATCGTCAGTAAATCAGCCAACGCCTGGCACGGATGATAAACATCCGTTAAACCATTAATAATCGGAATTGATGAATATTTTGCTAACTCTTTTACATCTTCATGTGAATTGGCACGTATCATTACACCATCCACAAATTCAGATAGCACTTTCGCTGTATCATGAATCGATTCCCCGCGGCCAAGTTGTAATTCTTTCGCATTCATATAAATCGCATGACCGCCTAGATGAATCATCCCTACTTCAAATGATATTCTCGTTCGCGTTGAATTTTTTTCAAAAATCATTCCGAGTGTCTTCCCTACGAGCGGTAGATTTTCTTTACCTTCTTCCTTTGCTTTCTTCATTTCAACGGCTTTCTGAATGAAAAAAACGACTTCTTCACTCGTAAAATCTAGCAAACTTAATAAATCCCGACCTTTTAAATCCGCTTCAATATCATTATCCAGTAAGTTTAATTGCACCATTATCGATCATCCTCTACTTATTTTTGATTGTATAAAATAGTATATGTGTGTATATTTATAAAGTCAAGTGAATTATTATAACTTAATCAATAATTTAAAATCTTATAAATCAAAAAGAAAAAATGTCCAAACAATGATTGTTTGGACATTTTTATTATGATATTTATTCAAATGTAATTGAATTAACTGTGTCACGGTCTAATTTCTTAATGACCTCGATGAGAAGCTTCACTGTATTTTCATAATCATCACGGTGTAAAATTCCGGCATGGCTGTGAATGTAACGAGTTGGAATACAAATTGCTAAGGATGGTACGCCATTATTTGAAATATGGATAGCACCTGCGTCTGTTCCGCCACCAGACATTGTTCCAAATTGATAAGGAATGCCCTTTTCTTCAGCCGTATCGATGACTAAATCACGTAACCCTTTATGAGACACCATGGATGCGTCAAACAGTAAAATTTGTGGACCGTCTCCCATATTTCCTGTCGCTTCTTTCTCTGAAATTCCAGGTGTGTCACCAGCAACGCCGACATCTACCGCAAAACCAATATCAGGTTGGATTTTTGTTGCAGCCGTTTTTGCACCACGCAGGCCAACTTCTTCTTGTGCAGCACCCACGCTATAGACAACGTTCGGATGTTTTTCCTCTTTCAAGCCTTTAAGTACGTCTATCGCGATTGCAACACCAATCCGATTATCCCATGCTTTGGCAAGAAGGTGCTTGTCATTATTCATCACAGTAAATTCAAAATAAGGAACAACCATATCGCCTGGTAAAATCCCCCACTCCATCGCCTCTTCTTTAGAAGTAGCACCGACGTCAATGAACATATCTTTAATGTCAACTGGCTTCTTTCGTGCTTCTGGCGATAAAATATGCGGTGGCTTTGAACCGATAACGCCCGTTACTGTGTCACCTTTACGTGTAACAATTGTTACGCGTTGGGCTAGCATTACTTGGGACCACCAGCCGCCAACTGTTTGAAATGAAAGAAATCCTTTATTGTCTATTTTCGTGACCATAAAGCCAACCTCGTCAAGGTGTCCTGTAACCATCACTTTCGGTCCGCTTTCATCGCCTGTTTTCTTTGCGATTAAAGAGCCCAAGCCGTCTTGTTCAATTTCATCAGCAAATGGTGCTATATATTTTTTCATTACTTCACGTGGTTCGCGCTCATTTCCTGGGATGCCTTTTGCATCTGTTAATTCTTTTAACATCGTCAATGTTTCGTCTAGTTTCGTCAATTTTTCGACCCCCTAAGTAGTTAAGCTTATTTAGTATATTCTAATTGGAGCTCGTTTTCAAAACATTTACTATTCAACTTTCCCTTACAACAATTCCTTACGTAGTGTAGCCGCGCTTTTCGGCGAAAGTAATCCTGGTGCCACATCAAAGACTGTCTTCGCCCCATAGTCGCCATTTTGATTTAAACGGAACGCCGCTCTTGCATAGGCGACCAAAACGCTCGCTGTAAACTCTGGATTACTCTCTAGTTTTAATGCATATTCAATCACTTGATTATTTCCCTCACCTGTTTTTCCACTACGAATCACAAATCCACCGTGTGGCATTGCAGCATGGTCTCGTTTTAGTTCTTCTTCAGAAATAAAATGGACTGTTGTGTCGTGGTTGGTGAAGTAATTTGGCATTGTAACGATTGCCTGCTCTACTTCTTTTGCATCTGCGCCTTCTTCAAGAACGACGTAGCATTCTCTCGTATGTTGTTCACGCGTCGTTAATTCGGGCAGGGATCCACTTCGCACTTGTTCAACTGCTTCCGGGTTCGGAATGGTGTATTGAACGGCTCCTTTCACGCCTGGAACCCTACGAACCGCGTCGGAATGTCCTTGGCTTAACCCTTTCCCCCAAAATGTATATGTAGTGCCTTCCGCTAACACAGATTCCCCGAATAATCTGTTCATTGAAAATAAACCTGGGTCCCATCCTACTGAAATAATCGCTGTCTTTTTATTGGGCTTGGCGACTTTATCCACCGCATCAAAATGTTTTGGGATGTCCGCGTGTGTATCAAAGCTATCAATCGTTGTAAAATGCTCGGCTAACATCGGTCCTTGTTCTGGCAAATCATTTTTTGAGCCTCCACATAAAATAAGTACATCGATTTTCTCTTTAAAATCTTCTATACGATTTAGTGCATAAACAGGAACTGATTCGTTTATTAGGTTTACATCTCCCGGGTTCCTTCTAGTAAATACACCCTTTAGTTCCATATCTTCATTTTGATAAATTGCAGACTCAACCCCCCGGCCTAAATTTCCGTATCCTGCAATGCCAATTCTAATTTTTTCTGTCATGTCCCATTCTCCTTTTTACATATTAATTATCAGATGAAAATCAATACTTTTCCATATCATCTTAAGCATAAACAATGTTAAAGTAAAAGTAATGTATTTCACATGAAAAGAGGCTTATTAAATTGCGCAATTTTGTTTATTTAATTGTGTTTATTTCATTTTTAGATTTATTTTCACAGTTACCGATTATGAGTCCATTCGCTGATTCACTAGGTGCGACGCCTTTTATTACGGGCTTAGCGGTAGGACTCTATTCATTTACGAATATGATTGGAAATGTACTTTCCGGCTTTATGACAGATAAGCGTGGACCATTTATCATTCTCGTAATAGGTTTGTTTGCCACCGCTATTTCTTTATTTCTTTACTCTATCATTGCGGATCCTATTAGTTTACTAGGAATTCGTTTTTTACATGGCTTTATGGAAGGTCTCATTGTACCGGCTGCTTTTACTTTTCTTGCGAATCGTACTGAAAAAACGAAACGTGGACGTGGCGTGGCGATATCCGGTGCTTTCGTTGGATTAGCTGCCATTATCGGGCCAGCTTATGGCGGGATCGTTGGTGCAAAAACGAGTACCGCATTCGTAATGGCAATCAATGGGACAATTATGTTCGTTATTGCGATCATCGCGATGCTCGCATTGCGTTCGTTTAATTTTGTACCGAAGAAAAAATCGGGCAATCAAGCAACACAAACTCGAGTTCGACATTTATTTCAATCTTCAGGTATGATTCGAGCTTTTGCGGGTGCATTCTTCCTTATGTTTTCACAAGGGGTATTGGCACTTGTTTTACCGCTTAAAGTTGTGGCGCTTGGCTTTGATGCCAAAACGAGCGGCATGTTACTAAGCGCATTTGGTTTTACAGCTGTGTTAATCTTTTTACTACCCATCAACCGCATCTTTGACCATGCACGTCCAATTATTACACTTGCATTTGGCATATCCCTCATGGGGGTTAGCATGTTATTATTAAGCCAATTCGAAGAGTTAACCCTGTTATACGGGGCTATGATTGTTTATGGAGTTGGTTTTGCATTTTTATTCCCATCGATCAACTCATTGTTAATCGATTCTTCCTCACCCGAATTTCGCGGAAAAGCATACGGTTATTTTTATGCATTCTTTTCAATTGGTACCGTTGCAGGTTCGAGTGTCATTGGATTCTTAGATTTGCAGTTTAAAGGATCATTTATGTTAACAGGCATTCTCCTTCTTGCTATTGCCGCCTATGCGCTTTTCGGCATGACGCAGAAAAAGTCTGTTGACAATATACAAACGATAGGCTAATGTTTTACTTTGAAAATAAATAATTGACCGGGAGAGGTTTATAGCGACCCTCTATAAAAAACTATACGTTGCGATTTGAATCGTTACAAACCTCCCACGTTCCAATTAAAATGGGAGGTTTTTTTATGTCTACAAGAGAGCAATCATCATTAGATGACTTAACCCTTCTTGGCAATCAAAATACAGAATACGCTTATTCTTATAATCCTAGCGTCTTAGAAGCTATCGATAGTTTACACCCGCATCGGGATTATTTCGTGAAATTTAATTGTCCGGAATTTACAACACTATGCCCACAAACGGGTCAACCGGATTTCGCAACATTGTATATTAGCTTTATTCCGGATAAAAAAATCATTGAAAGTAAATCTCTGAAGCTATATTTATTTAGCTTTAGGAATCACGGTGATTTCCATGAAGATTGCATCAATATTATTATGAATGACTTAATTGAACTGATTGACCCGCGGTATATCGAAGTGTGGGGCAAGTTCACCCCACGTGGCGGCATCTCGATTGATCCTTATTGCAATTACGGAAAGCCAGGCACAAAATTTGAGCAAATGGCTGAACATCGGTTGATGAATCATGATATGAATCCGGAGAAAATTGATAATCGATAATACAACTGGTGAGGAGTGTATTTTTATTCCTCACCTGTTTTTTTATTTATGTGATAGCGTTGAGAGCTTTTCCCAAAACGTTGATTACTTTCATGAAGACGTTGTGTACTTTTGATTACCTTGTATACTTTTCTGACAGCGTTGAGAACTTTTCTTAAAGCGTTGATTACTTCCCTGAAGACGTTGCGTACTTTCGATTACGTTGCATACTTTCCTGAAAGCGTTGAAAGCTTTTCTTAAAGCGTTGATTACTTCCATGAAGACGTTGCGTACTTTCGATTACGTTGCATACTGTTCTGACAGCGTTGAGAACTTTTCTTAAAGCGTTGATTACTTCCATGAAGACGTTGCGTACTTTCCTGAAACGTTGCTTACTTCTTAAAATACTTTGCGAACTTTTAATACCATATACCTCTAAACTAAAAAACCCGTTTGCATTCAAAATTTCATAGAATGCAAACGGATTTTTATTTTAGTTACTTCATTTTTTCCCGCTATCAAGTAGTCGATACAGTCTCATTTTGATAGGCTTGAATTTCCTCCAAAAATGGCTCGCCGTATCTTTCCAACTTCGTAAGCCCCACACCATTGACTTCTAAAAACGCCTCTTCAGTCGTTGGCATGCGACTTACCATATCATGTAACGATTTATCTGAGAAGACAACAAACGGAGGAACGCCAGCGTCTTGCGCTAATTGACGGCGTAATGCACGAAGTTTTTCAAATAACGGATTGTCCACCGTAATTTGTTTCGTGACGACAGATACTTTGCGAAACACTTTCTGCTTGCCTGTTAAAACATCTTTTCCGGCCTCTGCCACATAAATAATTGGAAATTGACCGTGTTCAACCCCCAAATAGTTTTCCGAAATAATAAACTCAATAAAATCAGAGACGTCTTTTGCACTTCTACCTTTTAAAATGCCATACGTCGTTAATTTATCGAATCCGAAATCTTTCACTTTTTTATTTCGCGATCCTGTTAATACTTGTGCAATCATCGTTTTACCAAATCGTTGGCCCATCCGAATTACGCAAGATAATACTTTCTGTACGTCTTCGGTCACGTCTAAGCTTTCCCGTGTATCTGTACAGTTCGCACATCTACCACAATCGGATACATCTTCTTCGCCAAAGTATTGAATGATAAACTTCTGTAAACAAACTTCAGTATGACAATAATCGACCATTGACTGTAACTTCTGTAACTCCATCGGAATTCTCGATTCATCTAATGATTGGTCGATTAAAAAGCGTTGCGTTTGCACGTCTTGCGATGAAAACAACAATGTACAATCACTTTTTAACCCATCGCGTCCAGCACGTCCAGCTTCTTGATAATAACTTTCCATATTACGTGGCATTTGGTAATGAATCACATACCGTATATTGGATTTATCGATTCCCATTCCAAATGCATTTGTCGCAATCATGACGGACGTTTCATCATTTAAAAACTGTTCTTGACCTTCTTGACGCATTATGTCAGACAGACCTGCATGATACTTTCCTACAGGTACACCACGTTTTGAAAGTACTTCATACAGATGATCGACTGCCTTTCTCGTTGCCGCATAGATAATTCCCGCTTCGCCCTCATTTTTCTTTACATAATCAATGACAAATTTTTCTCTGTCCTGGCCTTTAATCACTGAAAAAGTTAAGTTTTCTCTCTCGAATCCTGTCATGACTGTATTTTCTTCGTCAATTGTCAGTTGTGAACAAATATCTTCCCGAACGGCTGGTGTTGCTGTTGCCGTTAATGCGAGAACAACCGGCTTTTCGTGAAAAAGAGAAACCATTTTACGGATATTTCGATAGCTCGGCCTAAAATCATGGCCCCATTGAGAAATACAATGGGCTTCATCAATGGCCACAATTGGCACGTTCATAAGTTGCAAACGATTTGTAAAAGAAGGAGAATCAAGTCGCTCAGGCGCAATGTATAATAAACGATACTCTCCTCGAATCGTCGCTTCCATTGTCTCCTGGTATTCTTCTGAAGTCATTGTACTATTAATATAAGCCGCTGAAATCCCTGCTTCTTTCAGTGCATCTACTTGGTCTTTCATCAATGAAATGAGCGGTGAAATGACAAGCACAGTTCCTTCCATCACAAGTGCTGGTACTTGATAACAAAGTGATTTTCCTCCGCCAGTCGGCATCACACATAGCGTGTCCTTCCCTTGCAAAACACTTTCAATGACTTGCTCCTGTCCTGTTCTAAACGAGTCATATCCAAAATAATCTCGTAAAACCTCTGTTGCTTTTATTAGCAAAGTCCACTCCTCCCCTTTCATTTAACTAAATTATCGCGATTTAACATTTATTTTCTACAACAATCGACATCATTTCTTACCTCAGTGTAGCACAAATTGCTGCCCTATTTCTCTATCAATTTTTCCGTTTTTCTTAACCATCTTCATTCAGCCAATTTAAAAAACGCCTAATCACTAGGCGTTTTTCAAACATTGACTCTTCCTTCTCGCGTAACTCTTCAATTACACGAAGCAAATCGTATTCACACGTTAACTTTGTAAGTATCTAAATTATATCGATGATTTATTATCGAATGAGCTAAATAAACTCGCGACAAGTAAGCCAATAAAAAATGTAAGCAAACTCATCATTAAAAATGTGCCATCCTTAGGTAATCCAGGATAAATTACAAATACTGATCCAATGATAAGCCCAATCACGACAGCAAATGTACCATACTTGAATCGTTCAAGTAAATAACGAATCACCTTACTGCTGACAATAAATCCAACAATTACACCCGAGCCAATTACTATAATAATTGGTAGATTTAAATTCGATAACGCACTAATTGCAGTCGAATATACACCGAGTAATAATAAGATAAATGAACCACTAATCCCCGGCAATAGCATCGCCATACTTCCGGCCCAACCCGCTAGGAATAAACCGAGCGCATTAGAAGAGGTTAGTTTCGTAATTGTTCCATAATCTTGTGGGCTTACAAACGCCAGTGATGCAAGCGCAGCCCCTACAATAATGACAAGTAAATAATGTCCAAGCTTAAAATTCTTTTTGACATTGACTTGTTTTGAAATAAAAGGCACCACACCAATAATGAGCCCTAGAAAGAAAAATTGTGTTTGTGCATGATAGTTTTTTAATAAGTATTCAATCAGTCGACTGAAAATCAATAATGTGCCACCCATTCCGATCGCAAGCGGCAGTAAAAATCCAATATGCTTTTTCCAGTCCCGACTAAAGAAACCGCTAATTGCAGTTAGTAATTGTTCATAAATTCCTAAGATGAATGCGATTGTTCCCCCACTCACGCCAGGAATGAGATCGCTAATTCCGATAAAGAAACCGCGATATATATTTCTCCATTGCATAAACAAAAATCCTCCATTTTTACATTTGAATGCAACTAGTATACCACTTTTAGACTTCGATTGAGAATGAAAATATGACAACATAAAGAATTTGAAATAGCAATCTGATTGAATTAATTATCAACAAGCGTTTCACTATCAAATCTCCATCTATACGCTCGGATAACAATCTTATCCTATTCATTCAAAAAGAAATCGTTTAGACGGGATATTTTCCATCTAAACGATCTCATTTATTTCTTTCATGTTTATAAAAGAATCAACGCAGTCATTTGTAAAAAACTAGTTTTAACCTTCCGTTGAAATAAGTTCATTCCCACGGCGACGTTCAATTTCTGCAAGACGCGCATTAAATTCCTCAACAGTCATATTATGTTCAGTAAAGTAACGGTTTCGTGGATGTACACGGCACTCATCTGTACAACTGCGCATATATACATGTTCATTTTCTTCCGAGCATAAAATCTGTGCATTACATTCAGGATTCGCACAGTTTACATAACGCTCACATGGCTCACCATCGAAGTGGTCACGACCAACAATCACATGTTCTACTTGGTTGACTGGGACAGCGATTCGCTCATCAAATACATAACATTGCCCATCCCATAATTGACCTTTTGCCACAGAATCTTTACCGTAAGAAACAATTCCGCCTTCAAGTTGGTTAACATCTTCAAAACCTTCTCGTACGAGCCAACCTGAGAATTTCTCACATCGAATACCGCCCGTGCAATACGTTAAAATCTTCTTGCCTTCGAATTGTTCTTTGTTTTCACGAATCCAATCTGGAAGCTCTCTAAACGTTCGTATATCTGGACGAATGGCTCCACGGAAATGTCCTAAGTCGAATTCATAATCGTTTCGAGCATCGATAATGACAGCATCCTCATCTTGCATTTTCTCTAAGAATTCTGCTGGGCTTAAATAATTCCCTGTTAATTTATTTGGATTTATATCGTCTTCTAAGCTTAAATTAACAATTTGTTCGCGAACACGCACATGCATTTTTTTGAATGTATGACCATCCGCTTCATCAATTTTATAGACAATATCTTTAAAACGTTCATCGGCATTCATCATGTCCATGTATGCTTGCGTTTGTTCAACTGTTCCTGAACAAGTCCCGTTGATTCCTTCTGTTCCGATAAAAATTCGGCCTTTTAATCCCATTTCCTTACATGCTTCTAAATGCTCAGCAACAACTGTTTCAGGATCTTCAATCGTTACATATTTGTAAAATAAAAGAACCCGATATGTGCCTTTTTCCATTTTTCAAACCACCTTGTTATATTTGTCACAAATATTTTTCATAAATTGAGATGTTGACATTATACCATAATTATTTAATCAAAAAAAGTGTTACTTCTATAATAAACACTACCAATAATGATTGGAATGACTGCATATATCTAGTATACTTCAATAGTAGATAGGCGCTAAAATTCGACAAAAAATTCAATGTAACTGTTTCATTAGTCAAAAACACCCATTTGATGAATGAAAGTATAAAAAGGAGTTTCAGTATGAAAAAACCAAAGTTCACAGAGCGCTTTCCTTTGCTCGATATTATGCTTACTTGCATGACCATCGTATTAGTTCTTTGCTTCGGTTATTTTTTATTTGTTTTTCTAAATAGCAGCACATCAGCAACATCCAGTCTTTCAGTCACTGATACGATTCCATCAACAATTGATGAAATTGAATCAAGTTTTTCCGGCATTAAAATCGTTACGGAAATTTCAAACGACCTGAATGCGCCGTTTGCCATTCAATATCCACAAAGCAAACATATTCAATTCAATGATGAAGTAAAAAAATACATAAAAACATTAAAATACAATTATTTAACTGACATAGCAGCGTACAAACAAAATCACCAAACATTTCCAAGTGAATTGAACATTTCATTTGAAACCTTTGAACATAATGGAATTTATTCTTTTGTAATCGTAAAAAATGAATACATCGGCGACAACGAAGGCGAAATCAGCATTCACACTTTCCGACTAAACCCTGATACTGGTGACCGCATTACAATTGAACATGTTTTCGATTATCATCTACAACATCTGCTGGAAATCTCACAGCTCACAGAAGAACGCCTTTATCAAGATGAAGCACTTATCAATCATTTATTACCTGAGCAAGTAGCCATTCACACACAACCCATTTGGGAAAACTTTCAAAACTTCGCATTAGCAGAAAATGAAATTATCTTTTATTTCGAATATAATAAACTGGCAAACAGCGAGGCAGGGATTCCAATCGTTGCGATTCCCTATCAAACGATCAATCCTTTACTTACAGAATTTCTTCAAGCTTTAATCGTAGAGGAAAAGACAGAAAAACCGAACACAGCTCAATCAGCCATTAATCAACAGGAGGCTACAAAGAATAAAGAGATTCGAAACAATAATGTGGAGCATGAAGAAATTCCCAAGCAAAAAAGAGTTGCCCTGACATTTGACGACGGTCCCGACCCGAAAGTGACAACACGGATATTAGAAACGTTGGAGCGATATGATGCAAAAGCCACCTTCTTCATGCTAGGTAGCCGGGTTGAATATTATCCTGAAATTGCCAAAAGCGTTCACGAAGCCGGGCACGAACTCGGTAACCACTCTTGGACGCATCCTGATTTAACAAAGGCGAATAATGATAAAATCGCAAGTGAAATTGATAGAACTACTACGATTATCGAAGAAGTAACAGGTCAAAAACCAGAAATTTTTCGTCCCCCATACGGTGCTTTTAATGACAACGTATTAAACCTAACAGACTTATCAATGATTTTATGGGACGTTGATACACTCGATTGGAAACACAGAAATGCAAGTCAACTGCTTTCATATGTAAAACAAAACACGAGAGACGGCAGCATTATTCTCATGCATGATATTCACACATCGACCGCTGATGGGCTTGACGCTGTTCTCGCTTATTTAGCGGAAAACGACTTTCAATTCGTCACGATTTCCGAATTAAGTGAATAACAATAAACGCCCTCACTTTTTGAGATTCATTCAAAAAGTGAGGGCCTTTTTATTATAGAATAAATCCGACGAAAGTGTTATAATAAACATATAACACTTTCGCATAAAAGTTATGAGTATAGAAGGCCGAACGAAATTGATTTTTAGGCGTTCAGAGGAGGGATCGTATGTTTATTGAAATAGATATGGATTCGGAAGTACCCATTTACATCCAATTAATGAATGGCTTAATAGAAGCAATTGCAAACGGGACGCTCCAAACGGGAAATACTTTACCGTCCGTGCGCGCTCTTGCTTCTGATCTTGGGATAAATATGCATACGGTGAATAAAACGTATCGTGAACTTGAAAAAAAAGGTCTTGTACAAATTATTCCAAAGTCAGGAACCATTGTTCAACAGCGAACAGTAGACGAAGCGAAACTTCAACAATTCACTCATCTAATACGTCCAATGATGGCAGAATTACTCGCGAATGGTTTAACAGAAGAACAGGTTCATCAACTTTCTTCAGACATCATGATAAGTATCAAGGAGGGAGATCAATGACAATTGCTTTATTACTAGCTATAGCTACTTTTATTATCATAATCCAGGCTGCTATTCCCTATTTATTAAAACCAACAATCGTTTTCGGTGTAACCATCCCAAATGGTTATACAAAAAACGAAAAACTTCTTTTTTATAAAAAAATGTATGCATCCATAGTCTTCATTATCGGAATTCTAACGATTACCGCATTTATGATATGGGCAATGAACGCCAAACCACTTGAAGAGAAAATGATGATAAGCGGCGTTGCAATTCAATTTGCTATTTTGATTTTAAGTATGGCTTTATACTTTGTTTTCCACGCCAAAACCTCAAAGTTAAAAACGGAAAATCAATGGGGAGCAAATTTAAAACAAGTTCGATTAGTTGATATTGCTGCCAGAACCGCTGATGAAATGTTACCTTTTACAATTTTTCTCTTGCCCATGGTCATAACAATTGGGCTGATTATTTACACAACGATTCATTATCCAAGTTTACCTGAACTTATCCCAACGCACTGGGGGATCGATGGTCAACCCGATGCATTTACTGAGAAAACACCTTTTTCGGCAATTGCTCTCCTACTTATTTTACTCATTATGCAAGGGATGATGGTCGGAATTAACGAATTAACTAAAAGATCTGGCATTAAAATCCAAGCGAATCGCAAAAAGAAATCACGGGCCCAACAGCTAGCTTTTCGAAAGTATTCCAGTTGGCTTTTATTTGCAACAGCCCTTCTTCTAACAATCTTATTTGCTTTTTTACAATTAATGACGATACATGAAAATATCGGCGGAACCGCTATTGTACTCGCTCTGCCGATTGCATTTATCATTATTATTTTTGGAATGACTGCAGTTTATGCTTTTAAAGTGGGTCAAGGCGGTGCACGTCTCGATGTTCAAATTACAGAAGAAGAAGTAGAAGGGATTACAAATTTTGACGATGATCAATATTGGAAGCTTGGCGTGATTTATGTGAACAAAGATGACCCTTCCATTTTTATAGAAAAACGATTTGGTGTTGGTTGGACGGTAAACTTTGGCAATCCAATCAGTTACTTAATTTTCTTTGGTCCACTGTTATTAATCCTGGGTATTTCTTTGTATCTGTAATATTTCTTTTTCATTTAATTTCAAAATTCAATTACTATCTTGAGATTAACCTTAATAATGTTGATTTCCGTTCCGGGCGGACGCTTTCCGTGGGGCCGGCGGTAAGCCTCCTCAGTCGCTTCGCTCCCTGCGGGGTCTTACCTAGGAAAAAGTGAACTACCTTTTTCCCTGCTAATCCCACAGGAAGAGCCGTTACGAAGAACGGCTTTTGCGACCAAAAAGCGAAGCGTTTGAGAGCACGCAGTCGCCGCCCTCCACTACAATCAACGAAGATACCATGAATAATTTAAAGTGAATTTATTATAATATCGTATCCAGTTCCAAAATTAAAAATAATGAAATTCATTCTGTTAACAGATAGAAAATAAAAAATTGGACCACCCGTTTATTTCTGGGTGGTCCTTTAAAATTTGATTCATTCACATCATTACAAATGAGAATCACATATCATTAACTAAAAACACTTGTGCTGTGTAGTGGTTGTAGTCTTGCTTTCGGATCTACATAGGCTTTCGCATGGTTGACAGCAATTGGGGCTTCACCAAGTCCAACGGCGATTAACTTTACTTTGCCGTCAAACGTTGTGACATCCCCTGCAGCGTAAATCCCTTCAATATTTGTTTCCATTTTCGTATTGACCAAGATGGAGTTACGTTCCATTTCAAGACCCCAATCTTTCAATGGTCCTAATGAAGAAATATTACCGTAATTAACAATGACGTGATCCGTTGAAATTCTTTCTTCTTCGCCGTCTCTAGATGCGACCAGAATTTCGTTGATTTCACCATTGTCTCCAATGATTTCTTTAATTGAAAGTGAAGTTTTTACATCTACTTTAGAATCCATTAACTGGTTGACACTCGTTTCATGTGCCGTAAAACGTTCGCGACGGTGAATTAACGTCACTGAAGCTGCAATATCCTCAAGCATTAACGCCCAGTCTACTGCTGAATCTCCCCCACCACAGACGACAACATTTTTATCTTTAAAAATTGTTAAATCCTTAATTCCATAGTGTAATGTTTTTCCTTCATATTCGGCCTCTTCTTTCAAACCGATTTTACGAGGTTGGAATGCACCAATCCCAACTGTGAGTAAAATCGTTCTCGTTAAATGGACACCTTTATCTGTCTTGAGCTCGAAATAATCATCATGCTTTTCAATTGATAATGCTGTTTCTCCGAGTAAAATTTCCGGTTTGGCATAATGTGCTTGTGTGACAAGATTTGCAACAAAATCTTTCGCTAGTATTTTCGGGAAACCGCCTACATCATATATATATTTATCTGGATAAAGCTCAATAAGTTGACCACCCAATTGTGGAAGGCTATCGATGATCTTAACCGACATTTCTCTCATCCCCGCATAAAATGATGCGAATAAGCCAGTCGGTCCTCCCCCGATAATTGTAATATCAACAATTTCTCTCTCCATATATAACACTCCAGTTATTATAAATTTTTCGTCGCGTTTCGTAAAAAAGGTGAATAAAAAAATAACCTTTCGAAACCATCATAAGACCATTATCTACTAAATGAACAAAAAAGACACTTATTCTGATTTAAAAAGAGTTATTTTATTTTCTATTCTTTTATTTTAACAACACTTCTATGGGTAGGCGTTTTTTATTCTGCTTCATGATAATGCGCTTTACAAAATGTAAGGATTGTTGAAAGTTCTTCTTCTTCCAATTCAAAATCAAAGGGTTCATCTGTTGCCCGATCAAAAAAGTGTGCAACGACGAGTCGGTCTTGCTCTTCATCTACCGCTAAAATTGCCCTTACGCCAACTCCAGCATCAGTATAGAGCTCATCCTCTTCGTTCAGCATGACGAACAGTCGAAATTCGTATCGTTCTCCGCTAATAAGCCCCGTAGGATCTACAATTTTTTCTGCAATATATTCTGTTATTTCCATAATTCTCACCTTTCGTTCCAATATACAGTTTCAATTAAGCTATTGTATCATGAGTATCCCAAAAAGTATCATACCTTGGTTAAATTTAAATAAAAGAGTTAACTTTATCATCTGATTGCAAGCGTGGAACCGCGGCAGAAATACATTCGATGAGTATGGAATTTTTCTTTAAAGAGCAAACAGAAAGGGTGGCTGCGTAAAATCCGTTGTTGATTTGATTGAAGAGTGGTTAGAATCCGTGGATGATAAAGCGTTATAATGAGAAAAGCGGGATTACTATGTGAACTCACAAAGTAATTCCGCCTTATTTTTATGACATGTTCAACTTTTCAATCACTCTATTTCTTTAGCACTTTTTGTATCTCTTACATTTTTCTGGACAGTAATTGCTGCAAATATACTTAATACAAATGCCATCGCATAAAAACCTTTTTCACTTAAAATAATACTTCCTGCATTGTATAACCCAATCGCCATTAATAGGATTGCGATAATCATGGCAAACCAGCTAATCCCATAGTAAATATTCGTCACGGGGACTCCCTCTTCTTTATCTCTCACTGCTTTTTGCAAAGATATAGACGCATAGAGTCCAAATATGAGCACTGCAAAGTAATAGCCCTTCTCATTCAGTTCCATGGCCGCGTTATACAGACCTAGTAAATAAGCTGACATTCCAATAATAAGTGCCGCAATAGAAGCCCCCTTGAATGCTTGCGTTGGCTCTCCTTCTTTTCTTTCTACTTTCATGTTAGCCTCTTTTTGTTTTTCCCTTACCAAAAAATCATCGTCTTCTTTTACCATTTCCCATCCCCCTTTTTGTTTATCATCCGATTAAAATCGAACACTGAATTCCTAAACTAGCATGCAATAGCCATTTCACGAAAAATGACTTTCATCTCTCATTATTATATAAGTACTCCATACGAATTGATTTCATTCTTCCATTAGCTTTTCTTGCATCATAATGATTTTTAGGGATTAAAAAACATACTAACGATTTATTCGCTAGTATGCATTCATAGTCGTCTCGTAATATCTATACTGATTCTTGCCATTTTCTTTTGCACAATAAAGCGCTTTATCCGCTCGATTATACAATGTTTCCAACTGTTCATTGTTTGTTGCATACGCAATTCCGATACTAATGGAAACTTCAGCATGAAGCTGTTCGTTTAACTCTTTGTATACTTCGTTTAACTTTTGAATTAATGAGGATGCTATTTTTGTCTGTTCCTCTCGCGTTACATTGGAATAAACAACAACAAATTCATCACCGCCGATTCTTGCCACAACGTTTTTATCACCGACAACTTTTTGAATGATTTTCGCTGTCTCGACTAATATACGATCCCCTTCAGCATGTCCTAGCCGATCATTTACTTGTTTAAAATTATCCATATCTATCATCATTAACGCGACATGTTCATGTTTCCTACTTAATCTTTTCCTTATCTCCATTTCAAATGCAGCTCGATTTTTCAAGCCTGTTAAACTATCATGTAAGGCCAGGTGAATTGGCTTCGCGATTAATCTACCAATAATAATTGCTAATAAAATGACAGCTATTACAATAATTAACTGTTGGTAAATAAATTCATCTCGATAAAATTTTAGTAACCCTTCCAATTCGGCTTCATTATAAACAATTTCGACAATCCTTCTCATAGGAAGTTCTTGGTCCGCATCCGCCACATAAGGGATATAGCGATAGGTCACGATGCCTTGTTCTTCCGTCCTGACTGCTTCTTTCGGTTCACCCGTCCTTCGCGCTTCTAAAAAAACAGGACGCATGTCATCTAAAACTTCTTTCGACTTTCCATCTTTATCTGTATACCCAAGAATAATGCCATTTGGACTATAAACATGAATCGAATGTATGGGTGCATAATCTTTTTCCAACTGAGCAATCGTTTCTAAAAAGTTAAACCGATTAAATATATTGTCATTTTCTAGTGATGCACTGAGTTCCAGTAAATATTTTCGATCTGGCGTTGCCATATAACTAAACTTTTTTATTTCTCCAGTCGCTTGATGAATATCCATCCCATCATGGTAAAAATCACCACTTATTCTCCTTTCGTGGAGACGTTTGCCAAATGAACCACAACATTCATCAAAATCTAAACCAAGATCTTGTTCAAAGCTACTATGTATCACTATGTTGTTATCATCAATAATGAATATATCCATACCAAATTGCTTCTTCAATTGAGCAAAATCCCACTCCCCAAAAAACGGATTTTGTTCATAGTGTTCAAGTAAAATAGCCGTGTTTTCTTCCATTTTATTTGCAGTCGTTTCATCCGTAATTTTATAAACTTGGTCAATCGTATGCAAGGATTGTACGACCGTGTCTCCAATCATGTCAATCTCATTTTCATGATTCAATCGGAGTTGATCTTGAACTTTTCGATAATCAAATGAAGCGATGGCAATAGATATGAATAAAGAAAAACAAATGAGTACCACTGTTAAATACAAACTATGATATCTGTTCACGTGTTTCTTTCTCCCTCTTTTCTGGATACCATTCAACTTTCCCATGCATCCATGATCCACTTTCCCTGTTATTTCCATAATCTACTCATTTCTTGAAAAAGCAGGTAGCTTCAAAGGCTACCTGCTCTTTTAAAAAATTTATTCAATCAATTCGTGAGAATCAAATCAATCCAATTGCGTTTCCATCAACATCAACATCCATATTCAACGCGGCAGGTTGTGCGGGTAAACCAGGCATTGTCATAATATCACCTGTTAAACAAACTAGAAAACCTGCACCTAATTTCGGTATAATTTCCCTTATGGTAATTGAAAATGCTTCGGGTCTCCCTAATAATTTAGGGTCGTCGGAAAAGGAATATTGTGTTTTCGCCATACAAATCGGTAATATATTCCAGCCATTCTGTTCAATCATTTGTAAATCGCGCATGGCTTCATCCGTGAAAATGACATCTTTTCCGCCATAGACTTGTTGAACGATTTTTCCTACTTTCGTTCTGACAGATTCTTCTACATCATATAAATGAGCAAAGTGATTTTCGCTCTCTACGACTTCTAATACTTCCTTTGCTAACGCTAAACCGCCTTCTCCTCCGTTTTCCCATACATCGGTTATTGCGACTCGAACATTATGCTTCTGACACCATGACAGAATCGCTTCAATCTCCGCACTCGTATCGGTAATAAATCGATTCACAGAAACGATTGGTTCAACACCAAACGTTCGAACAGTTTCAATATGCTTCGCTAAATTAACGAGTCCTCTTAACACAGCATCTTCATTTTCCGCTTGTAAGGCGTCTCTTGAAATTCCACCGTGCATTTTAAGCGCACGAACAGTCGCTACAACGACAACAGCTTCCGGTGAAAATGCTCCATTTCTTGCTTTTATATTCATAAACTTTTCCGCACCTAAGTCTGAACCAAACCCTGCTTCCGTTACAACATAGTCAGCTAAGTTTCTTGCCATATTCGTTGCAACTAAGGAGTTACATCCGTGTGCAATATTGGCAAACGGTCCACCGTGAATAAGGGCCGGGGTACCCTCAATCGTTTGCACCAAATTGGGCTTAAATGCTTCTTTCAATAACAACGTAAGTGCCCCTTCAACACCTAAATCTTGAACAGTTACGGGTTCTTTGTCATACGTATAACCGATAACAATACGTGATAACCTTTCTTTCAAGTCTGACAAATCTGTTGCCAAACAAAATATCGCCATAATTTCTGAAGCAACCGTAATATCAAAACCATCTTCTCGGGGAACCCCTTGTGCTGGACCGCCCAATCCAATGGTGACTTGTCTTAACGCTCGGTCATTCATATCTAATACACGTTTCCATGTAATCCTGCGCGGATCGATACGAAGGTCATTGCCTCTATGAATATGATTATCGATGAATGCACTTAATGCGTTATTGGCCGTTGTAATTGCATGAATATCACCAGTAAAGTGTAGGTTGATATCTTCCATTGGGACAACTTGTGCGTATCCGCCACCTGTTGCTCCGCCTTTCATTCCCATAACAGGTCCTAGTGATGGTTCACGTAATGCAATCATCGTATTTTTGTCAAGCTTTGTAAGCGCATCCGCCAAACCAACAGTGACTGTCGACTTACCTTCTCCAGCTGGTGTTGGACTAATTGCTGTGACAAGAATGACTTTTCCTTGCTTTTTCTTTGCTTTAATTTTTGTCGGGTCAATTTTGGCCTTAAATTTGCCATAAGGTTCGATTGCGTCTTCTGGAATATCTGCACGCTTTGCAATGTCCCAAATTGACCTCATGTCTACTTGTTTAGCAATTTCTAAATCTGTCAATGGCATAATCTTCTCAGTCATGAATATCGTCCCCCAGCTTTTTCTTTTATTATACCGTACTTTGTCTAGAATACCGTGAAATTTATGAATAAATGTGAACAATCTCCGACAGGTCTGATAATTGTCCAACTATTACTAACATATATATTAATAGAGACGGAATCATTTTAAAAGGGGTTGAAATGAATTGGTAAGAAGAACAGCTGAACCTTATAAGATTAAAAGCGTAGAAACACTTGCGATGTTATCTTACGACGAACGAAAAGAAGCATTAATAAAGGCTGGCTATAACACTTTCCTGATTGACTCCGCTGATGTTTACATCGATTTATTAACCGATAGTGGAACGACTGCGATGAGTGATGCACAATGGGGTGCCCTTATGACCGGCGACGAGGCTTACGCCGGAAGTAAAAGTTGGAAGAAGCTTGAAGAAACCGTCCGTGATGTATATGGTTATCGTTATGTGTTGCCAACCCATCAAGGTCGGGGAGCAGAAAATATTTTATCCCAATTAAAAATTAAAAGTGGCGATGTGATTCCAGGTAATATGTACTTTACAACGACGCGTGCGCATCAAGAAATGAACGGTGCAAAATTTGTCGATGTCATTATCGATGAAGCCCATGACCCCGAAGCGGATCACCCTTTTAAAGGAAATATTGATTTAACGAAACTTCAAAATGTAATCGATGATGTCGGTGCTGAGAACATTCCTTACGTTTGTTTAGCTGTTACGGTCAATCTCGCCGGCGGGCAACCCGTTAGTATGCAAAATATGAAAAATGTTTATTCCCTATGTAAATCATACGGCATAGATGTTTTCTTAGACGCTACACGTTGTGTTGAGAATGCATTCTTTATTCAAGAACAGGAAGATGGCTTTGCTGATAAAAAAATTGCGGTGATTTTAAAAGAAATGCTTTCCTATTCTGATGGGTGTACGATGAGCGGAAAGAAAGATTGTCTCGTCAATATTGGCGGCTTCCTTGCGATGAATGATGAAGCACTTTATATTCGCTCGCGTGAACTGGTTGTTGTGTATGAGGGAATGCCTTCCTACGGTGGAATGGCTGGGCGAGATATGGAAGCGATGGCAATTGGGATTCGCGAAGCAGTGGATGACCACTATATTGAACATCGTATTCAACAAGTTCGCCATTTAGGCAAACAGTTAATCGACGCTGGAATTCCAATCGTTTTGCCAATTGGCGGCCATGCTGTCTTTTTGGATGCTCGTAAATTTCTCCCACATTTGAAACAGCAAGACTTCCCAGCCCAAGCACTTGCAGCCGCCTTGTATCTCGATTCGGGCGTACGTAGTATGGAACGCGGTATTATTTCTGCTGGCCGCAACATTGAAACAGGTGAAAACAATACACCCGAATTAGAACTTGTACGCTTAACGATTCCGCGGAGAGTATATACGAATAATCATATGAATGTTGTCGTTGATTCGATTATAGATTTATTTAACAAACGCGATGAGATTTGTGGGTTACAAATGGATTATGAACCGCCAACATTACGTTTCTTTAATGCACGATTTTCACCGCTTTCGAAGAGTGGCGAACTGATTAGCAAAGACAACAACACGATGGATAAGATATGAACTGAAGGGACTTTATAAAATGGAGAATAACTATACAGTTTCACCTGAAAAACTGAAAGGATTGACAGTGGAAGATGTTGCGATTACGCCTAGTGCAGTAGTAATCAAATTTACTGATGGTACATTTTTAGACATTTATCTTGATTCTACGCAAACATTAAAAACCTCAACAAACAAGCTGGACATTTAAAGGATTAGCGTACAAAAGAGGATAGGTTATGCAGTTTAACTGCTTACCTATCCTTCTTTTCGAGCTTATCTACTGTGTTGTGTCTGTGAATATTTTTCTGGTTTTGATTTAACACTTAAGTGAACCTGTTATCAATTGGCATTAATTCGCAAAGCAATCTTCCCAAAGTTTTTGCTCTCTTCTAAATAACGAAACGCTTCAGCCGCGTCTTGAAGATCGAATACTTTATCAAGGACTGGACGTGTTTCATATTTTTCAATATGTGCAATCATCTCACGCAATTCCTCACGGCTTCCCATTGTTGAACCAAGTAATTGGAACTGGCTGTAAAAGAAGTTCCGTAAATCTAAATCCACCGTATCTTCAGTTGTCGCGCCAAAGACGACAATTCGCCCGCCCTTTTTCAAGATGTCTAAAGAACGGTTAAATGTTGCACGTCCTACACTATCGATTACGAGATCTATCGTTTCTTCCGCTAACGCTAGTCCCCAATCTTCGTTCGTATCGAGCGCAATATCGGCGCCTAATGCTAATGCTTGTCTACGTTTATCTTCACTTCGAGATGTTACAATCACGCGTGCTCCAATATTTTTAGCGAATGAAATTAAATACGTCGCAACTCCGCTTCCTGCACCTGGAATGAAGACCGTCTCTCCAGCTTGTAATTTACCTTTTGTAAACAAAGCGCGATATCCCGTTAAGCCAGCTAACGCGACAACCCCGGCCTCTTCCCAAGTAAGATATTCCGGTTTTCTTTCTACTTGTTCCGCCGACAATACAATTTTTTCTGCAAATGTCCCGTTATCCGGCATCCCTAAAATATCAAACTCTTTTGGCGGTGCAACGCTGTTTTCATTCCAACGAAGTGCCGGGTTAATCATCACTTCATCACCTACTGAAACATTTGTAACGCCTTCACCAATCGCCTCAATAACCCCTGCCCCATCAGAACCTAAAATGAGGGCCCCTGCTTCGTCTCCTCGACGATTTGGGATATATAGATCACGTCGATTTAAGCCAGCGGTCCTAAGTGCAACAACGACTTCTCCGTCACTTGCAGTCGGGACTTCCATTCCCTTAATTTTCAATTGACCAAACTCATGCACAAAAGCTTTCACTTGCCTCATCCTTCCTCAAAATAATGACTATAAAGCGTTAATTGTTTTCTACTCACAATGTCTTTGGAGAATAGTGGTATATACAGTAATTTTTGCTCAGAAAATGTTTCTTCTATTTTATCAATATATTGTTTCTCATGTTTTTTACGTTCAATCATGAAATCTCCATCTACATCATCTGGTAATACTTTATTCACAATGAGTGTAGACACCTGTAAATCATAATTGCTTAGCAGTTCAATTGCTTTTTTTGTTTCTAAAATGGGTAAGCGCTCGGGATTGAGAACGAATATAAAGCCTGTTTGCAATTCATCTAGCAATATTTCACGTGCTTTGGAAAAACGGGCTTGTCTTACACGCAATACATCATAAATGGGATCTTCCACAGGTTCGCCGTCATTAATTAATCTCGAATAATTTTCATTCGTCGTTCTTCGTTTTTCAAGCAGTCCTTTAATCCAAACGCCCATTAATTCAGGTAAAGATAGGAGACGGATTGTGTGACCCGTGGGTGCTGTATCAAAAATCAGTTTATCGAAATGCGTACGTTCTTCCAAGATGATGTTTATTAATCTATCGAATAACGCCGCTTCATCTGCTCCTGGCGATGCTTTTGCTGTATCCAACTGACGATGTACTTCTTCCATCATAGCAGATTTAACGACGCCTTTAATGTTTTCCTTCACGCTTTTTATATAATTTTCAGTTTCTAATTCAGGATCAATTTCAAGGGCATATAAATTCTTTGAGACTTCTGTCGTTTTACCGCCGATTTTCGTTTCAAAAATATCGCCGACGTTATGTGCTGGATCTGTAGAAATTAATAATGTTTTATACCCTTCTTGTGCACTCTTTAATGCGATTGCTGCAGCTGAAGTTGATTTTCCAACGCCGCCTTTTCCCCCTACAAACAGGATATCTTTCTTTAACATCTCCATTTTTTCAGCTCCTTTTTAACAACAACGAAATCCAGACAACGGTGATTTCTCCATTCCCATTCGTAAATGCCAATCATGAAATTTTTCAATCATATAAGGATACAGTTCTAGTGTGTAGTAATATACCGGGTTTGGTATGCCAATCATTTCTGAATAAAGCAGAAGCAGAAATAAATCATCTTCGTCTCTAAGTTCACTCGCCACTTCACGACGATGCGGCATGCTTAACACTTCTTCATACCAATGAATTAGTGCTTTCATTTTATCAAGCATGTAATTCCTCCTTTTCCAATATGTAAAGAAGGGATAGACTATAGCGCCATCCCTTCAACCTTTGTTAGTCTTCCTCTTTACTAGAAACTTTATTGTCGTACTTCCCTGACAGGGCCGAAATTGCGGTTAGCATGATCCAAACCGCAAAGACGAAGATAATTGCTCCGAAGATGAACAGGAGCATATTTGAGCTGGTGCCCAGCCAAGACCATTCAAAGATGACTTGCTGGAACATCGCCCAAAGTGTCATAAACATGACAAACGCCATCGGAATAATGGTGACCATGTAGTTCCTGCCAAGCCGCTTCAACCAAATGGAAATTAAGAGTAAACTAATTCCAGCTAATAGTTGGTTTGCGGTTCCGAAAAGCGGCCATAGTAAATAGCCACCAGACCCAAATCCTTGAGGACCCTTCGGTAATAGAACCAATGCTGCACTTGAAACGACTGCAACTGATGTAGCTACATGCTTCTTTTCTAGTACAGGTATTTTATATTCAACACCGAGCTCAGAAATAATATACCGCATTAATCGTAAAGACGAGTCGAGTGTAGTCGCCGCGAAACTGACAACAATGATTGAAACGATTGTCGTCGAAATACTTGGCGGAATTCCGAGACCCATCGCAAGATTACTAGCCCCTTTTACAAAGTTCCCTAGTCCTCCAGAACTAGCTGCAGCAAAACTGGAATAGGAAGCAGAAAACGCCTCTTTATTCGGGAAAAATGTAATGACGGCAATAATAGAAATTAACGCCAACACACCTTCTCCAACTGCCCCTAGATAACCGACGAATCGAGCGTCCGTTTCTTTATTCAATTGTTTTGATGAGGTTCCTGAAGAAACTAATCCATGGAAACCTGAGATTGCCCCACAAGCGATGGTTATGAAGAGTAAAGGAAACCAAGATACGTCACTCACTGCATTTGTCGCAGGCGCCGTAATTGTTGGGTTCACAAATAATAGGCCAATATACAAAATACCAAGGCCTACTACAAGTTGATGTGAGTTAATAAAGTCACGGGGTTGCAACAATTTCCATACCGGAAGAACCGAAGCGATATACACATAAATCATTAAGACGACAATCCAGATGAAGAATGCTGTTGAAACAGCACCAAGTCCAAACAGTCCGGCTCCATTTTCCCCGCCCATATACCTTACAAGGTCGATTTGAAGGAAACTGAACTCACTGGAAAATACAGCTGCAATATACATAACCGCAAGTGCAATAAGCGACGGAACAAGCATTTTTTGTTTTCTCTTATAAACGGCATGCCCAATCCAAATCGCAAGTGGGATTTGAATAAACACCGGAAGTACACTCGCTGGAAACTGTATAAATAAATTCGAAATGACCCACGCAAATACAGCGTTTACCATTAAAACTAAAATTAGAATGATGAACAAAAACAATATTTTTGCACGCTGACCAATGAGTCGGTGTGCAAGTGTACCAACAGATTGTCCTTTATGACGCACAGAAAGTACGAGCGTCCCAAAGTCATGCACCCCTGCCGCGAAAACTGTACCAAGAATGACCCATAAAAAGGCAGGCAGCCATCCCCAATAAACAGCAATTGCCGGTCCAACAATCGGTGCTGCACCTGCAACAGACGTAAAATGATGTCCCCATAAAACGAATTTGTTCGTCGGAACAAAATCGACATCATCTTTATAACGATGAGCAGGTGTCACATAATTGGGATCAAGGCGAAATATTTTTTCCGCAACAATTTTTGAATAATAACGATAGCCTAGTGCCAAAATCAACATACCAATTAACGCCAATACGATTGCATTCATTCGTTCTACTCCCCCCTTAAATTTAATATTCTGTTTGAACAGCTGTTAAAGTTGTCTCCTCCTCACTTAATAATTTCCCGTACCTAACTCTATGCATGATAGTAGGAAATTAGTAGCTGATGATAAAGAGATATTCTTAAGTCATTTTTTTGAACGCAAAAAAGAGAAAAGTTGATTTTCAATCACATCAACTTTTCTCTTCCACTTTTTTATTTATTTCCCGGAGGATCCAAATCCGCCTTGTCCTCTATCCGAATCCGTAAGATTTTTTGTCTGTTCCAGCGTCACTTGCAAGACTGGCGCAATGACCATTTGTGCAATTCTCATATGTTTTTCCACTTTAAAATCTTTTTTTCCGTGGTTAATTAATATAATTTTTAATTCTCCCCTATAGCCTTCGTCAATTGTTCCTGGGCTATTTAAAACCGTAACTGCGTGTTTTAATGCTAAGCCACTTCTTGGCCTAATTTGCGCTTCAGTTCCTTTAGGCAATTCCATTTGAATCCCCGTACTTATCAAAGATGTCTCGCCTGCTTTCACGATTTTCTCTTCAACCGAAAAGATATCGAGTCCAGCATCTCCTTCATTTGCCCGATTTGGCATCTGCGCATCTTCGTGCATTAAGTTAATTTTTAATGTAAATTCCAATGTTTATCCCTCATTATCGTTTATTTAGCATTTCGAAATGAACTTTTAAAAATATAATCTTTAATTCATACTTTTTATTGAAACCTTTTTGAATGTCATCCGTATAAGTGGTGACTATATTTTTCTAAAAAGGGGGAACCTTTATGGGACTCTTAATTCGCATCGCCATCATCGTTTTAATTATTTATTTGTTTTACCGTGGGATTCGTTATCTGACTGATCCTAAACGGAAATTAGATGATGCATATGAAGCTGAACGATACTACTTTTACGATGATGTTAAAAATGTACGCAAAAACTTTTTTATTACGTATAAAGGCGCCATGTTCGAAGGGGAAAAGTATTTAGGCACGACTAAAAATTCTTTTGATGTAGTCACCATCTTCGTTTGGGTTAAAAATGAAGCAAAATTACAAGGCTTTACAAAAGATGACTTTCTTTTTCTACAATCAGAGATTCAATCCAATTATCCAACTGCTGAAATTAACTGGAAAAATCCAATCGAAAAGCTTATGAAGAATTAATGTTATTTTATCTTACTTAAGAGTCTGTCGTCATCAGCCAAACTAAAATGGTTTGGCTGATTTTATATCTACTTATCGTCAACAAAGAACACTTTCACCATATGTAACATTTATACGGTTGATATCGTAGGCACCAATCCCAAGTAAATAAAGAATAAGTGCGCCATATGCAAGTGCTAACATTAAAAAGCCAACGCGGAATGAAGTATGTCTCGTTTTATGGCGAAATATTTGCATGCCTAAGTAAGCGCCGATGCCGCCACCGATACATGCAAGTAACCAGAGATTTTTTTCCGGAATTCTTTTCTCTTTCTTTTTCGATTGCCGCTTATCGTAGCCCATTGCCGAAAATGCCCATAACGACATAACCCCTATCCACATAAGAATAACTTCTTGCACAGATTCCGCCCCTTTCTTTACTAGTATAATACAAAATCATTTTCACCTGTCGATTAAAAAATCATTCCGATGTGAAAAGAAAAAGCCATCCCTTCTCGAATAACGAGAAAAGAACGGCTTTTACTAATCTAAATTATTTTGCAACTGCTTTTTTTGCAGTTTCCGCAAGTTGTGCGAATGCTTGTGCATCAGTTACTGCAAGGTCAGCAAGCATTTTACGGTTAATGTCGATACCTGCGACTTTAAGACCGTGCATCATTTGGCTATATGAAAGATCATTGATACGTGCTGCTGCATTAATACGTGTAATCCATAGTTTACGGAATTCACGTTTCTTTTGACGACGATCCCGGTATGCATAGTTAAATGATTTCATTACTTGTTGATTTGCAACTTTATAAAGTCTATGTTTTGAGCCATAGTAACCTTTAGCTAATTTTAATACGCGATTACGACGTTTGCGTCTTTCTACTCCACTTTTTACACGTGGCATAGTAATTACCTCCTGCTATTCTGTCCGAATATAAATTTTCTAATGAATTGTTGTTAATGAATTGAAATGATATTGGTTTTGATTGCTTGAATCAACCAATATTATTTCATGTTAGTGATCATTTCGCGAATACGCTTGTAGTCGCCTGAAGAAACAAGTGAAGCTTTACGCAGGTGACGTTTTGCTTTAGTCGTTTTGTTTGCGAAAAGGTGACTTGTGTATGCACGGCCACGTTTTAGCTTACCTGTACCTGTTTTTTTGAAACGCTTCGCTGATCCTTTATGAGTCTTCATCTTAGACATAAATGGTTCCTCCTAAATCTTCGTTGTAGATTATTTCTCAACAGTTGGTGCTAGGACTAAGAACATGCTGCGACCTTCCATTTTCGGTCGTTGTTCAATTGTAGCTAGCTCTTTACACTCTTCGGCGAAACGGTCTAGGACACGTTGTCCGATTTCTTTATGCGTAATTGCACGGCCTCTGAAACGAATTGACGCTTTTACTTTGTCACCGTTTTGCAAAAACCGAATTGCATTACGAAGTTTCGTTTGAAAATCATGTTCATCAATTGTCGGGCTTAAACGCACTTCTTTTAAATTGATAACTTTTTGATTTCTACGTACTTCACGTTCTCTTTTTTGTTGCTCAAATTTGAACTTTCCATAGTCCATGACACGAGCAACTGGGGGTTTTGCTTTTGGTGCGACAAGAACAAGATCTAAATTAACACGAGATGCAATTTCAAGTGCTTCATTTCGGGATTTAATTCCCAACTGTTCACCGTTTTGATCAATTAAGCGAACCTCACGGGCACGGATCCCCTGATTTACGTTCATGTCTTTACTAATAGTAATCCACCTCCGGATAATGTCTCGAGAATACATGGTTTGGGTACGTCATCCAAAGCTGACGACTCCACAGGTCCATCCAATAAAAAAACGGGTAGACATTAATGCATGTCTACCCGCGTATGAATACGTACAAATTTGTACGATAAAGTCATTCAAGTGTTGACCTGTCAACAACGATTTCGTGTCAATCAGGTGAGAAGCGGGTAGCTCCTGCTTATACCACAAACTGTATTCAGTTATTTCCTTAACCTTTATAATCATATCACGCTGTTTTCTATGTGTCAACAGGTTAATTCCAATAAATGTTGATTTCCGTTCCGGGCGGACGCTTTCCGTGGGGCCGGCGGTAAGCCTCCTCAGTCGCTTCGCTCCCTGCGGGGTCTTACCTGTCCGGTTAATCCCACTGGAAGAGCCGTCACGAAGAACGGCTTTTGCGACCAAAGAGCGAAGCGTTTGAGAGCACACTCGCCGCCCTCCACTCCAATCAACGAAGACACTTTAATAAAAAAGCATGTATGAATAAAATTAAACCTTAGTGAAATACATTTAAAGTTAAGTTATGAAAGATCAGAGTTACTTATTTTTTCGCTTCACCATTCAACAGTTCAATAAACGATTCAAAAGGAATGCTTTCTGACTTTTTCTCGCCGTATTTACGGACGTTGACTTCGCCGGATTCAATTTCATTATCACCTAAAACGAGCATATAAGGGATTTTTTGCATTTGTGCTTCACGGATTTTATAGCCGATTTTTTCGTCACGCTCGTCTAGTTCAACACGGAAGCCAGCTGCTACTAGTTTTTCACGAACGTCGTTTGCATAGTCGAAATGAGCGTCCGGTGATACCGGGATTACTTGGACTTGAACTGGTGCTAACCATGTTGGGAATGCGCCTTTGTACTCTTCAATCAAGTATGCAACGAAACGTTCCATTGTACTTACAACACCACGGTGAATGACGACTGGACGATGGTGCTTACCATCTTCACCTACATATGTTAAGTCGAAGCGCTCTGGTAATAAGAAGTCTAGTTGTACGGTTGATAATGTTTCTTCCATGCCGAGTGCAGTTTTTACTTGAACATCCAATTTAGGACCGTAAAACGCTGCTTCGCCTTCTGCCTCTACATAGTCTAAACCGAGGTCATCCATCGCTTCTTTTAACATGCTTTGTGCGCGGTCCCACATTGCATCATCGTCAAAGTATTTTTCTTTATCTTCCGGATCGCGATAAGAGACACGGAATGAGTAGTCTGTAATATCAAAGTCTTTATAGACATCGATAACTAACTGAACAACACGTTTAAACTCTTCTTGGATTTGATCAGGTCTTACAAAAATATGCGCATCGTTTAATGTCATGCCACGAACACGTTGTAGTCCTGATAATGCGCCGGACATTTCATAACGGTGCATTGTACCAAGTTCTGCAATTCTTAATGGTAAGTTTCTATAAGAGTGAATACCATTTTTATAAATCATCATATGGTGTGGACAGTTCATTGGACGAAGGACTAAATCTTCATTGTCCATACTCATAACTGGGAACATGTCGTCTTGATAGTGATCCCAATGTCCACTTGTTTTGTATAACTCGGAACTACCTAGTACTGGTGTATAAACGTGGTGGTAGCCAAGTTTTTCTTCTTTATCGACAATATAACGTTCAACGATACGACGAACTGTCGCACCTTTTGGTAGCCACATTGGAAGTCCTTGACCAACTTTCTGAGAGTTCATGAATAAATCTAATTCACGTCCAATTTTACGATGGTCGCGCTCTTTCGCTTCTTCAAGCATTTTCAAGTGTTTTTTCAGTTCATCTTTTTTGAAAAATGCTGTTCCGTAGATACGCTGTAACATTTTATTGTTTGAATCTCCGCGCCAATAAGCACCTGCAACGCTTAATAATTTAAATTCGCGTAATTTTGACGTGGATGGAACGTGGATGCCGCGGCATAAGTCCACAAACTCTCCTTGTTCATAAAGCGTTACTTGTTCCCCTTCAGGAATCGCATCGATTAATTCTAATTTGTATTCATCGCCAATTTCTTTAAAGCGTTTTTTCGCTTCTTCACGTGATACTTCGATTCGTTTGATTTCAAAGTTTTCATTAATAATTTGCTTCATTTCTTTTTCGATCGCAGGTAAATCTTCAGCTGTAATCGGCTCAGACGAATCTACATCGTAATAAAAACCGTTTTCAATGACTGGCCCAACGCCAAACTTTGCATCTTTGAATAATCGCTTAACAGCTTGTGCAAGCACGTGTGCTGAGCTATGGCGCAAAATCTCAAGTGCTTCCGGTGAGTCCGGCGTGATAATGGAGATTTTTCCATCTGACTCAATCGGTGTTTTGAAATCAATTAACGTTTCATCTAGCTTTCCTGCAATTGCATTTCTTCTTAATCCAGGACTAATCGATGCTGCAACATCTTCAGTCGTAGTACCGCTCGGAAATTCCTTTATCGTACCGTCTGGAAATTGTAATTTAATCATTTCTGCCATTTTTAAAACACTCCTTATTTTATGAAAATAAAAAAAGCCCCATCCCTGGAAAAGGGACGAAGCGTTTGCTCGTGGTTCCACCCTTCTTCTGTTAATCCAACACAAAAAAGATTAACGAAGCTTTACATCGGCTAACGGGCCGGGACCGTCATTGGCTACTTTGTTGTTCACCAATGCTGCTTAAAGGTGGTAAATTGATTGTTTAACCTACAGGGCTTCCAGCCGATGACCCTATTCTCTGGCGGTAAATCTAATCAATTGTTGTCCTTATCGATGCATTTCATCATGATATTATTGTCGATTATACAATGCTTATGTTACAATTGCAAACTTTATTGAAAATCTTTGTATTACTTAATTATATGGATTCATTTAGACTTTATTTTAAACGCCTGTTTTCACCGCTTAACGCAACAGGTCGTGCAACTGTTTGAATACGCTCCATAATTCTAGCGGCTTTCACAACGTCTTTTTCACCACGCTGCGTATACGTTAAATGATGCTCCAATTCTTTGAAACTTAAGTTAGATGTGAAAAATGTTGGCAATTGTTCTGCCATACGATATTGTAAAATCGCCCCAAGAATTTCATCTCTCGTCCAAGCAGTCATCGCTTCTGCCCCGAAATCATCTAAAATTAACACCGGTGCTTTTTTCACATAGTCTACTTTTTCATTTAACGTTTGCTCTTGAATGGATTGTTTAATTTCCCGTAGAAATTCTGGCACATACACAGCGACTGTTCTTATTCGGCGCTGGGCAAGTTCATTCGCAAGCGCACCGAGAATGAATGACTTCCCAATCCCGAAAGGACCATGGATATATAGACCGCGCTGTGGCAACTTTCCAGTTTCATCTAATTCGTATAAAAACTTCTCCGCTTTTTCAATGACTGTTAAACGACTTTTATGTGCATTTCCTTCAAAATCTATATCTTCAAGTCTTGCTTCCATGACGTCTTTAGGCATATACATACTTTCAATCATTTTAGATACACTGCGACGGTCATCCTCAATGAGTCTTGAGGGACATTTCACATAATCTATATCAATTAAATTTCTCTTCAACACTAATTTCGGCTCAAAGCCATTCATAATATTGGCACATTCTGTTAACGAGTTACATTTACCACAACCATGTGATGCTGTCGTAAACTCATAAAGTTTACCTAAACTGCGGTCAACAATATCTTTATTTAATTGATCAGCATGATCAGATAAAAACTGTTGGACATCGGCATTCTCCAAAATTTCCCGTCGCATTTCATCATAGCGTGCTGCAAAACTCGGTGCATTCACGACTCTTTTTAATGTTTCTTTAATCGGTTCGATATTAGTTCACCCCTTTACTTCTTCGGCTTAATCTTTCACGCAACTTTCTACGGCGCTCTTCGATATCCGCATTGCTTTCAGTAGAATCTTGTTGTTTTTCTTTTGTTTCAGGTTTTTCCTGCTCCTCTTTTTTATAAAACCATTCCGGTACCATTCCTTCACGAACTGGTTTCCGGTTGTACGTGGCAGGTTTCTTCTCTTCATTTTTCCACTGCATATATTTATCATGTTCTTTACGTGAAAATTCCAATGCCTCTCTTGCATTGGATACTTTTTTATTCATCCAATGAGAAGCAATTCGCTCTACATAATTATTCGTAATTTTTCCGTCATTACGAATAAATACGAATTGCAATAGTACATTGACAACCCCAACTGGCAAGTCGTGCGTATTGACAAGTCTTTCCGCAAGTTGCACATCGACGGGCAGCGGTTCTTTACCATTCAAATCTCGTAACATATCGATTGGCGCTGTATTTTCTAGATAGTAAATCAGTTCTTCTTCTCTAGTCATTTCCTTTAGTTCAACAGTCGGCTTTGGTGGTGGTTGTGTGAAAGTCTTTTCCAAGACTGGTGGCGTTTTCGATGTATTCATTTTATAAAAATCAGCTGCCGCTTTTCGAAGTCTAGCTTCTGGAAGCTCTAAATTCTCATCAAGCGCCATCATTACAACCTTTTGCATATCTAAAGGCGTTAATGAATAAAGAAATGCCAACTTTGAAATAAGCTCCTTTGACACAGAAGCTAATGCAGCTTGTGGAACCATTTGCTCAGACAATCCTGAACGTAATAAACTAAAATCAAATTCCTCTTGCTCAAATGGAACCCCTTCCGCATTTCTACGCCCAATCATTGCATGCTTTTCCCCTTCATCTATATCTATTCGATGAGTAACCGGCTTGTACACGTCAAGAAAAGTTCTCGAAACCTCTTTAAACTCGTCTAGTTCCGCATTCACAACTGTGAATCGACTTCTTAAATTACGGTATGCTTGCTCACCGATTTTACTAAAAAGAAAAGTAGATAACAATGGATCTTCGAAAAAAGCTTTTGCATCAAGCGGCGGAGACAATTCATATAAAAACGTTCGCACATCACCTTCATTTTTTACATACGTACGCATTAAACCGATTGCCTCAAGAGAAATCCGCGCTTCGAATATTGGTGCTAGCGGCATTGTTAATAAATTCATTAAATGATAATGATTATATTCACGTTCCTCCACTTGTTCAGCATCCGCCCAAAGCGTCATAAACAAACTCATCGCCTCAGAACCGATTAGCGGTTGATAGAATAATGTAAGGAGTTGCCGATCATAATTGGAAAATGGTTGCGACAATCGTATTCTGTATCCATCCATTGGCTGTAATTCCCTAAAGAGCGCGACCATTTATCCCCCTCCAATCGTTAATCTCTTTTAGTCAGTGTTTGTAAATTTTTCAACTCTTCAATAAAGACACTTACGTCTTGATACTCGCGATAAACGGAGGCAAACCTGACATATGCCACTTCATCTACATCTGCCAATTTCTCCATAACCATTTCACCTAAATCTTTAGAATCAATTTCAACAACGCCAGAACTTCTCAACTCTTTTTCGATAATATAAACGATGTTCTCTAAATCCTCAAGCGAAACTGGTCGTTTTTCACAAGCTCGAATTAATCCTCGTAAAATTTTTCTTCCAACAAACTCATCCCGTGAACCATCTTTTTTCACGACAATTAACGGGGTATCTTCTATTTTTTCGAATGTTGTAAATCGAAATCCACATGACTCACATTCTCTACGGCGACGGATGGATTTATTTGCATCTGCTGGTCGAGAATCGACGACCTTAGAGCCGTTATATTGACAGGCTGGGCATTTCATAAAAAGTCCTCCACTTTATCTTTCATAATATATATCATTATAACAGAAAAAGACAAAACTTAAAAAGAGTAGGGGATTTTCCTCCCCTACTCTTACTTTTATTATGCTTTAACTTTAGCCTTTAAATCTTTTCCTACTTTTTTCGCCAAATCTACAACACGTGCGGAATAACCCCATTCGTTGTCATACCATGCAAGTACTTTTACTTTGCGGTCTCCCATCACAATGGTAGATAAACCATCGACAATTGCTGATTCTGTTGATGTATTAAAGTCTACAGAAACTAGCGGCTCTGTTGTGAAGCGTAAAATACCCGCGAGTTCCCCTTCAGCTTTATCAATAAATGCTTGGTTGACCATTTCAACAGTTACATCTTGCTTTACATCAACGACTAAGTCAACTAGTGAAACGTTCGGCGTTGGAACACGAAGTGCCATTCCGTGAATCTTCCCTTCCAACTCCGGAAGAACAAGCGAAAGCGCTTTCGCGGCACCTGTAGATGTTGGGATAATCGATTGTGCACATGCACGTGCCCGTCGCATATCGCCGTGCGGATTATCTAAGTTGTTTTGGTCAGTTGTAAAAGCATGAACCGTTGTCATAAGTCCATTTTCAATTCCAAATGTATCATTCAAAACTTTAGCTACAGGAGCTAGACAATTCGTTGTACAACTTGCATTTGAAATGACTTCATGCTTCTCTAAATCAAGCTTATCGTCATTCACACCGATAACGACCGTAATATCTTCATTTTTACCAGGTGCTGTCAAGATAACTTTTTTCGCGCCCGCTTCAAGATGATAGGCAGCTTTGTCACGCGAATTAAACTTCCCTGTTGCTTCTATAACGATATCCACATCTAAATCTTTCCATGGAAGATTCCGTGGATCGCGATCTGACACAAGTTGAACGCGCTTACCATTTACAATTAAGGCATTTTCTTCAGCTATTACACTTCCGTCAAAAGTTCCATGATTTGTGTCATACTTAAGTAAATGTGCAAGTGTTTCTGATGGATAAGATGCATTCACCGCTACGATTTCAACTTCATCTTCCATAATCATTTGGCGAAAAACCATTCGCCCAATTCGCCCAAAGCCGTTAATCGCAATAGAAGTAGTCATTATAAATCCCCCTGTAACTATGTTATACTCATTTCGTTCTTTTCGTGTATTAGTATAACACAATTAATATAGAAAAACACAATTAATTATAACAATTATATTATTCTATAATTCCGAACTAACAGAATGTCCAGCACACCACTTTTTGAGGATAGCCTCTAGTTGCTTTTCACTCTCTTCTACCGTGCCATTATTGTCAATGACTGCATCTGCCCCCGCTTCTTTTATTTCCAATGAAAGCTGAGATTTAATGCGATTGTCCGCTTCTTTTTCAGTCAAATTATTTCTAGCTATGAGCCGTTCTTTTTGAATTTCAGGCGTAACGGTCACGACAAGTATTTTGTCCACGAAAGATTGAAGTTTACTTTCAAATAATAGAGGAATATCCATAATAATTGTGTTTGCCCCATTCGATATATGTTCGTCTTTTTGACGCAACATTTCGGTTCGAATCGCGGGGTGAATAATCGCGTTTAGTTTTTCTCGATCCTTTTCATTTCCAAAAACCAATTGTCCTAATCTTTCACGATTAAGTGAGCCGTCTTCTTGAATCACCTCTTGCCCAAATGTCTTTCCGATTTCCTTAATGACAGACGTACCCGGTTCAACGACGCGTCTTGCAATTTCGTCTGCATCTACTATCGGGTATCCCTTTTTTCGTAATAAGGAAGAAACCGTGCTCTTTCCGCTGGCAATGCTACCTGTTAATCCTATTATCATTTCGTCACCTCAATTTTGATGATATTATTTTATGTTCTGCTAATTATCCAGTTACGCTTGAAAGCCATTCAAAACAGCGAAGGGTTCAATTTGTATAATTTTGCAGTTACAAAATTATACAAAACCGAACCCCCACACGATTAACGTTGACACTTCGGACAGTAGACAGAAGTTCTTCCGCCTATTTGCATACTCTTGGTTTCTACCTCACATGTCGGACATTCTTTTTGACCGTACATTTTCAACCTGTCTTGCATCGTTCCTGCTTCACCGTTTATATTACGGTAATCTGAAATTGTACTTCCTCCGGCATCGATACTTTCTTGTAAAATATCGACAATCACTTGAAACAATTCTTGCTTTCTTTTTAAGCTAATTCTCTCCACTTTCCTTGCGGGGTGAATATTCATTTTAAATAACGCTTCCGTGGCATAAATATTGCCGCACCCCGAGATAACTTGACCATCCATAATCACTTCTTTTATCGGCTTTCTTGCATATCTAGGGAGCAAAGTACAATCGATAAAATGCGTACATGCATCGTCATCGAATGGTTCAGGCGCCATTTTTAATAAAGGCGGATGATCTGCTTCAATATTTAATAAGCGTAGTTCCCCAAATCTTCGAATGTCAGAGTAAATAAGGAGTCCCCCGTCTTTCATCGTAAAGGTCACATGGATATGTCTGCGAAACTTTTCCTCCATGACCTCTTCAATCGAATTGACGGTAAACCATGCCCCCGTCATGCCTAAATGGCTGACGAGGAGATAGGATTGACCGTTTCGTTCTAAATCCATATAAATATATTTACTGCGGCGTGTTACATTTACAATGGTCATGTCTTTCATATTTTGAATAAACTGCTCGGTTGACATCCCTTTAATAATCGCTTCTCTGCCGCGTTCTTTTGATTCAACAACAATCGGTGAAATAGAAACGTCTTGAATCACTCTGCCAACAGCTTCAGGAGCCAGTGCACGTACGAGACCTTCTACTTCAGGTAGTTCTGGCATCTATTTCCCTCACTTCATATCATACCAAGATTTTCCGTGTGAAGACTCCACTTTTAATGGAACATTCAACGCAATTGCTGCCTCCATCACTTCTGGTACAATTTTTTCTAGTATTTCAATTTCCTCTTCTGGTGTTTCAAAAATGAGCTCGTCATGAACTTGAAGAAGCATTCTTGCTTGCAATCCTTCTTTTTCAAGTCGAGCATCCATATCAATCATCGCCTGCTTAATAATATCCGCGGCACTTCCCTGGATAGGTGTATTCATCGCTGTACGCTCAGCAAAACTTCGTAAATTAAAATTGGAACTCTTAATTTCTGGCAAGTAACGTCTTCTATTCAATAAAGTCGTTACATACCCTTGTTCCTTTGCTGTTTGAACAATATCATCCATATACTGTTTCACACCTGGAAAGCTTGCTAAATAAGTATCAATAAACTGCGCCGCTTCTTTCCTCGTAATATTTAAGTTTTGGGATAATCCATAATCACTAATTCCATATATAATCCCGAAGTTGACTGCTTTCGCAGCATCACGCATTTCGGCGGTTACTTCGTCTACATCGACACCAAACACATCTGCCGCCGTACTTCTATGAATGTCTGCATTGTCTTTAAACGCTTGGATTAACTTTTCGTCTTCCGACATATGCGCCAGTACGCGCAATTCGATTTGCGAGTAATCCGCGGCAAATAGTGACCAACCTTCCTCTGAAGGAACGAAAGCAGCTCTAATTTTCCGTCCTTCTTCCAAACGGACAGGGATATTTTGTAAGTTTGGATTAATAGAACTTAGTCGACCTGTCGTTGTCAAAGCTTGTTGGAAACGTGTATGAATCTTTCCGTCTTCATGAATTTCTTTTAATAACCCTTCAATATACGTCGAATTTAATTTTGCCAGTTGACGGTACAGTAAAATATGAGAAATAATCTCATGTTCGCTTGCTAGCTTTTCAAGCACATCAGCCGCCGTTGAATAACCGGTTTTTGTCTTTTTAATTGGTGTTAGCCCAATCTTTTCAAATAAAATGACACCCAATTGCTTCGGAGAATTAATATTAAATTTTTCACCCGCAATATCATAAATTAATGTTTCTAAGTCCGTAATTCTTGCAGAAAGTTCCGTCCCTATCTTCGCTAATGCTTCCTTATCAGTAGCTACCCCAGTAGACTCCATTTTCCCTAGGATGAGTGCAAGCGGCAATTCAAGTTCATGATATAAATCAAATTGTTCATTCTCTTTTAACTGTTCTTCGATTGTCGTACGAAGATGCCAAACCGCCAAAGCTTTTCGCCCAGCATGTTCTGCAAGGACGTCGCTTTCTGGTAACGCTTTTCGAGCACCTTTCCCATAAACCGTTTCATCTTGCTGCACATTCGTATAGCCAAATTGTTTGGCAATCGATGCGACGTCTGTTGATGAAGTTGACGGATTGACAATATAAGAGCCTAGAAGCAAATCAAAATCAATGCCATTTACATCAATTCCATGGCGAGCTAGTGAGGCACGTGCAGCTTTAGAGTCCGTACATAATTTCTTTTTCGTATCGTCTTTTAACCAAGTTTGGAATGTATCAGACTTTTGGACAACTTCAAATGGCAAATACAATGTCCTTGAATCATCTGTAAGTGAAACACCTTCGATATTCGCCCGCAAATAGTTTTCATCCATCATTTCTATATGAAGTGCCATTTCATTTGAAAGTAGACTTTCATCTATCTCCGTCACAGTTGTCACTTCAACATCTTCCTGCTTCTCCTCGATTGGAGTCCCGCCGAGCTTTTCTAGCAATGTATTGAATTTCAACTCTTGATAAATGTTAATGAGCTCGTCCATATTTGGACCGCTATAAGATAGATCATCAATTGAAATGGTAATTGGCGCATCTACAACAATCGTAGCTAAATCACGACTCATATATGCCGTTTCTTCATATTTTGTTAAATTTTCATTTAACCTCTTCGCTGTAATTTTATCGAGTGAAGCATAGATTTCCTCAATGGATCCATATTCTTTCAACAATTTTAAAGCTGTCTTTTCACCGACTCCTGGAACCCCTGGAATATTATCCGAAGAATCCCCCATAAGTCCTTTCATATCGATAATTTGATGAGGTTGTATGCCATATTTTTCCACCACATGATCTGGTGTATATTTCTCTGTGTCGGTTATCCCTCTTCTAGTAATAAATACCGTTGTACGGTCAGTCGTCAATTGTGTTAAGTCTTTATCACCAGAAATGACAACGACTTCATAATCTTCTTTGTCCCCTTGATGGCTTAATGTCCCAATAATGTCATCTGCCTCATATTGGTCAAGTTCATATTGTGGTATATTATACGCCTTCAACATTTTTCGTAAATAAGGGAATTGCTCTGAAAGCTCGGATGGCGTCTTTTGACGTCCTCCTTTATATTCTTCAAATGTTTTATGACGAAAAGTCGTTTTACCGGCATCCCAAGCGACGAGCATATGCGTCGGCTTTTCTTCTTCTAAAATATTTTGCAGCATCATTGTAAAACCATAAACTGCATTTGTATGAATACCTTGATCGTTCGTTAATAACGGCAAGGCAAAAAACGCCCTATACGCGAGACTGTTCCCATCAAGCAGTACGATCTTCTTTTTTGTCAAATATATTCCACTCCTCATTATCAGTCAATACACCACTAGTGTTTAAATTCGTGAAAGTAAAAACCGTCATCTTCTCTCCATTCTACCATGTACGATAGTGGAAATGAAAATGACGGCCTTAGCCTTCAAGTTATTCGATATAACCCGTTAGAATCTTTGCATACGGTGAATCTGCCGGGAGGATGATCATTGTGTCTTCACCAATCGTCTTGGAATACGATTGTAATGTTCGATACAACTGATAAAATTCCGGGTCTTTAGAAAAAGCTTCGTTATAAATTTTTGCCGCTTCTGCTTCACCTTCCGCATGGATAAGTGCTGCTTCCTTCTCTGCAGTAGCGAGCATCTCTTGTACTTCTCGATCTGTTTCCGCTTCAATTCGACGCTTATCCGCGTCTCCTTCAGATAGATACTTCTGTGCAATTGATTGTCTTTCGGAAACCATTCTCGTATAAATCGATTGTTCGTTTTCCTCTGGTAAGTCAATACGCTTGATTCGAACGTCTACCAATTCAATGCCAAAATTCCCTCTTTCCAGTAACTCGTTGACTCGTTCCGTAACACGATCATTTAAACTACCACGGGAAGAGTTTTCATCATTGACAACATCTACATAATCGAGTTGACCGAGTTCTGTTCGGACGACAGAATAAATAAATTCATTCATACGCCCTTCTGCATTGACAATATTTCTGGCATTCGAAATCATTTTAACTGGGTCATTAATTTTCCATACCGCATAATTATCAATAATAATTCTCTTTTTATCTTTTGTATTAATTTCTGATTCTGAAACATTATACGTCATTTGACTTTTTGGCAAGGTCATGACACTTTGAATAAACGGTATCTTCATGTTAAGCCCTGGCTTATCAACAATCCGTGTAATCTCCCCGAACTGACGAACGACACGATACTCATTTTCTTTGACGACAAAAACATTCGCCAAAAGAATAACGAGCACTGCAAATACGGCAGTAAGACCAATTGTTAGCTTCACATATTTTTTAATCTGAAAAGGACCGTTAAATTTAACTGTGTTATCCGGGTCATTCGAACTCTTTCTCTTTTTTTGTTTTGCCCGTTGTTTTTCCATAAACTTTTCTTCTATACTTTTAAATGGATTTTTATCGTTAGTCATTTTGGTCCTCCTTCTTTTCATTTTTTTCTAGTGGTGGTGGAGTTTGTGAATGACTTTCAAGTTGTTGTAACGGTAAATATTTTAATGTTTCCCCGTTATCATTCATAATATAAATCTTCGCATTTGGCAGTACTTTTTCAAGGGTTTCAAGCACGAGACGCTGACGTGTAATATCTTTATTTTTTTCATATTCCGCATGTAAGTCTTTAAAAAGTGCCACGTCTCCATGCGCTTGTTCTATTCGAGCAGTCTTTTGTCCGATCGCTCTCGATTTAATCGCATCACGTTCCCCTGCTGCTTCGTTCTGCTTTTGGTTTTCATATTTTTTTGCCTCATTTATTTTCGTATTCTTAGTTTCTCTTGCATCTGTTACTGAGGTAAATGCAGCCCGTACGTCCGCATTCGGTAACTCTACATCTTGTAAATTCACACCTTGAATAATGACACCGATATCATACTTATCCATTAAAGTAGCAAGTAAATCTCTTGTTTTCGCTTCAATCTCAGCTTTTCCATCTGTCAAAGCCGCGTCGATTGTTGAACTACCAATGACCGAGCGAATTGAGGCAGAAGTTGCATCATGTAAGATCTCTTCTGGACTTTCTGAATGAAATAAAAACTTTTCTGGCTCTGTGATTTTCCATTGCACGACTAGATCAGTAAGGACGATATACTCGTCACCTGTAATCATTTTTGTCTCTTTATCATAAGACACGAGTTCTCCACTTTCATCTTGCTTATAGCCAAATTTCATACTGTATGTTTCCTTCGATAAAACTTCTACATGTTGAATAGGCCATGGTAACTTAAAATGTAACCCCGAATCGGTAACAGTTGAATTCGCCTGTCCAAATGTAATGACAACCGCTTGTTCTGATTCATCAACCGTGTACCAAGTTGTAAAACCAATAATGATAAGAATGAGCCCCGTTAGCGCCATTCCAATAATCGTTAAAATACGTTTAACACTCATTACGCTTCTCCCCCTTAAATAATACCCACTCTTGTACGTTCCATCACTCCAAAAGTTTCATATTTTTCTAGATTTTATTATATGTATCTATTTCAAAACCTTTTAATTCAAATACTCCTCATAAACTCGAACACAACGTTCGTTCTTCCCTTTACATTAAGGGGCAATTGCCGAAAAAAAAGAGGAAAAGATTTTACTCTCCCTCTTCTTTCCTCTATAAGAATCTAGGCATTAGATTCACTTATTCTTGCTTGATTGGTAACTTCACGTAAAAGGCCGTACCGACGGAAGGTTTACTGTATACTTCAACTGAACCGTTATGTGCTTCTATCAGGTGCTTAACGATTGCAAGCCCTAAACCAGTCCCACCAGATTCCCGACTTCTCGCTTGATCTACTCGGTAAAAACGTTCAAATAGCCGTGGTAATTGTGAAGCTTCAATGCCTATTCCTTCATCTTCTACAATGATAATGACTTGTTCGCGAGTTTTCTCTATGCATACTCTAACTTCTTTCCCCTCTTGGGAATATGCGAGCGCGTTTGACAATAAATTCACAAGAACTTGAATTAGTCGGCCTGCATCTCCTTCTACCACAATTTCTGAAGATGGTTGAAAGATAATCTTCATATTTTTCTCTTTAACCGTTACGGAAACAAGTTGAATCGCTTCTTCAATCACTCTATTTACATGAACATCAGTAAATTCTAGCTTAAACTCGGCCCTTTCCACACCAGATAAAACGAGTAAATCGTCAATCAATGAATGTAATCGTTCGCTTTCTTTATGAATAATTTCAAGAAAATTCTTTCTAACTTCTCTATCTTCCATCGCTCCACTTAGTAAAGTTTCGGCAAATCCTTTAATTGATGTCACGGGCGTCCTTAGTTCATGCGAAACGTTTGCAACAAAATCTTTTCTAACCTCCTCCAAATGGATGAGTTCCGTTATATCATGAATCACAACTACGATTCCAAGCCAGTTCCCGTGGTTTCCAATCACTGGCGCTCCGTACACACTATAGGTCGCTGATTTCCCCTCAACCTCTGTAGAAAACCGGGTTTCTTGTCCTTGTTCCGTCATAAAGACTTCCTCAATTAACGCTTCAATTTCAGTTGGTAATCCAATTGAATTAACCGTTCTGCCAATAATCTCTACATCTTCAAACCCAAAAGTTTTTCGGAACATCCCATTTACAAGGCTAACCGCCCCGCCGCGTCCGAACATCAATAAACCGCTTCCCATACTTTCAATTAGCGTTTTTAATCGGTCCTTTTCTACGCTACGTTTCGTAGACATTTTCTCCATCGTCTCAGAAATCTCTTTTACAGCGATAGAAAGGTCATCCTCATAAAAATGAAGATACGGATGATTCGCCCATTCGACTGGCTGTCCTTTTGAAATTTTAGTCACAACCGACGTAATGTCATCCACTGGCTTCGCATAATTCAATAATAGTCTCATTGAAATGATCATCGAAAGTAAAAATGCAACGAAAAGAATAATGATTAAATACAGTAAATATTGATTAAATGTTGGGTCGTCTAAATTTTTATAAAACAATGGAAAAAACTGGCCAAGTACAATGCCTAGACCAGTTAAAAGCATTCCAATGAGAATCGCATATGCACCTACGAGACGGCTATATAACCCTTTCACATGACGTCACTCCTCAAACTTATACCCGATTCCACGTACCGTTTTAATAAACATCGGCTTTCTACTATTTTCTTCTATTTTATCCCTCAAATGGCTTACATGCACATCTACAATCCGCGTATCACCCGCAAAATCATAGTTCCAAACGGCGCTTAACAAAGTATCACGTGAAAGGACTCGATTCTTATTCTGTATAAAGTAAACGAGTAATTCGAATTCCTTTGGTGTGAACTCTAATTTTCTATCAGACAAGTAAGCTTCATATTGCTCTAAATAAATCGTTAGAGGACCTGAAGTTAAGACTTCATCATTATTAATTGAATCTGTCGCAGTCGTTGTTCTCCGTAAAACTGCTTTAACGCGCGCCATCACTTCTCTAGGGCTAAATGGCTTCGTCATATAGTCATCGGCCCCAATTTCTAATCCTAGCACTTTATCTAATTCTTCACTTTTTGCCGTGAGCATGATTATTGGAATATTAATATGACGTTTCCGTAACGTTTTACATACTTCTATCCCATCTACTTTAGGAAGCATTAAATCTAATAAAATAAGATCTGGCTTTTCATTCTCAGCTTTACGAATTGCTTCCTCGCCTTCAGTAGCCATTAATGTTTCATAACCTGCTTGTGTTAAATTATAATCGAGCAATGTACGAATGGATTGCTCGTCATCCACAATTAGTATTTTGAGTTTATCAACAGCCACTCATTATCCCTACCTTCAATCAATTATCTTCACTTGTTGTTATAGTCAATTCTATTCAATCAATTTCAAAATTAACCTGACTGCAATAAATTCCGAACGATGTTGATTTCCGTAATAACGTAATAAGCAATTGCAACTTATTAAAAATTATCCATCGCATCAGCAGTTAACCGATTAAGTACTTTTGGTGGAGTGACTTTCATATAACCAGTTATAACTACTTCATCCTCTTCATTACAAGCCTCTATTTGAATAACAATGGTATTTTCATCTATTCTCACTTCAGATACTTCCAACAAAAAGTGAATTGTTTCATAATGATACACTGGTATTGGAAATTTTAGACGTTCCTCAATAACATGAGAACCTGGTCCTGGTAAATATTTTGACGCAGCAGACGTAACGATACCAGCTAACATAATTGTAGGCACAATAGGTTTTTCATAAGTTGTTTGAGAAGCAAAATCATGTTGAATATATAATGGATTGCTATCATTTGTTAACCCTAAGTACAGAAGCAAATCCTTATCCTCTATCTTTTCTGTCAATTTCAACTTTTCCCCTATGGATATATCCTCAATTTTTCTGCCTAGACGTCTTTTTTTGCCAAGTATCAACTAAATTCCTCCTCAAAAAACATTTATGAATACAATGTTTTAGTAGTATCAACTGCTTACGATAAGAATTATCATTCAATGCTTTACTTATTCTCAATTATAACAAAAAATCGAGTAGCCCAGCTACCCGATCCCTTAAAATTTTTCACGCTCATATATTTTCTAATCAATCTATGATTGATTATACAAGAACATTCATTACGGCTTTTACAGAATCCGCGGATTTTGACAATGCTTCTTTTTCAGCTTCCGTCAGTTCTAGCTCGATGACCTTTTCAATTCCACCTGCTCCGAGTACTGTCGGAACGCCTAAATAGATACCATTCAAACCATATTCGCCTTCTAAATAAGCGATGGATGGTAACACGCGCTTTTGGTCTTTTAGAATGGCTTCAGCCATCTCGACAAGGGCTGCTGCCGGTGCATAATATGCAGACCCATTACCAAGCAAGTTCACAATTTCTGCTCCGCCTTTACGCGTTCGGTCCACAATTTCTTCTAATCTTTCAGGCGCAATTAATGTTTCTAAAGGTATCCCGCCTGCATAGGAATAGCGTACAAGAGGAACCATATCATCGCCATGTCCACCTAATACAAAGCCTGTAATATCTTTGACAGATAGGTTTAGCTCCTGGGCAACGAACGTACGGAACCGTGCAGTATCAAGTACGCCTGATTGACCAATCACTCGCTCTTTAGGGAATCCAGATTCTTTATATACCGTGTATGTCATTGCATCCACTGGATTCGTTAATACTATGATTGTTGAATTCGGAGAATATTTCACAATTTCACCTGTTACTGCTTTCATGACTTTCTGGTTCGTCTGAACGAGGTCATCACGGCTCATGCCAGGTTTACGTGCAATTCCAGCAGTGATGATGACAATATCGGAATCCTTTGTGTCTTCATAATCTGAAGTACCGATAATGTTCGCATCAAATCCTTGTACAGGACCTGCTTCAAGCATGTCTAGTGCCTTTCCTTTAGTTGGATTCTCCATTTGTGGAATGTCTACGAGCACAATATCGCCAAGCTCTTTTTGCGCAAGTAGAAATGCTGTCGTTGCACCTGTAAATCCAGAACCGATTACTGAGACTTTTTTACGTTTCATCGTCATGACAGATACTCTCCTTTTTTCTTCATTATGTAGGAAGACGTGAGGTAAACCTCACGTCTTCTTTGTGTATAGCTTATCGTAAATGGCAATTTTTCGCCACTCTTTTATTGGATTAAAAAACTATTAAATCATGACCACATGGAAATTTTACTTGTTTACAAGTTTTCCATCTAGCTTCAGGCGCCAGATGCTCGAGTCATAAGTCAAATCAACTGCGTGGCAAAGAGCGCCACTACGTTGTTTCGTCTTATGCTTGTCGCATCTAAACGGCGCCTTCAGCTTTTGATACATCTAGCTTCAGGCGCCAGATGCTTGAGTCATAGGCCAAATCAACTGCGTGACATAGTGCGTCACTCCGTTGATTCGTCTTTTATAGATTTTCGATTAATGCATCTGCGAATTCAGAAGTTTTCACTTCAGTTGCACCGTCCATTAAACGAGCAAAGTCGTAAGTAACAACTTTAGATGCAATTGTTTTCTCGATAGAGTCTTCAATCATTTTAGCCGCTTCGTTCCAGCCTAGATGTTCAAGCATTAATACACCTGAAAGTAGAACTGAAGAAGGGTTTACAACGTCTTTTCCAGCATATTTAGGTGCTGTTCCGTGTGTTGCTTCGAAAATCGCATGTCCAGTGTCATAGTTAATGTTAGCACCTGGTGCAATTCCGATTCCACCTACTTGAGCAGCAAGTGCATCAGAGATATAGTCTCCGTTTAGGTTCATTGTTGCAACAACATCATATTCTTTTGGACGAGTTAAGATTAACTGCAAGAAAATGTCTGCAATTGCTTCTTTGATAATAATTTTACCAGCTGCTTCAGCTTCGTCTTGTGCCTTGTTTGCAGCTTCAGTACCTTCAGCTTCCTTAATTTTGTCGTACTGTCTCCACGTAAATACTTTATCTGCGAATTCTTCTTCAGCAACTTCGTACCCCCAAGTTGCGAATGCTCCTTCAGTGAACTTCATAATGTTTCCTTTATGAACTAGCGTTACTGATTTACGACCTTCTTTAAGTGCATAGTTGATTGCACCGCGCACAAGTCGTTTAGTTCCTTCTTCTGATACTGGTTTAATCCCAATACCTGAAGTTTCCGGGAAGCGGATGTTTTTAACGCCCATTTCATCTTGTAGGAAGTTCACTAACTTTTTAACTTCATCTGTACCTTTTTCATATTCGATACCTGCATAAATGTCTTCTGTGTTTTCACGGAAAATAACCATGTCACAGTCTTCCGGACGTTTAACAGGTGAAGGTACACCATCAAAGTAACGTATAGGACGTACGCAAGTATATAAATCTAGTTCTTGACGAAGTGCAACGTTCAGTGAACGGAATCCCCCACCAATTGGTGTTGTAAGAGGTCCTTTAATCGCAATTAAGTATTCCTCAATTGTGTCTAAAGTTTCCTGTGGTAGCCATTCGCCTGTCTCATTAAATGCTTTCTCTCCAGCAAGCACTTCTTTCCAAACTAGCTTCTTTTTGCCGTCGTATGCCTTTTCAACAGCCGCTTCTAAAACGCGTGAAGCCGCATTCCAAATATCTGGACCTGTACCATCACCAATGATATAAGGAATTGCTACGTGATCTGGAACATTTAAAACACCATTATTAACTGTAACTTTTTCGCCGATAGTCATGAAGATTTCCTCCTAAAATTCAAATCAGAGGGCTGTCCCTTTTCGGACCGCCCTTATTGTTTAATATATTAGCGTTCTTCAATAGGAATATATTTCTGCATTCCCGGTCCAGTGTATTCCGCACGTGGACGGATTAATCTGTTATTCTCGTACTGCTCAAGAATGTGCGCAATCCAACCTGAAACGCGGGATACCGCAAAGATTGGCGTGAATAAATCATGGTCAATTCCTAGTGAATGGTAAACAGATGCTGAGTAGAAGTCTACGTTTGGCGGTAAGTTTTTCTGAGCCGTAAACGCTGCTTCAACTCTGATAGACATATTATACCATTTTTCTTCGCCGCGCAGCTTTGTTAACTGCTTTGACATTTCGCGAAGATGTTTCGCACGTGGATCTCCTTGGCGGTAAACACGATGTCCAAAGCCCATGATTTTCTCTCTATTTGCTAATTTTTCTTGAATGTAAGCTTCAGCGTTTTCTTCCGAACCTATTTCAGCTAGCATTTTCATTACCTGTTCGTTCGCACCACCATGAAGTGGTCCTTTAAGCGCGCCGATTGCCGATGTTATACCTGAATACATATCGGATAGCGTTGCTACACAAACACGAGCAGTGAATGTTGATGCATTCAATTCATGGTCAGCATGTAAAACAAGTGCTTTATCAAATGCTTCGATTTCGATTTCTTCTGGCTCTTTCCCGGATAGCATGTAAAGGAAGTTTGCTGCATATCCAAGATCTGCACGTGGCGCAACCGGCTCAAGACCTTTACGCACCCTAGCAAACGCAGTCACAATCGTGGCAATTTTAGCTTGCAAGTTAATTGCTTTTGCGTAATTTGCCTCGTCAGACATATCTTCCGATTTTTCATCGTATAATCCTAGTAAAGATACAGCTGAACGTAATGCTGACATTGGATGTACTTTGTCGATAGGATACGTCTTAAAATGGTTAAGAAATTCTTGAGGAAGTGACATATTATCTGATAGCTGTTGTTTCAGCTCAGCAAGCTCATCCTCTTTCGGTAGTCGCTTATGCCAGAGTAGATAAATTACTTCTTCAAAACTAGCATTGTCTGCGAGATCGTCAATGTTATAGCCCACATATGTAAGTGTATCGTCAATAATTGAACTGATTGACGACTGTGTCGCTACAACTCCCTCTAATCCACGGGTAGATGTCATGAAAATCGCTCCTTCTTTTAGCTTGACCAACTTTTTTTCTTCGAATCTATAAAAATAGTTGTTCAGCTACTTTTATGTTATACCGTCTTTAAAAACGCTTACATATTTCATTATAGTCAACTTTGTCATCTTTGTGAATGGATATGCATGTTTTTGTTTAAAAAGTCTTAAAAAGGAGACTTAAATGTCTAATTTGAAAAAGAATGAAAAACTGATAAAGACGGCATTTACTAAATGGTTTCCGATAATTTTCACATTGCTAATTATTTATTTATTTCCACCCGTCGCCATAGCCGTTATTGCCGCTTTTTTTACTGCACCACTCTTGCAAGCCGTATATTCTGTCACAAAGTTGCCATTAACACTCTCAACACTCTTTGTCATTAGTTCTATCTTTTTAGTTTCAGGGGCATTTTTTTATATAGGTTTGCATGGGATGATTGAAATCTTTCCTGTTATTGAAAATCATTTAGCATCCCTTAATTTGGATACCGACATCATCGGTCAAGGATTGGCTTTTCTTGAAGAGAAGGTCATGGAGTACGGACAGGCAATAGTAGATTACGCCATTACGATGATTCAAAAGTTATTTCAACAACTGATGAGTTTATTTATTTTCTTAATTGCTTACTTTTTTGCTTTACGTGAATCCGGAAAAGAGCGCTTTTGGTTCTTAATTTACTTTCCCGTCCAATTTAGAAAACAAGCGAAACATACTTTGTCAAAAGCGAGTAAGTTAATTGGCACATTTATATTTGTAGAAGCAAGGTTAATTTTTATCACATTTATTATTTTATCGATTGGTTTCGCATTGTTACGCTTCACTTCACCTATTGGAATTGCACTCTTAATCTCACTCGCCGACAGTTTGCCATTTCTAGGAATTGGTGTTTTCTTAATACCAATGATTGTTTTTTTCTTTTACTCGGGTGATCTATTTATTGGGACTGCGCTCACCTTACTTTATTTAGTAACGATCGTTACTCGTCAATTTGCCGAATCTTATATGTGGGCGTCAACGTTTCAATTAAAACCCATTCATGCATTCATCATTTTAGCTTGCGCAGTCTATACGTTTGGATTAGTAGGGATATTACTATCGCCATTTTTACTATTTGCGGCACTTAAAGTAAAGCAACACCCATTATTTAACGAATGATAATTTGCTTGTTTTTCATTTTTTTATAAAGCCATTTGTGAATCGCTGGACGAATTAAGTTTCTAGGCCCTTTAAAGAGGAGCAAAAAACCAAAAACATCTGTCATAAATCCCGGCATAAGTAATAATAATCCGCCAAGAAAAATACAGACACTATCGATGAGCGCATCCCCGGGCGTTTCCATATTCGTTAAACGCTTGTTAAAATCCATCCAAGCTTTTGTACCTTGTTTTTTGGCCAAATAAGCCCCTAGAAATCCTGTTAAAATAATTAAACTTATTGTAGGAAAAAAGCCCAGAAGCTGCCCAGAGTATATTAGCAAAGCAAGTTCGGCAGTTGGTACGAGAATAAACGCTAAAACTAACCATTTCATTATGAAGAACCTCCTAAAAAGACTACTTGCATTTCGGCGCAAGTAGTCTTTTTGTTTTACAATCGTAACTTTTTTAGATTATTGTTAAGTACTTTATGACATGTTTACCTGGCCATTATAAATAACGCCGGATTCAGCATCCATCGTAATTTTACTACCGTGCTGAATCATCGTTGTTGCATTTTTAACGCCAACAATAACAGGAATCCCAAGACTTAAGCCGACAACAGCTGCGTGACTTGTTAATCCGCCTTCTTCTGTAATGAGTCCTGCACACTTCTCAATAGCAGGCATCATGTCGCGGTCAGAACCTTTTGTAACTAAGATTGCACCAGTCGTATTGTATGACATTGCTTCATCCGCAGTATTTGCAACAATCGCTCTTCCAATTGCTACTGTTTTGCCAATCCCTTGTCCACGAACGAGTAAGTCTCCGACTACATGAATTTTCATTAAGTTCGTTGTACCAACCTCACCTACAGGTACACCTGCTGTAATAATTACAGCATCACCATGGCTTACGTATTCATGCTTTACACTTTCTTCAACCGAATTTTGTATTAACTCATCAATTGTTTTAACATTTTTACCAATTATCGGGTATACGCCCCACACAAGAGATAACTTCTTAGAAAACTTTTCTGATGCCGTCAGTGCAATAATTGGACAGCCAGGGCGATATTTCGCAATCATTTTAGCTGTTTGACCGCTACGGGTTGGTGCAAGCACTGCTTTAACCTTCAAGTTAAGCGCGGTGTAAGCGGCTGATTGGCCAATTGCTTCCGTCATATTTCCATGTTTTTCACGACGTCTTGTGGACACAAGTGAACGGTAATCAAAAGATTCTTCCGCACGTCTCGCAATTTTATCCATTGTTTCGACAGACTCAACTGGATATTGTCCAGCAGCTGTTTCACCAGAGAGCATAATTGCATCTGATCCATCTAAGATGGCATTTGCAACGTCGCTCGCTTCGGCACGAGTTGGACGTGGATTATGTTGCATTGAATCTAACATTTGCGTCGCAGTAATTACAGGTTTTCCAGCTTGGTTACATTTTTCAATTAATTGCTTCTGAATATGCGGAACTTCTTCAGCTGGAATTTCAACGCCTAAGTCACCACGTGCGACCATCAAACCATCTGACAACGTTAAAATTTCATCGATATTTTCGACACCTTGTTCATTTTCGATTTTCGGAATAATTTGGATGTCTTCTCCGCCATTTCCTTCAAGTAAACCTCGGATTTCCATGACATCAGAAGCTCTTTGGACAAATGATGCAGCAATGAAATCTACATTTTCTTGAATACCAAAAAGAATATCTTCCGCATCCTTCTCAGTCATACCTGGCAACTGGACTTGAATGCCCGGTACGTTAACACCTTTCCTATCTTTCAGGACACCTGAGTTCACAGCTAGTGTATGTATTAAACCGCGTGACATATCTGTTCCCGTTACCTCTAATTGAATCAGTCCATCGTCTAATAATATCGTAGAACCTTCATTTACGTCTTCAATTAGTTTGTTGTATGTAATTGAAAAAACCTCTTCTGTTCCTTCAACTTCATTCATAGAAACATCAATTTTTTGTCCTGCAATAATTTCGACCCGACCATTTTTCATTGAATGTGTTCGGATTTCAGGACCTCTCGTATCAAGTAAAATACCAACAATTTTTCCTTTTCTACGTGCCACTTCGTTAATTCGATCAATACGTACCTTATGTTCTGCATGGTCGCCATGTGAAAAATTCAATCGCGCCACGTTCATGCCTGCATCCATTAATTTTTCCAGCACTTCAACGGATTCGCTTGCTGGTCCTATTGTACATACGATTTTCGTCTTTCTCATCAGTATATCCCCTCTTCGCTATGTAAAAGCATTTTCATTTAAATAGACAGTTGTTTTGATAAATGATACATGCTAACGTCTAGTTGTTCGGAGCCCTCAAAAACACATTGTAAGTCGTAGTCTACCACTTTGTGATTTTGTATACCAATCGCAACGCCTCCACGACCTTCTTTTAACACTTCAACGGCTCTTGCGCCAAATTGACTTGCAATCACTCGGTCGCGTCCTGACGGTGAACCACCGCGTTGGATATGTCCAAGTACGGATACCCGTGTTTCGATATTGGCTTGTATTTCTAATACTGTCGCTAAGTCGTTGGCAGACATAACCCCTTCCGCAACAACAATAATACTATGTTTTTTTCCACGACCCGCACCGCTTTCAAGTCGTTCAATGATATCCGGTATTTCAGCTTTCTCTTCAGGGATTAAAATTGTTTCTGCTCCACCAGCTAGACCTGCCCAAAGTGCAAGATCCCCTGCGTCGCGTCCCATTACTTCAATGATAAACGTTCTTTCATGGGAAGTAGCGGTATCTCTAATTTTGTCAATTGCATCAATGACTGTATTCAACGCCGTGTCAAAACCAATGGTAAAATCTGTTCCTTTAATATCATTATCAATGGTTGCCGGAACACAAACACATGGAATTCCTAGTTTAGTTAATTCATAAGCACCTCTAAATGATCCATCGCCACCTATGACAACTATGCCTTCAATCTGATGTTTTTTTAATTGATCAAGCGCCTTCTCACGTCCTTCAGGTACGCGAAATTCAGGACATCGAGCGGAACGTAACATCGTGCCACCCCGGTGAATAATATCCCCGACCGTGCCGAGCTCCATTTTCTCAATTTTCCCGTCAATTAATCCTTGGTAACCATTATAAATCCCGGCCACCTCAAATCCCTCATAGATTGCTTTTCGGACTACTGCACGCACCGCCGCATTCATACCCGGTGCATCGCCGCCGCTAGTTAATACAGCTATCTTCACAATGATCTCTCCAATTCGCATATAGTCAATCGCAAACTGAATTTCCGCAAAAACTATTCAGTAAATATACCAATTTGTCTAAATTTATCATATCGATTTTGGACGATTTCTTCGTTCGATAATTTTCCAAGCTCGTCCAAAGAACGGCGAATAGTTTGACCGATTTTAACAGCTTGCGCTTTTGGATCACGATGAGCTCCACCGAGGATTTCAGGTATCATCTCATCGATAATCCCCATTTCCTTCAAATGCGGTGCAGTAATCCTCATCGCTTCTGCAGCTTGTTTTGATAAACTTGCATCCTTCCACAAAATGGAAGCGGCTCCTTCAGGAGATATGACAGAATACGTAGAATGCTCTAGCATATGAATATGATTCGCAACGCCTAAAGCTAATGCGCCACCACTTCCGCCTTCACCGATGACAATTGAAATTACAGGAACTGTTAATCCTGCCATCTCAATAAGGTTCCGTGCGATGGCTTCACTCTGCCCTCGTTCTTCTGCTGCTTTTCCTGGGTAAGCTCCTTTTGTATCGATAAAACAAATAATAGGTCGATTAAATTTCTCTGCCTGTTTCATGAGCCTTAACGCTTTACGATAACCTTCTGGATGTGGCATTCCAAAATTTCGTCTTACGTTCTCTTTTGTGTCTTTCCCTCTTTGGTGACCAATAATCGTCACGGGTAGAGAATTAAATGATGCAATTCCACCAACGATGGCTTCGTCATCACCAAAATTTCTATCGCCATGAAGTTGAATAAAATCTTCAAACAGCTCTTGTATATAATCAAGCGTCGTTGGTCTTTGTTGATGTCTAGCAACTTGAACGCGATCCCAAGTTTCCATATTGCCATAAATTTCTTTTTCTAAGTTTTTCAAACGACTTTTCAACGTCTCGATTTCATCAGATAAATCTACGGATGATTCTGCGGTAAACTGTTCGAGTTCATTAATTTTTTCACGTAGCCTCACAATCGGCTCTTCAAATGATAAAGTTTTCCCCATTTTATTTCGCCTCCTTTACGTGAAGTCGGATAACCTTTGATAACGTTTCCTTCATATCCTCACGGTGCACGACCGCGTCAAGCTGACCGTGATCAAGAAGAAACTCAGCTGTTTGAAAATCTTCTGGCAGTTTCTCTCTAACCGTCTGTTCGATAACACGTCTACCAGCAAATCCAATAAGTGCTTTCGGTTCCGCAAGATTAATGTCCCCTACAGAAGCAAAACTTGCCGATACACCACCAGTTGTTGGATAAGTCATGATCGACACGAATAATAGTCCCTTATCGGCATGGCGATTAAGTGCAACACTCGTTTTCGCCATTTGCATCAGCGATAAAACACCTTCTTGCATTCTCGCCCCGCCACTAGCTGTAAAGATAAGGATTGGGACGCCCAATTCAGTTGCCTTCTCAACAGCACGGGTAATTTTTTCACCAACGACAGAACCCATAGAACCCATTCTAAAATGAGAATCCATTATCGCAACAGCTACTTGTTGTCCATTAATTTCACCCACACCTGTTAAAACAGCCTCATTTAGCCCCGTTTTCACCGAATCTTGTTCTACTTTTTCAGTATAACCTGGGAATTCAAGTGGGTTTTCCGTTTTCAAATGATTATCAAGTGAACGAAAAGTCCCTTCATCAAATAACATCTGTACACGCTCATTTGCCGTCATGCGCATATGATGATCACAAGTTGGACAAACTTTTAACATTTGTATTAAATCTTTTGTTAAGATTATATTTTTACATTCTGGACATTTCGTCATAATCCCTTCAGGCACATCGTTCTTTGCCTGTTTGGAAGGTATTTTGGTTTCTCTTTGTTTACGATTTCTCTTAAAAATTTCACGAATCATCTCATGACTCCTCTCTTTCACCTTCAACTAAACTTATCCAATTGTTGTATTCTTTAAGCGTTTTTGCTTCGTCGCCAGCTAATAAACCAACAAGTAGTTCTTTTACGTAATTCTTCTCAGCTGGTGTCATAACTATTTCATACGGAACTTGACTGTATTGCTTTAATAACATCCATATTTTCAATGAAAGACGGTTTCCTGTTGATACAATCATTTCTCGTATTAAATCTATTCTTTTCATACTTTCATCGTATTCAACTTTTGCTAATAAACTCTCCCAGACTGGAAGTTTTCGTAATTCCGAACGTTTACAAACAGTTTGAATCGCAGCAATTTCATGTATTCTTCTTGTTTCCATTACATCTTGAATTGAAGTCGATTGTTGTAAAATAAAACCAGACAACACATCGACAAATTGGTTTTTTTGAAAGTCAGCTAAAAACGTGCCTTCCCCTCGTCTCGTTTCAATAACGCCTAATAATTCAAGACTTCGCAACGCTTCTCGGATAGTTGAACGACCCACTTGCATGCGTTCAGCCAATACGCGTTCCGATGGAAGTTTCCCACCAGTCTTAATGTTTTCTTCTTCAATTAAATTTCTTAATTCACCCACAATTTCTAGGTACATTTTCGGATGCTCTTTTTGACTTTCCATTGCTGAACTCCTCTGGAAGTAACGATTGTACTTAGTGGTCAGACCACTCTGTACCCAATCATACAGAAGCGATTGCGTTACGTAAAGCAAAAATTAAAAACGCTTAGATACATGGATAAAAATTTTAATTTTAAGCTCGTTCATTTTGCATACATGAATTGAAAATGAAAAAACAAATGAGATGACTCTGAGCATCGTGATTGCCATTCATTATACTGCTTCTACTGCAACTTTCATATTCTGGACAATCACTTGAGGTGTGCCTCTTCGTCTTTCGACGGTTCCGTCTACATACAAAATATTCATCTCTTTTAAATGCACACTGAATGATGCATATTGTCTCGGAAAGAATGTACAGGAAATTACCCCTGTCTCATCTTGTAATTTGACAAATGCCATCGATTCTCCTTTTTTTGTCCGAATTCTTTTGATTTCAGTAACTAACCCAATCATGGTTACATCGGAACGCTCACGCTTTTCATCAATGGCGATTACATCCGTAAACGATTCATTCAACATTTTTTTCACTTCAACGGCAGGGTGTTCCGATAAATAAAAACCCAATACCTCTCGTTCATATTCCAACATTTTCATCCGTGGCATTTCACTACTTGGCGTATATTTAGGATTGGCAATCGATTGCATCACAGAGGATAGTAAATCATCTTCATTTGGACCGATAAACAAAGCATGTGAGATCGCGGCATCGACAGAGGCTAACAGAACCCCCCTCGACTGACCAAACTCATCAAAAGCTCCTGCTTTGATTAGTTGCGTTGCCGTTTTTTCGGTGAAGTTTTCACCGCCAAGTGCTGCCGCACAATCAAACATCGTCTTCCATTTCGGTGATGTTTCTCTTGCTTTTTTCACTTGCTCATAAAAATTTGCCGTAATCCCCTGAATTGTTCTTAGCCCAATTCGAACGGCTCCTTTTTCAACTGTGAAATTAAATTTACTCTCGTTAATCGATGGTGCTAAAAATTCTATCCCACGTGCAGTAGCCTCTCTCATCACTTCAATGATTTTCTCGTGATTTCCAGCTAACGACGTGAGGTATGCTGCATAAAAATAAGCAGGCTCGTTCGCCTTTAAATAGGCAAGGCGGTAAGAGATTAATGAATAAGCAACGGCATGGCTTTTTGGAAATCCATAATCGGCAAACTTTACGATTAATTCATAAATGTCAATGGCACTTTGTTTTGGGATACCATTCGCTATCGCACGTTCCGTAAACTTTAATCGTTCATCATTTAACACGTCTCGATTCTTTTTACTAATCGCTCTACGTAGTAAATCCGCCTCTCCCATTGTATAACCAGCAACTTGCACCACAATTTGCATAATTTGCTCCTGGTAAACGATAATTCCGTATGTTTCACTTAATATCGGTTCCAGGGAAGGATGCATATATCTGATTGGTTCTTGACCATTCTTTCGTCTTTGATAACTTGGGATATTTTCCATCGGGCCAGGCCGGTATAAGGCATTTATCGCGAATATGTCTTCAAAGCGGCTTGGCTGAATTAACCTCAACGTGTCTCTCATTCCTGGTGACTCAAATTGAAAAACACCTGTTGTATCCCCATTTCGAAAAATTGAATAGGTCAACTCATCGTCTAAAGGGATTTGTTCAAAATTCAAATAGATGCCTTTTTCGTATCGAATCATTGCACGAATCCGATTGAGCAACGTTAAGTTTCGGAGTCCAAGAAAGTCCATTTTTAGTAGCCCACTTTCTTCTACATCTCCCATTGGCCATTGCGTTAAATACAACCCGTCCTCGCCGTCTTGTAAAGGCACAGTATTCACGAGGGGATGAGGTGCTAATACAACCCCTGCAGCATGTGTAGATGCGTTTCGCGGGAGACCTTCCAACGTCAAAGCTGTTTCAAACCATTTTCTACGAATTGGCTCCATTTGAATCCATTCACGTAATTCCTTGGATTCGTCATACGCTTTATGTAACGTCATTCGAGAGCGACTCGAAATTAAACCGGCTACATAATTCATTTCTTCTGTTGTAAATCCGAATACTCTCCCCACATTCCTAGCAACCGCCCGAGTAGAAAGTGTACCGAATGTAATAATTTGTGCAACATGAGCTTTCCCGTATTTTTCGGCCACATACTCAATCACTTCAAAACGCCGATTATCAGCGAAATCAATATCGATATCTGGCATGGTCACACGCTCTGGATTTAGAAAGCGTTCAAATATTAGGCCGTATTTTATAGGATCTACATCTGTAATTCCTAACGCATAAGCGACAAGCGATCCCGCTGAAGAACCTCGACCTGGTCCTGTTAAGATGCCTGCGTTCGTAGCAAAGCGTATAAAATCCTCAACAATTAGGAAATAGTCTGTGAATTCCATCTGTTGAATCATCGTTAACTCGTAATCAAGTCTTTCTTTGTATATAGGATTGATTGTTTCTATACGCTCTAATAATCCTTCCGTACACTTTTTCATCAAATAAGAAGCGGCGTCCTCACCTTCCGGCAAAGGATACTTGGGCATGAGAAACCCATTTTTCTTCAATTCAACATGGCAAGATAAGAGAAGCGATTGCATTGTTTCAAGCCATTGCGGACGATCTTTAAACCATTCTTGTATTTCATGTTGTTCAGGAAGATAAGCAAATTGGTGAGCGTCCAATCGGTCGTCCACTTCATTTATCTTTTCTCCAGAACGAATCGCTTGAGCCGCTTTAAATGCAAAAAAATCCTCCTTAAACACATAACGTGATTCATAAACAGCAGCAACTTGTAGGGAAGTTGCTTCTGCTAGTGTTTCAATATGAGACTCTTCCGCATGACTTTCGCCGCCCGATCGGGATATACCCACATACGTTTCTTGTCCGCGATTATGTTGGATAATTAAGTTAAGCGTAGTATCATCTCTTCTTTCATCCCACGACGCATCTGTCATTGGGCATAGTACAATACAACCTACACTGTATGCTTGCAACCAGTGTAACGGCAACGTTTCTTCAGCTGTAATTGAAATCGCACTGCTCATTTTCAATAAATTGTGATATCCATCGTTTGTTTTTGCATAGACGTAAACTAACACAGCTTGTCCTTCTCCTACATCGACCATGACAGAAAGACCTATAATTGGTTTAATTCCGTATTTATTCATCGTTTTGTAAAAAGAAGGGACACCATACATTTTTTTATTCATAATCGCGGCGGCAGTAGCCCCTCTCCTAGATAGAAGTGGGGCTACATAGTTGAGTTTATTAATTCCGCGCAAAAGATCTGCGCCTGTTACAAGTTGCGGATAGACAAGTTCCATTAATCTCCCTCCGCTCTCAATTTATCGACATAATTGTTGTAGTTTCGAAATTAGTTCATCAGCTTCTTCCCATGAATAAACGGATGCACCCGCCGCAAGCGGATGACCCCCGCCTCCATATTCAGCAGCCAGTTCATTAATAACCGTTTCTTTTGAACGCAGTCGAACCCGAATCAGGTCCTCTTCTTCAATCAGAATTACCCAAGCACAGATTCCTTTTACTTCACCTAATGAACTAACGAGTTGAGATGCCTCTGACGGACTTACGTCAAATTGTTTTAATATTTCTCGGTCAATCTTTATATAAGCCGCTCCGTATTCATCCATATTGAAATTTTGATATAAATATCCTTGCAAGTTTAATACATTTCGGTTTACTTCATACATACTCGTAAAAAGTTTTGTGCGATCAAAGTTGTACTTTAGTAGTTCACTCGCACGTTGAAATGTTTTTACTGTCGTACTAGGATACATAAATCTCCCCGTATCGCCAACAATACCGGCAAATAGAAGACGCGCAGCAGCATCTGGCATATGCCAATCATAATGTGCTTTTCCATATTCAAACAGATCTATAATCATTTCTGATGTAGAACTGGCACTCGTATCGACCCATTTCACATCACCGTATGGATCCGCATCAGGATGGTGATCAATTTTCATAAGTAAAGCGCCTTCTGTATAATATTCTCCGTCTATTCTTTCGGTATTGCCAGTATCGGTTACGATAATAAGGGCGTCTTTATACATTTCAAGGCTGATATCTTCTGGAACTGCTAAATAAGTTAATGCGTCATCATGGTCACCAGCGGCATACACTTTTTTTTGCGGATAGTTCTTCAAAATAATTTCCTTCAAGCCCATTTGCGAACCGTAAGCATCTGGATCAGGTCTTACATGTCGAAGAATGATAATTTTATCGTATTTTTCAATTGTATCTATAATTTGTTTTTTCATCTGCAGCCCTCCAGCTTAGTATATTTCTTGTGCATTTTGGTGAAAGAACCGCTACAATAAAGGAAGTCTAGTAATTAATGGAGGGTTCTTATGCTATTTTTAGTTTTTCTCATTATCGCTAGTGTTGTGTTTTACCTTTATTTTAAAATGAGACAATTTAGAACGACATATATGCTGCCTATACGGAAAAAGTTGTTCGCAAGTATGGCCGGCGCAGCTTTAGGTCTTTTTCTCATTTCTTTTGGGTTGAATCAGATTTTATTATTCAATAAGCTTGTCATCTATATTGTTTCAGCTGTTTTCATTTTGCTCGGTTTATATGTACTCGTTTACAATTTCCGTGCCGCTAAACATTATCGACAATTTATTGAAGAAGAGGCAGTACTTAACGAACACTGATGCAAATGAATGCATCAGTTTTTCTTTTTCCATTTTTAAAATTAATCTAAAGTATACATTTATCTTCATAATCGTTTTTGCAATCAATCATTTTTCAAATAACTGGTACATCACCATTGCTTTTGCAACAAGTTCATTGCCCGCGTTTAAATCAAAATCCACTTTCACAAAACGTCTGCTCATTTGCAATATTCTTGGTTCTACTCGTACTACAGCACCAAGTTGGACGGGTTGTAACATATACATAGAAATGTTTTCGGCAACAGCCTCGCCACGTTTTCTCATTTTTATCGCTCTGTTCCCTGTTTCCGTTAATAACGTAGTCATCGCTCCATGCGATAAAGTTCCATATTGGTTCGTTAATTGAGGTGTTACTGTAAATTCAATCGCCTGGGAATCACTCGTAGCAACGTCCATTTGTTTTTTAATAATATCATCGATTGTTTCCCCTTGATGAGGCTGTCGTTGTGCAGTTTGAAAGGCTCTTAGCACATCTTCCCTACTGACAACTCCAGTAAACTTACTCGCATCAGTGACGACTGGCAAGAGATCAATCCCTTCCCAAATCATACTATGAGCTGCAGAGGCAACACTTGTATTTTCGGTTACCGTTATCGGATTGCGTGTCATCACTTTTTCAATTTTCTCATCACCCGATTTTCCTATGACGTCTCGTGATGTAACAATGCCAACTAACCTGCCCGAAAGGTCCGTAACTGGATAACCTAAATGCCCAGTTTCTTTATTATTCATATTAAAATCAGCAATTGTATCTTCTACTGTTAAGACAATTGTTTGATCCATCGGCGTCAAAATATCAGCCACTAATAAGATTTCTTTTTCAATCATTTGGTCATATATCGCCCGGTTTAACATCGTTGCTACTGTAAACGTATCATAACTCGTTGAAATAATCGGTAATTCCAATTCATCTGCTATTTTCTTCGCTTCGTCCGTTGCATCGAAACCTCCAGTAATTAATACAGCCGCATTTGCAAGTAACGCTGTTTCCTGCGCCTTCATCCGGTTTCCAACAATCAACAGACTGCCTGCGTCAACATAGCGCATCATATCTCCTAATTGCATCGCGCCAATAACGAATTTCGTTAATGTTTTATGCAAGCCCGAGCGGCCACCTAATACTTGACCGTCAACAATATTAAGTACTTCGGCAAACGTTAATCTTTCTATACTTTCTCTTTTTTTCTTTTCAATTCGAATGGTGCCAACACGTTCAATCGTATTGACTAACTTTCGATTTTCTGCTTCTTTAATTGCTCGATAAGCCGTACCATCACTTACCGAAAGCTCCTTAGCTACTTGTCGGACAGATATTTTCTCACCGACCTGCAACCCCTTTATATATCGAATAATTTGTTCATGTTTAGTCGCCATCTCTTCACCTTCTCTATACACTTCCCTACTGCTTATTCTACCACAGATAGTGAGGATTTACGCTTTTAGAACAACCCATGTCAGGATACGACAGTTAGACTCATAATGGTTAGCGTTTTTTATTGCTATTTTCTTACCAGACTCACTACCAAAGCTACTCGCTTTGAATTTTTATAAAAATATCCGGAATGGCATCACTGCCACTCCGGATATTCGTCAACATTCAAATACTTCTCCAGCTTCCATGATTTTCACTTCATGATTTTTCACAAGTTCTTTAAATTTTAACGGATCCTGTTCTATCGGTGGAAATGTATTGTAATGGACTGGAATCGTAAGTTTCGGATTCAATAGTTCCACTGCATAAGCTGCATCTTCAGGTCCCATTGTGAAGTTATCCCCAATTGGTAGGAAAGCTACGTCTAACGGATGTCTTTTCCCGATTAATTCCATATCCCCAAACAGGGATGTGTCCCCCGCATGATAAATTGTTTTCCCTTCTGCCGTAAATAAGATCCCTGACGGCATGCCCGTATAAATAAATTCATTCTCCTCTGTTTGATAAGAGGAACTATGAAACGCTTTCGTAAATTTAACTGTGCCAAAGTCAAATTCTTTAGCACCGCCAATATTCATGCCATGTGTATTTAATCCTTGTAAACCTAAATACACTGCAAGTTCATTTGGAGCTACGACAAGCGCATTACAAGACTTCGCTATTTCTACCGTATCGCCAACATGATCATTATGACCATGCGTCAATAAAATTACATCAGGCTTTTCATTCTCCACTACGAGATCCGTTAATGGATTCCCCGTAATAAAAGGGTCAATTAATATTGTATGATTATCCGTTTGAATTTTAACAACTGAATGACCATGATAAGAAATTTTCATCTATATCGCCTCCACATTATACTCTAATACACATTCGATAGATTGTCGAAAAACCCTCTTTTTGATATGATTAAACCATTCTTCGAGGAGGTTTTTATGTTGAAAAAAGTAAATGAAATCCAACGTTTTCTACAAGAACAGCAAGTAGATGCAGCATTTATTACAACGCCTGATAATGTATTTTACTTATCAGGTTTTGCAAGTGAACCACATGAACGCTTACTTGGTGTCATGGTATTTAAAGAAGCAGAACCATTTGTGATCTGTCCACTGATGGAAGTACCTGATGTGAAAGCGGCGGGCTGGCCATACGAAGCTGTTGGCCATGCGGATACAGAAGATGCTTGGGATATCGTTTTAAACGCGGTACAAAAGCGCGAGATATCCCTTAACTCGATTGCAATTGAAAAATCTCATTTAACAGTTGAACGTCTAGAACGTATGGAAGAAATTTTTGACAACGTTCAATTTACGAACTTGGATGACCAATTAAATCAGATGAGAGTTATTAAAGATGAAGATGAACTGAACAACTTACGTAAGGCAGCTGAATTGGCGGACTATGCTGTTGAAGTAGGGTGCAGAGAAATCGCGGAAGGTAAAACTGAGCTTGAAGTATTAATGGCGATTGAATTTGAAATGAAGAAAAAAGGCGTTCAAAAAATGGCGTTTGATACGATGGTTCTTTCAGGGCCTAAAACAGCATCCCCGCATGGTGTCCCTGGTGACCGTAAAATCCAAAAAGGCGATTTCATTTTATTTGACCTCGGGGTTGTCTACAATGGCTACTGCTCAGACATTACAAGAACGGTTGCCTTCGGAGAGCCTTCAGATGAACAGCGTAAAATTTACGAAACGGTGAAGCATGCCGAACAAACAGCGGTTGACAAAGTACGCCCAGGCGTTAAAGCTAAAGAGCTAGACAAAGCCGCGCGCGATGTCATTTCAGAAGCCGGCTACGGTGAGTATTTTACGCATCGTCTAGGTCACGGACTTGGAATTTCAGTGCATGAATATCCATCAGTCACAGGAACAAACGACCTTGTGATGGAAGAAGGCATGGTATTCACGATTGAACCAGGTATCTATCACCCAGACGTGACAGGTGTACGAATAGAAGACGATGTCGTTGTCACAGCAGATGGCGTTGAAGTTCTTACAAAGTTCCCAAAAGAATTACAAATCATCGAAGCGTAAATTCTCAAGTAGTTAGTCATTCGTTTTCAAAATACAAACCGGCTATTCCACTACAATAGTGAATAGCCGTTTTTTTATTGCTCTAAGGCGACTGGTGCGGCAAGATACTCTAGATTTTGCGCTTCCGCGACAGCTTCATAAGTTACATGCCCCCCAAAAGTATTCAGTCCCTTTTGTAAAGCTTCATTTTTCATCAATGCTTCCTTCACACCTAACTGGGCAATTTGCAATGCATAGGGCACAGTATTATTCGTTAAGCCTTCCGTCGCAACACGCGGCACTGCTCCCGGCATATTCGCAACTGCGTAATGAACCACGCCATGCTTCGTAAATATTGGATCGTCATGTGTTGTAATACGATTAGAAGTTTCGAATATGCCTCCTTGGTCAATTGCAATATCGACTAGGACAGAACCCGGATTCATCGATTTTACCATTTCTTCCGTTACTAGCTTAGGTGCTTTAGCGCCAGGAATAAGGACTGCTCCGACGACTAAATCAGCATCTTTTACAGCTTTTGAAATATTAAATGGATTAGACATAAGCGTTTGAACATCATTGCCAAATATCTCTTCCAATTGACGAAGGCGATCCGTTGATACGTCAATAATCGTCACTTTCGCACCTAAACCAACCGCAATGCGCGCTGCATTCGTACCAGCCATCCCTCCGCCGATAATCGTCACTTTCCCACGTGCTACACCAGGGATTCCTCCGAGTAAAATACCACGTCCGCCATTCGTTTTTTGCAAAAACTGAGCCCCGATTTGAATTGCCATTCGACCAGCGACTTCACTCATTGGTGCTAAAAGTGGTAACGAACCATTCGGTAATTGCACTGTTTCATAAGCAATCGCCGTCACTTTATTTTTCAATAAAGCTCGAGTTAAATTTGGTTCATGCGCAAGGTGGAAATAAGTGAATATAATTAAGCCTTCTCGAAAATAATCGTATTCTGTCGCTTGTGGTTCCTTCACTTTCATAACCATTTCAGCTTCCCATACTTCTTTGGCGGTTGGTACGATTTGTGCACCAGCTTCTTCATAAGCCTCATCCGTAAAGCTTGAACCCAATCCAGCTCCCGACTCAATGATGACTTGATGGCCAGCATCTACTAACGTATACACGCCTGCTGGTGTCATCGCAACGCGATTTTCATTATTTAAAATTTCTTTAGGCACACCAATTCGCATTTTCTTCCTCCTATGTAAAATAATTGCTGTTTCACCAAAACAAGATACCTCCGTTTATTTTAACAGATTACTTACACAATTACTCTTTTTTTCAAACCAATTGTAACACAAACGCCAAAGTTTCACGAAAAAATTAAAATTTTGTGATAAAAGGGTTTCTATTTTTCATATTAGAGGTATATTAAGAGTAAAGTAGATAGGAAGGGAATGGAGGAATTATGATGACATTACAATACAATCAAATTCTTGTTGCTGTGGATGGTTCGAAGGAATCAGAATGGGCTTTTAAAAAGGCAGCAGCCATTGCAGGTCGAAATGATGCAAATTTAACTTTAGTAAATATTATTGATACACGTTCTTATGCAGCGGTTGAAGCATATGATCGTTCAATTGCAGAACGTGCGCATAACTTTGCCACTGAGCTTCTTGAAGAGTATAAACAAAAAGCACTCGATAATGGTTTATCAAATGTAAACGTTCTTGTTGAGTATGGCTCGGCAAAAACAATGATTTCGAGAGACCTCGCACCTAAAATTGAGGCTGACTTAATTATTTGTGGTGCAACTGGTCTGAATGCTGTTGAACGCTTTTTAATCGGAAGCGTTTCAGAAAACATTGTTCGTTCGGCAAAATGTGACGTTCTTGTTGTTAGAACCCCTGAACTGGATAAATAACAAAGCTGAAGGCGTTGTAATGACGTAACAAGCATGACAAATTGCCACTATATCACTATAGAGGCAATTTTTTTCTTAACTGAAGAAGTTGACACTAATTTCAAATAAAAATAACCTTTCCAAGTGTAGTCTATCCTGGAAAGGTTATTTTCATCTAACGTATCTATTTCTTATCCGCTTTACAATCCCGCAACGCGCACAGTATCGCGGGCCAACATAACTTCCTCGTTCGTTGGGATCACTAACACTTTTACCGGTGAATAAGGGAAGCTAATATACACTTCTTCTCCCCGAACATGATTTAAATCCGGATCGAAATAAACCCCCATAAACTCTAGACCTTCTAATACTTTTTCACGAATCGTATCCGAATTTTCTCCGATACCTGCCGTGAAGATAATTGCATCTACCCCGCCCATTCTTGCAGCATAAGATCCGATGTATTTATGAATTCGATCTGCAAAAACATCAAGTGCTAATTGAGCACGTTTATTTCCTTCAGATGCTTGAATTTCAATATCCCGTAAATCACTTGAGAAGCCAGACATGGCAAGCATTCCTGATTGTTTATTTAATACGTTGAGCACTTCTTCTACGGACTTACCTGTTTGTTCCATAATATAAGGAATGAGTGCTGGGTCAATATTTCCTGAACGCGTCCCCATTGTGACCCCGGCTAGCGGCGTAAAGCCCATAGAAGTATCGATTGACTCTCCGCCTTGCACAGCAGCAATACTTGCACCGTTTCCTAGATGACATGAAATTAATTTTGTCGTTTCCAACGGTCGGTTTAATAATTCTGCAGCACGTTCAGTTACGTACTTATGACTCGTTCCGTGAAATCCATATTTACGAATTCCATATTTTTCATAGTACTCTATTGGCAATGGATAGAGGAATGAACTTTCAGGCATCGTCTGGTGAAATGCTGTGTCAAAAATCGCAACAGCCGGTACATTAGGCAAGGCTTTTTTAAATTCTTTAATGCCTATAATATTTGCTGGATTGTGAAGTGGCGCGAGACCTGATAACTTTTCTAATTGTTGAAGTATCTCATCTTCTATTAGGACAGAATCACTAAACACTTCTCCCCCGTGTACGACACGGTGCCCTACGCCGTCAATTTCGTCATATGAGCTTACGACACCTTCACGAATCAACATATCCAAAAGCAAAGTAGCCGCTTCCGCATGATCTTTTATATCTCGTTTTTTCTCAGTTTTTCCATCTTTTGATTTAATTGTAAAGATCGAGTCGGTCATACCAATTCGTTCGATCTGACCTTTTGCCGTTACTTGTTCACTTGGCATATCAAGAAGTTGAAATTTCAAAGATGAACTTCCCGCATTGATTGCTAGAATAATCGGCATATCAATCATTCCTTTCGCTAAACAGAATCTATATGTTTGCTTTAAATTAACTTTCTTTTTTTGCCCACTTATCAACGTCTTGTAAAAAACGCGCCATTGCATTTTTATTTTTCATATCCGGAACTTTCGCAAGTAAAACTTCCGGTTTTGCAACGATCTTTTCAGATGGCTTTTGTAAAATTAAAATACTCTTCTCATGTACTTCATTTTTAAAGAGCGCACTTGGCAATTGAATGACTGCGCGAACGATTGCTTTATTTTTTAAGAACGCATGTAATTGCGAAGCCTGTTCAGACTCAAATAAATTGGACGGAATAATGAACAATGCATAGCCGCCATCTTTTGTATGATTTAATGACTGTTCGATAAATAAATGATGGGCATACGCATGTCCTTCTGGAGGCATCAATTCATAGTTCAAACCATTTTCGTCGTCTGGATAATAGCCTACTGGTAAATCACTAATGACCATATCGACAGGATCGATAAACAGCGGTCGCAATGCATCCTGCACTAAAAAAGTAACACGTTGTTCAAGGATTTCTGCAACAACCGCGGATAATCTAACAAGAACTTCATCTATTTCAACTGCATAAGCAGATACGTTCACATTCATCATATTCATGACCGTGTAAAGCAAGTTCCCAGTTCCGACAGTTGGGTCTAGTAAGGTGGTCTCCTCATCATCCCTCACTAATTTACTTGCAATATGCCCAAGTAACATGCCGATTGAATCAGGTGTCATTTGATGATTCGGCTGGGCATTCTCTTTCATTCCTTTTAAAATGGCTAATTGAATCCCACGCCTCATCTCCTCTTGCGTGGCTGGGGTTGATAAATCAGGCGCACTACTACCAGTAAGCCACTCATTACATGCGTCAATGACCGCTTCTAAATAAAGCGCGTTAGAAGACTGTGCATATGTATCAATAAACGAAAAAATCTTTTCAGTGTTCGTCATATTTTCATTCCTTTACTCACAAAACCCACCCGTTTCCAGGTGGGTATTTCTAAATTATTATACAGTTAATTCTCTTACTGCCTCAATGGCTTTTTCATAATTTGGGTGATCCGTGACTTCTGATACATATTCGACATATGTAACTTTGTCATTTTTATCTACTACAAAAACGGAACGTGCTAGTAATCTTAGTTCTTCAATAACAACTCCATATGCTTTCCCAAAAGAAAGTTCCTTATGATCGGATAAAGTTTGAACCGCATCAATTCCCTCAGCACCACACCAACGAGCTTGTGCAAATGGCAGGTCGACCGAAATTGTCAGTACTTCTACATCATCACTTAAAGCCGTTGCTTCTTCATTAAATCTCCGCGTTTGTTTTGCACATACGCCCGTATCTAATGATGGAACAACACTGATAAGTCTAACTTTCCCTTTCGTATCTGCTAATGTAACCGGCGTTAAATCATTCGCAAGAACTGTAAAGTCTGGTGCAGCATTTCCTACTTTTACCTCTTCACCAAGTAATGTAACAGGATTGTTCTGAAATGTAACTTGTGACATAAAACACGCCTCCCTTTCTAACAACTATCTTACTAAACGTTCGGGCTTTCTTGCAACTTTTCACCCTTTTCGTTTTTCAAGTATTCGAAATAGCTTCTTTTCTCATAGACATCTTCATGGACGACATATGTGTCCGCGAATAAATCATGAAGCGCCTCTTTCTTAGGCATAAATGCAACAAGTAAATAAGGGAGCACTAACGTCTTTGAAATAAACCTTCCGATTACCTCACGAAAAACTAAAGTTCCCCATGTTAGTTTCTCTTCATTTTTCGCTGTTACTTTAATTCCTAGGACGATTTTCCCTACTGTCTGTTGTAAATACTTCGTCATTAAAAGAAAGTAAAGTAATGTCACAATTAATAGCGTGATTTTATAGGGTGTGAAAAATAAAAATGACGGATTGGTTACCGGAATATCCAGCACTCTAAATATCGGTTTAATGAATAATCCGCCGATAGAAGATAAGACTATCAAATCGATACAATACGCCCAAAACCGTGTCCAAAAGCCCGCCAATTTAGGTTTATAACAATCAATTTCACCATTTGCATGTGACTTATGCATAATCGCTTCGTTTTCGGAAGGGGCCGTTGGAACAACCATCTCATTATCATTTTGTTCTGTCATGATTTCCCCTCCTTAATGATTTCCGTATAAGTACATCATTCTAGGTGCACTATAATCCGATAATAACTTACCTAAAATTTCATTTTCAATTCTTTGGTTACCGAACATGGAAGTCGCCTTCATACCAAGGAGAGAACTCAAACTATCATTCATCGTATACTCAAATATCGTTGCATTTCGCAAGTCATAATCCTCTTGTAAAGCGCTGATGACATCGCCAACTTTTCCATAGTCATCCGCCAAGCCCGCTTCAATTGCCTGACGACCGTTCATAATTCGACCGTCCGCCACTTTTCTTACTTCGGCATCTGTCATTCCTCTACCATCGACAATAATATCGACAAATCGCTCGTATGAATCATTGATCATTTCTTGAAGCATCTCTCGCTCTTCCGCTGTCATTTCACGTGAGCTACTCATAATATCTTTATAAGGTCCTGTTTTAATCGTATTAAAGTCAATACCATATTTTTCCGCTAACTTTGCAAAGTTAATACTTTCCATAATGACACCAATTGAACCAGTAATTGTTTCGTGGTTAACAAATATTTTCTCTGCAGGTGCTGACACATAATAACCACCAGACGCGGCCATACCGCCCATTGAAACATATACAGGTATTTCCTTTTCTTCTTGAATCATTCGAATAGCGTCATATATGTCTGCTGATTCGACGACTCCACCACCTGGGGTATTAACGGATAATACTACCCCTTTAACATATGGATCTTCATAAATTTCATTTAATTGATTCATGAAAAATCTATGATTGTAGCCTACCGCAAAGAACGGTGAAACTTCGCCTAAATCTTGAATTACACCATCTAGTGTTAATACGGCAATTTTATCTTTTCCTTTTCCTACTTCAATAATATTTTCACTATACCCGTCTGCTGCATTTGCCATTTCTTCTAAAAATCCAGAAAAATCCCTAGTGAAAAAGTAAGATAATGTGTTAATCCCTATCGATACCAATAATAATACCGATGCGGCAATGATGGCAATCCATCGTTTTGCTGTCATTTTTAATTTCCTCCCTTTTGTTTTACAATCATGTATACGGTTATATACCCCAAAATGTTTCAGAACGTGCTAAAGTAATGTTAGTTAGTTTAAAGGAGTGCTATTTATGAAAAAAAGAATGAATGTATATATTTATAGCAAGCATGATGAAGAATCGCTGAGAAAAAAAGCAACTGTCGAAGAGGCTTTAACATCCAAAGGATTTACAACGTTAGAGAATCATGAAGATGCTAACATCATTATTAGCCTTGGAAGCGATGGTACATTTTTACAAGCAGTTCGCAAGACAGACTTTAGACAAGACTGTTTATATGCAGGGATTTCTGTCACAGATGATCATAGTTTATACTGCGATTTCCATTATAACAATCTTTCTGAAATGGTGCAGATAATTCAACACGCTGAACTCGAAGTCAGACGCTATCCACTGATTGAGGTTACCATTGACGAGCACAAACCATTTTATTGTTTAAACGAATTTAGTATTCGTTCTAATATTATTCGTACGTTTGTATTAGATGTTCTAATTAATGATAAACACTTTGAAACGTTCCTCGGAGATGGTCTCATCGCATCGACACCAACAGGAAGTACTGCTTATAATAAATCTATGAATGGCGCAGTTGTCGATCCTTTATTAAATTGCTTTCAAGTTACTGAGTTAGCTTCAGTAAACAATAATCAATATCGTACACTAGGTTCATCATTCATATTAAGTGGTGAACGGTCATTAAAATTAAGGGTTCATCAAGACGGAAACGACTTCCCAATTATGGCTGCCGATAATGAAGCATTACCTGTTAGGAAAGTAGAAAATATAGATATTGTACTTAGCGACAAACTGATTAAAACAGTAAAACTTAAAAATAATTCTTTTTGGGAAAAAGTTCAACGGATGTTTTTATGAAAACTTTAAAATGGTGAATCTCTACTTGTGTAGGGATTCACCATTTTTACTGTACTACGCTACTTCCCTTTAGAATAGAGAACATCAGTAGAAATTGATCTTGCCTTAACTACTTCAAACACCTTCGACACAGTAAATAAAATCAACGCCAACCAAATAAAAGCAAAAGATAACAGCTCGATTTTACCGAATGTCTCCCCGTATATGACTACACCTAAAAATAACATCATTGTCGGTGCAATATATTGTAAAAACCCAACCATATATAAAGGCATCCGCTGCGCACCTTTCGCAAATAATACGAGTGGCAATGCTGTTACAACACCTGTCAAAATGAGCAATATATTTGTTTTGAAATTCGTCTGTAAAAAGACTGCCTCACCATTGATAAATAGCCAGATATAAAAAGCAAGCGCGATTGGAGTGATGAAAAAAGTCTCAATCGTTAATCCCCTTAACGCATCAAGCTCAATCGTTTTCTTCACTAAACCGTAAACGGCAAATGTAACGGCAAGTATGAAAGCAATCCACGGAAACTCCCCGTATGAAATGGTTAAAATCGTAACACCTATAACCGCAAGTAAAAAAGCTGTTTTCTGTGACGCATTTAACCTTTCTTTTAAAAACACGACCCCTAGCAAAACCGATACAAGTGGGTTCATATAGTAGCCTAAGCTTGTTTGCACAAGATGATCATGATTGACAGCCCAAATATAAATAAACCAATTTCCAGAAATTAATCCAGATGCAATAAATAAAGACCAAAAATTCTTTTGAGATTGCCAAAGCGTCTTCAGGTCTTGGACTAACTGGCGAGCACTTCTCATGAAGACAACTAATAATAACGTTAGTAAAAATGCCCAAACAATTCGACTCGTTAAGATTTCAGCACTCGATACATTATGTAAAGCTTTCCAATAAACCGGTAAGATCCCCCAAATTAAATATGCGGTAATCGCCCAGAGGACGCCACTTTTTTCGTTATGCATCTTTGATGTCCCCTTTCGGATGCATGCACTATCACAATAATATGAAAAACTGCTTTTATACGCTTTATCTTTCAAACGTATAAAAGCAGAAAAAGTTTATACGAATGCTCGAATCGGCATCCTAGAAAACCACTACCTTATTCATATAACATTAAGGCTTTAGCGAAATTCCTCTTTCCTGTTTTCGAAGTTCAACTCGCATAATTTTACCCGATATTGTTTTCGGCATTTCATCAATAAACTCTATTTTTCTTGGGTATTTATATGGCGCCGTTAATGCTTTCACGTGGTCTTGGATTTCTTCAACAAGACCTTCCTCATCTTTTCTTGATGGATCTCGAAGTACGATAAATGCCTTTACGACGTTTCCGCGAACTTCATCTGGGCTAGCCACAACCGCACATTCACGAACTGCTGGGTGTTGTAAGACAGCACTTTCAACTTCAAATGGTCCAATCGTATAGCCAGAACTAATAATAACATCGTCCCCACGGCCTTCAAACCAAAAATACCCGTCTTCATCCACTCTAGCCAAATCGCCCGTCACATAATAATCTCCTCGGAACTGCATACTCGTTCGTTCCGGGTCATTTAAATATTCCTTAAATAAAGCCGGCGTGGAAATGTGTACAGCAATATCTCCAGTTTCACCTACGGCTACTGGCTGACCATCTTCATCAATAATTTCTACACGATTGCCTGGCGTTGGTTTCCCCATAGAACCAAGGCGCGCTTCCATCCCAAGCATCGTACCAACAAGTAACGTATTTTCAGTTTGTCCATAACCATCACGGACATCAAGGGAAAATACATCTTTAAAAGTTGTAATGACTTCTGTGTTCAATGGCTCACCTGCAGATACTGCACTTCGGATTGAGGATAAATCATTTTCTGATAAATCTTCCGTCATCGCCATAAATCTATATTCAGTCGGTGTACAACAAATTACATTCACATTATTTTCTTTAATTAACTTAAAATACGTTTCGGCATCAAATTTCCCATCATACACTAAGCCTGTAGCGCCGCTTCCCAATACTGATAAAAATGGTGTCCAAATCCATTTCTGCCATCCTGGTGCCGCTGTTGCCCACACAACATCATTCTCTTGAATACCGAGCCAATTCGGTGCAGTTGTGCGTAAATGTGCATAGCCCCAAGCATGCGTATGAACAACACCTTTAGGCGAACCGGTTGTACCTGATGTATAGGATAAAAATGCATAATCAGAGCTTTTCGTGTTGGTTATATTAAATTCTTTGGATGCTTTTTCAATTAAGTCTGTTAATGATTTTTGATTTCCCTTTGCTTTACCAACGATAAAGAGATCAATCGCCTCAATATTTTTAACGTCATCAAATTGATTCGCGAATTTCTCATAAGATACGATAGCTTTTGCCCCGCTATGTTGTAAACGATATTCAATGTCTGAAGGTCTTAACATTTCTGAGCTAGGTATCACTACGAGTCCAGCTTTTAACGCACCAATATATGTACTATATGATTCAATGAGGCGCGGCATCATAACTAAAATCACATCGCCTTTTTCTAAACCGCTCTCACGAAAAACATTTGCAGTCTGATTCGCTTTTTCAATCAGTGCATCATAGGTAACTTCACGCTTTTCTCCAGCTGTATTAATATAAATAAGCGCTTTCTGGCCATTTCCCGTTGCATACTTTTCAAATTCACTAACGATATTGTAGTGTTCAGGTGCGATTAATTGTTCTCTGTTCATAATTTTTCCCCCTTCGTCTATACTTTCATTATACTGGCAACAATCCGAAAATTCAAAGGTATAATTGGTTGTCGAAATGTTTTTGAATCAATTACGTAATTATATACTAACAGGCATCTTTTGCTCAAGTTAACAATAAACAGTTTTCAAATTGATTAGAACTTGAATCAATTAGAAAAGCCGCCCCGGATTTAATTCCGGTACGGCTTTTCCTCAATTACTTATTGTTGTTGATTACCGTTCATTTGTGATTGAGCCTGACGCACTAATCGCTTAGTAATTTCTCCGCCTACGGATCCGTTGGCACGCGATGAAGCATCTGGTCCCATTTGAACGCCAAACTCTTGAGCAATTTCATATTTCATTTGGTCAAGAGCTTGTCTGACACCCGGAACTAAAAGTTGGTTTGAATTGTTGCTGTTGTTGTTTGGCATCTCATTAACACCTCCTTGTGAAATATAGAATGCACCGTATTCAAAAAATCATGCCCTTAATTTTAAAAAAGTTTTTTCTTTTTTGAGGTATAAGAAAAGCTGTTTCGAATAACTTCGAAACAGCCTTTCATTATTTACTTATTGTTGTTGGTATCCGCTCATTTGTGATTGAGCCTGACGCACTAATCGCTTAGTAATTTCTCCGCCTACGGATCCGTTGGCACGCGATGTAGCATCTGGTCCCATTTGAACGCCAAACTCTTGCGCAATTTCTTCTTTCATTTGGTCAAGAGCTTGTCTGACGCCTGGAACTAAAAGTTGGTTTGAGTTGCCATTGTTGTTACTAGCCATCACTAACACCTCCTTGTGAAATTTAGAATGCGCCGTATTCAAAAAATCATGCAGGAGGCATTAGTGGTAATTTCTTCTTATTTTTTTATAATAAGTCAGTAAACATATCTTCTTGTATACGAGGCAACTTATAAATACGCCTTTCTTGAATCGCCTCTTCAATCATCGGTTCAAAATCGGTAAAGCTTTCAAAATGTTTGACTCTTTTAAGCTTCGGCTTCGTTTTAGGACGCGCCGGTGTAAATATTGTGCAACAATCCTCATAAGGCCTGATTGATATCTCATACGTATCAATTTGTTTAGCTATCTCGATAATTTCAATTTTATCTAATGCAATTAGTGGACGTAATACAGGAGTTGACGTTACTTCATTAATGGCAGTTAGACTTTCTAACGTTTGACTTGCCACCTGACCGAGACTTTCCCCAGAGACAATACCGAGTGCGCCAATTTCCTCACGTACCCTGTCTGCAATTTGCATCATGAGTCTACGCGTTGTCGTCATCGATTCGCCGTCAGGTATTTTATTTGCAATGATTTGCTGAATTTCGGTAAATGGAATGACATGCAAATGGATTGATGTACCGAACGCACTAAGCTTCTCTGCCAAATCCATCACTTTTTGTTTTGCAAGTTCACTCGTAAAAGGAGGACTTTCGAAATGAATCGCATGAATTTCTACGCCGCGCTTCATCATCATATAACCAGCAACTGGGCTGTCGATACCGCCAGATAACATAAGAAGCGATTTCCCACCCGAACCGACGGGCATTCCTCCCGCACCTGGATATACTTTAGATGTCAGGAGTACTACGTGTCTCCGAATATCTACATGAAGTAAAATATCAGGCTTCTTCATTTTAACGTGTAATTCAGGAAAATTCTTCAGTACATGCGCGCCAATTTTTTGTTGTAATTCATTTGTAACATAAGGAAACGACTTATCTGTTCGTCTAATCTCAACTTTAAATGATTTTCCTTCTGTTTCATCTAATCCGACGACCTCCAACGCCGTTTCGCAAATCGCTTCAAGTGTCGGCTCGCATTTTATGACCGGACTAAATGAATGTATCCCAAAAATTTTTGGCAAACGTTCCATTACTTCAGCCATCTCTTCCGGATCATTCGCTGTCAAAAACATTCTATCTCGCTCATCTTTTATCGTCACAGAGGCAAGCCCATGTAAGGCACTCTTCATATTTTTTTTCAATCTGCGTATAAAAACATTTCGATTTCGCCCTTTTAATGATAATTCACCATATCTGATTAATAATTCATTCCACATCATGTGATCTTCCCCTTTTAAGCAATTTAACAAATTTAGTTAATACTTTTTCAAACTGAATCATTTCATTACTTGTATTTTTTTCCGAAAAACTAATACGAATGACACCATGTTTATATTTATCATCTAATTGAATCGCCTCAATCACATGACTAACCTCTTCACTTTTCGATGAACATGCACTAGAAGTTGATATTAAGATTCCATTTTTTTGAAAATAATTAATGGCTACTTCGCCTTTAATATGTGCAAAAGCGATGGACAATATATGCGGAGCTGCTGTTTCTTTCGCTAACACAAGCGCATCAGACGAATGCTCAATATGTTCAATTAATCGCTGTCGCCACTTTTCATAAAGTACCGTTTTTTCGCTTTCTATTGCAAGTCTCACCGCACGTGCTAAAGCGACAGCATTTGGAACAGAAACAGTCCCATTTCTTAAGCCCTGTTCTTGACCACCACCGTAATTAATGGATTCCGGATTCATCATTTTCTTAGTAATTAATGCACCCGAACCTTTTATTCCGTGTATTTTATGTCCTGAAATCGTAATTGCATCTGGTCCATTTCCTCTTAAAGTAATCGGTAATTTTCCAAAGCTTTGTACAGCGTCAACATGAAAAATTGCACGTGATTTTTTTCGAATCACATATCCACAATCCTCAATCGGTTGTATTGTACCAATTTCATTGTTTACGTGCATAATACTAACAACGACAGTGTCTTCCCTGAGCTTCTCTTCCAGTTCAGCAATCGAAATGATACCATCTTTATCAACGGATAAGTACTCGACTATAAAACCTTCCTGCTCTAATTGTTTAGCCGCCTCTAGAACGGATGGATGTTCTATTTTTGTTGTTAAAATATGATTGCCACGATTTTGATATTTACGAGCAAATCCAAGGATTGCTAAATTATTTGCTTCGGTTCCGCCAGACGTATAAATGACTGTACCCTCAGTAGCTTGAGTTAAATGTAATATTTGTTCTCGAGATTTTTCAAGGAGCGCTTCGGATTCCCGTCCGGCTGCATGAAGCGATGCAGGATTCGCAAAAAATCTTTTATTAACTTCTATAAAAGAAGTTAATACTTCTTCTTTAGGTGCAGTCGTTGCACTATTATCAAGATAAATCATTACTCTCATTCCATTCTTCATTTTAAATTCATTCAATTATAAGCGTGACAAAGCCACCTGCACAAGTGCGTGCGGGTGGCTCGAAATAATTAAAAGTGGAAGGCATTGGCTTAAATAAGTTTCGTTTGTAACATTCATAAACATTAAACACGATTAAATCGTTACATTGTCTTTTTCTTGCAGCAATTCCTCAATCCGTTTCATCGCTCCAGGTTCAACTTCCTCTACCGCTGTCGCTGCTTCTTCCAAAGCTTTGGCGTATCGGAATTGTCTGAACGACTCCTCAGCTTCTTGCAATTGCGCATGGACGCGCTCATTAGATGCGCGATAACGATTGCCGTATTGAATAATCCATTCAATCAGCATAACATTTTCGAGTAGTTCTTCGGTCTTTCCTTTCACTTCACGAACGGATTGTTTTGCGTTTTCTAAATAAGCGTTAACAAGGGTCATATTTAAAGGTACTTCCTCCAAGCTCTGTCTGACAATATAAAGCTGTTCTTCCGCTTCTTCTAGTCTGGCATCGATATCGCCTGGTATGCCCGGTATATTCCCTCTATGTAGTGAACGATCTACGTCTTGCAATTCTTTTGAGAGACCTTTAAGTTCAGCGCGTACGTTATTTTCATCGTTTCGTAACTTTTTTAAACGCTCGGCAAAATCTTTTCGTTCTTCGTCTATATAGCTGACCTTCTCAGTTATCATTTGAATATTTTCTTGCATACTCGAATATGCAGAGGTATTATTCTCAATTTGTTCTGTAATGACGTCAAATTGTTTATTTAATAATTGGATTTCCTCTGAGGCACTTTGCGGAATTTTTGCCTCATCCTCGTTTATTCTGTAACTTTGTTGGACAAATGTAATTTCTGTTAATGTTTCATTCACAAGTCCAGTAACCCTTGCCAGTTCATTGTATACAGTTTGAAAATTCTCTTCAACATAATGTTTAGCGACTACTTCTTTTTCTAGTGCATCATATAGTTCATCTAATCGATTATGTATATCTTCGACTTCCTCTTGTATACCATCCATTTCTAACTTAGCAATACTTTCCAGCATATGCCCAAGCCTATTTTCTATTTCTGTAAGCTTTTTCTCTACTTCCAAATGTCGTATGTAATAGGCCTGCCCTTCCATTTCTCTCACACCATTACGCAACTCACGTATAGAAGATGGAATTGAATTTTGAATGTCAGATAAGAAGGTAGGTATTTGCTCAATAATTTGAAATAAATAATCACCTTTCTCAGTTAATGCGATGACAATTTCTCGGGCTTGTAAATAATTACCATTTTCCGTCAATGTTTCATACTCAGCAAACTGAGGTTTAAATGTTTCTAATTCCTTTTCAAGCGGATTCACCGTTTCCCCAAATGCTGGTTGATGTGCTAGGATTTTCTTTCGAGCACTACGATGTCTTTCTTGCAACATTTCCATTTCAATACGATTTTTCTCTTCACTTCCAACGAGTTCATCTAAACCGCTAAGGATTCCATTCATTTCCTGCTGACTAAACTGAATTTTTTCTTCAATTTGCGTGATGGTCGCTTTTAGTTTTTTTAGTCTAAAACGGTCAATATAATCTTCAGCATCGAATAATAAATTATCAAGTTCAGGCATTCGCACATCAATGACTTCCGTCCAAGTTGCACGCCAAGTTTCAAACTTCTCTTCTGTTTCGCCCGTCATATTCAGTTGTTTTATTTTCGTCATTTCCTCAAATATTGGCTTATGCTGAATTTGTAGTTTTCTATGTTCAAGTTTTTTTATTTGACTTGTATGTTTACGCCTAAAGGAAATGGCGAGAATGGTTAAAATGATAATGAGTACTATAATTGCAATGATTACAATCTTCATCGCGATCCTCCTGTCCCATGACTATACACTTCATATTATCCTATATCGTACCATGTTTAAATACTTTTGGTTGGAAAAACGAAAAATAATAGGGGAAAAGTTCATATTTTGTCGAATGGGCAGACAGACTTTGTAAAAATGTATGAAAAACTGTATACTTACATATTACAAATTACATATTAATGAGGTGTTCAAATGACTACCAATGTTGATGTTACCCAAAAATTAGAAAAAGAATATGAGTTACTCAGAAAACAACTTGATGCACTGTTGTCGGGTGAACCAAACTTATATGCAAACTTAAGTAATGCATCCGCACTGCTCAATCAATTTTTCGACCGTATCAATTGGGTTGGTTTTTATCTTATGGAAGATGGCGAATTGGTGTTAGGTCCTTTCCAAGGTTTACCGGCATGTGTCCGTATTCAAGTTGGTAAAGGCGTTTGTGGGACTGCTGTAGAACGAAAGGAATCCATTATAGTACCGGACGTTGAAGCATTCCCTGGTCACATTGTTTGTGATGCTGCTTCTCGCTCAGAAATTGTCGTGCCATTGATTAAAAACGACGAAGTGATTGGTGTGCTAGATATTGATAGTCCTGAACTAGACCGTTTTTCGGAAACTGATCGTATTGGGCTTGAAAAAGTTGTTGAAACACTGATTAAACATCTATAATTTGACGCAAAAACCCCTTCATATCACCGTTGATATGAAGGGGGTTTTTAATTGGCATTTTCTTTTCTCAAAGATTGTTCAACTTTTTTTAATGCTTGATTCAAATCTGCAATTAGATCATCTGCATGCTCGAGTCCAACAGATAGTCGAAGTAATGAATCTGTAATTCCCATGGAAATCCTTTCATCATGAGGAACTACGGAATGCGTCATCGTTGCCGGATGCTGGATAAGTGTTTCTGCATCCCCTAAACTGACGGCAATTTTAATGAGTGATAAACTATTTAAGAGTTTTTGCGCGCCTTTTTTTCCACCTTTCATCGTAAATGAAATCAGTCCTCCGCCCGCACGCATTTGCTTTTTGGCAATTGAATATTGTGGATTGTCCACATCGAAAGGATAATATATTTTTTCTACAAGTGGTTGCTGTTTAAGGAATGCTATAATTTTTTCGGCATTTGATGTATGTCGTTCCATGCGAATTGGTAACGTTTTAATTCCTCGCAATAATAACCATGCGTCAAATGGAGAAATAATGCCACCGTAATCTTTTTGAACCGACACGCGAATTTCTTCCATTTCATCTTTATCATTTCCTATGAGTAGACCGGCAATAACATCTCCATGCCCGTTAATATATTTCGTTGCACTATGCAGAACAAAATCGACACCTAACGTAATTGGCTTTTGCAAATAAGGAGAAGAAAATGTATTATCCACTACAACACGAAGACCATGACGTTTTGCGACATTTACAACTGCTTGTAAATCGACAAGCTCCATCGTTGGATTTATTGGCGTTTCTACATAAATACAAACTGTTTCCGGCTTAATCGCACGTTCAATTTCTTCTTCAGTGCCCATCTGGATTAAATCATGCGTAATGTTATACTTCTCTTCTAACATACCTAAAAGGCCAAATGTACAACCGTAGATTCCTCTAGAACAAAGGATATGGTCACCCGTTTTCGTTAAATGAACGAGAATAGAACTTACCGCCGCCATACCCGATCCGAATGCCAAAGCACCCTTCCCTTTTTCTAATGCGGTCATGCGTTCTTCTAACAACTGCACGGTAGGGTTCCCAAGACGCGAATAAATAAGCCCTGCTTCGTCTCCAGCAAATCTACTTTCTCCCTGTTCCGCAGTCTCAAATGAAAAGGTGGATGTTTGGTAAAGTGGAACAGTTAAACTCCCGTGATGCGATTTTGCATCGTAACCTGTATGCACAACAACTGTGTCTTCATGTAAAGATTTTTCTTTCATCCTCATAACCTCCCACTTCTCCATATTTCAATATCATTTTTTAATGTGAAATGATGGTTCTTTCTTAATCCTATACTATACTTTATTCTACTAGAAGAAAAGAGTTAATAATCCCACAATTCTATCCACTCGACATATTCTTTGGTATTAGTCACTTCTTCTCGTCTATGTTACTGGATAAATTGCAAATCAATCCGATAATACTTTCGATTGAAACGCTTAATCTTTTGACTACGTTTGAATGAATTGATTCACACTTGACTATCCTATTAAAAGTTGATATGATTACGAACGTGTAAAATATACGCAGCAGTTATGTGTTTCGGTTTGCTCAGTCTATTCCTTTTAAGAGGTGTAACGTGTAACCTTCTGGCTGCGAAGGCGAAGTTACAAGAGTATAGAATGACTGCCGAATTGAACATATCTGGTCTTATTTTACAACAAAGTTTTTCCAAAACGTACTTCGTCTTGGAAATAAGTTACCATAAAATAAAACCAATTTAGAGGAGGAGTCTATTATGGCTCGTTATACAGGTCCAGCATGGAAATTATCACGTCGTCTCGGAATTTCACTTTCCGGTACAGGAAAAGAAATCGAAAAGCGTCCTTACGCTCCAGGACAACATGGTCCAACTCAGCGCGTAAAGCTTTCTGAATACGGATTACAGTTACAAGAAAAACAAAAACTTCGTTTCATGTTCGGTGTAAACGAACGTCAATTCAGAACGTTATTTAATAAAGCAGGTAAAATGCCTGGTAAACATGGTGAAAACTTCATGATTCTTCTTGAAACTCGCCTAGACAACGTTGTTTACCGTATGGGTCTTGCACGTACTCGTCGTGCTGCTCGTCAATTAGTTAACCACGGCCACGTTTTAGTGGATGGTAAGCGTCTTGATATCCCATCATACAGCGTAAAACCAGGACAAGAAATTTCTCTTCGTGAGAAATCTCAAAACCTTGACGTTATTAATGAAGCACTAGAAGTGAACAACTTTGTACCTGAGTATGTTTCATTCAACGCTGAAACAAAAACAGGTCAATTCGTTCGTTTCCCAGAGCGTAGCGAACTACCAGCAGAAATTAACGAAGCACTTATCGTTGAATTCTACTCACGTAAATAATAACATAGCAATTTTCAAAACCCTTGAATTTGGAATTTCCAACTTCAAGGGTTTTGTTTTTTCTAGAACTTTACAATGAATTGATAATTTCCGATACATCATTCTTTGGCGAATTCACTAAAGTAGATACTTGATAAGCTGTCATCTCATCTGACGTATATGGTTGTAAAAGTTGTTTTAAATGCTTTGGTTCTTGAACTGCTGGATTTAGCCAAATTTCTTGTTTTTCTTTTGGAAGTATCACCGGCATTCTATCATGAATATCACTTACTACATCATTCGCTTCGGTCGTAATAATGGTGCATGATTGAATCGTTTCGCCATTACTTTGCCACCGATCCCATAATCCTGCGAACGCAAAAACACGGTCATCCTTCATTTTGATGCGAAATGGTTGTTTTTTTCCATCTTCATTTTTCCACTCGTAAAAACCATCCGCTACAATTAGACATCTTCTTCTTTTTAACAAATTTTTGAAACTTGGTTTTGTGTCTACAGTTTCCGATCGTGCATTAATCATTTTATAACCAATTTTCGAGTCTTTGGACCACGAAGGGACTAGCCCCCATTTCAAAAAGCCGCCTCTTTTATTCTCTCCATCACTTATAATAGAAAACACTTGTTGACTCGGTGCCACGTTATATCGCGGTGTAAGATTAAGCTCACTCAGATTGGATAGTTCAAAAGCTAGTTGAATTTGTTCTATTGGGCTTGTCATACTAAAACGTCCACACATATTCTCACATCCCTTTTCCTCTTGGTCTTTTCCATTCCATCTTCCCACATTCGATAATCATTATTCAAATAGTAGCTATTGTCTATGTTATACTAATTCTTTGATATTACTTTAAAGGAGGGTAGACTGTAAATCGAGCGAACGCCGGTTACAGTACAACTATGAGACTTATTTCTATTTGTCCAAGTAATACAGAATTGGTTGCTTATCTAGGTTTATTAGATAAACTTGTGGCCATTGATGACTATTCAGACTGGCCAAATGAAGTGCAATCACTTCCTAAATTAGGACCTGACTTATCGATTGACATGGACAAACTTGAAACATTTAAGCCAGATTTAGTGTTAGCTTCATTAAGCGTACCAGGTATGGAAAAAAATGTAGAAGAATTACAAAGACGTGGAATCCCACACATCGTACTAAATCCACAAAGTTTAAACGATATTGCAGAAGACCTGTTAACTGTAGGGAATCAGTGCGGAATTGAACAGAGAGCGATTGAACGCCAACAACAATATTTGGCTTTTATTGATGAAATGAAAAGTCGTGCCGCAACTGTACATACCTTCCCTACACTTTATTGGGAATGGTGGCCAAAACCTATTTTCACACCCGGAAAGACAAATTGGCTCACCGAAATAAGCGCGATTGCTGGTGGATTGAACGAATTCCGGGATAAAACTGAAGCAAATGTACAGACGGATTGGAATGATTTATTGGATAGAAACCCCGATTACATTCTTCTCGCTTGGGTAGGCGTTCGAACTGAGAAGGTAAATAAAGAAGTTGTTTTAAAACGACCTGGTTGGAAAGACCTTTCCGCGATTCAAAACAATTACTTTACAATTATGGAAGAAGAACTTTATTGTCGCCCTTCTCCGCGTTTATTAGAAGGCGCTTTAAAACTTGGGAAATACATACATCCAGAAATATACGCAGATTTGGAGCTTCCAGCTTGGGTAACGTCCGTTAACTGAAAAAACGGTTGTACAATTTATGACGTTGGGGAAAGAAAATCCCTTCTCCTTAAATTTGGAGAAGGGATGGAATTTCATTAACGTTATTTTTTGTAAATATATTGAATTAAAAAATCCTGCTAACCGCCGATTTCCGTTCCGAGCGGACGCTTTCCACGGGCACGGCCTCAGCCTCCTCGTCGCGAAAACCGTGCTCCTGTGGGGTCTTCGGCTCGCGCTGTTCCCGTAGGAGTCGCCGCTCTACACTCCAATCGGCTAAGTGATTGGGGAAAACGTAAATTCAAATAATTATAGAAAACAACCGATTACGGGTGTGAACCCAACTTACTTACTTTTAAAAAAGCAACGTTTCATGTGCCATGCTTGTCAGAGTAGCTTTACGGCTAAAACACCTATCGTTCAAAAAATAGCTATATTTCAAGAAATGTAAAGGCACAAGTTATTATAAAATCTGCGGAAGCACAATCTTTAACGTCTATCGCAAGGGATTGTTCAGTATCACCTACAACTGTTAGCGTTTGATTCATCAAGCTGCGAAACAATTTACCCCACATTATAAGGCGATTCCTTATACAATAACGGAAGAATTGAAGGAATCAACAATAAAATTAAAGTCTTGAATCGTGTCGCTAATGGATCCAGAAACTTTCAGAATTACAAAAAAACGAATCATTTTACATTTCAAACTAAAACCTTCCAAATGGGGATTTAAAGAAAAGCAAGCCCATTTAATTGCAGCATAAATACTTCTACGGATTTCATGTTTTTGAGTACATACAATTTTATTTAAAAGTACATTTCAGTTGCTTGGAGTGGAAGATGGCGACTCCTTGGGGATTAGCGTGACAGCTGAGACCCCACAGGAGCGCGAACTTCGCGACGAGGAGGCTCAGCGCACGCCCCCAGGAAAGCGTCCATCTGGAACGGAAAGCAACGGTATATTTGGATTATTATATAAAAAAGGACAGTCTCAAAATCAGTTTCACTGACTTTAGACCGTCCTACGACAGATAAACTGTAGTCGACTAAAATTCTTCACCAACGTCATTTGACAAAGAACCGAAAAAAACCAAAAAAATCGGAGGAGAATGCTTATGCACTCTCCTCCGATTCGCTTTATGAAAACTTCACCATCGTGTAATTTCTTCTGCCACGACGAACAATTGTAAATTGGTCCTCTAGACGGTCCTCACCAGTAATTGTATACTGAGTATCTTTAATACGCTCGCCATTTATTGAAATCGCACCGTTGTTTACATCTTCTCTTCCTTGACGTTTCGAAGAGGAAATTCCTGCTTCAACGATAAAGTCAACAATGTTTTTATCTTCTTTCGGCATTTCAGCAGACGGAACGTCCTTGAATGCATCGCGCATTTCATCTACAGAAAGGGCTTTTAAATCCCCGCTAAATAAAGCTTGTGAAATACGAATTGCTTGATCTAATGCTCCTTGACCATGGATCAATCGTGTCATTTCCTCAGCAAGCGTTCTTTGCGCTTTTCTTAAATGTGCTTCCTCTTGAACAGACACTTCTAATGCTTCGATTTCTGCACGCTCTAAAAATGTAAAGATTTTTAAGTATTTAATCACATCAGCATCCGCAGTGTTTACCCAGAATTGGTAAAACTCATAAGGTGAAGTTTTTTCGGCGTCTAGCCATACTGCACCACCAGCTGTTTTACCAAACTTCGTACCATCCGCTTTTGTCACGAGCGGAATTGTAATCCCAAACGCTTTTGCTTCGTCATCTTCTTGAACTTTACGAATCACTTCAAGGCCAGTTGTAATATTCCCCCACTGATCCGAACCGCCAATTTGCACGCGACAACCGTAATTTGTATAAAGATGGTTAAAGTCTATTCCTTGAATCAGCATATAAGAAAACTCGGTGAATGAAATACCGCTATCTAAACGTGATGCCACATTATCCTTGGCAAGCATATAGTTGACACCTAACAGTTTCCCGTAATCACGCAAGAACTCAATCGTTGTCATGCCGCCAATCCAGTCATTGTTATTGACCATTAATGCGCCGTTTTCAGTTTCAAAATCAAAGATTCTTTGCATCTGCTTCGTAATACCTTCAACGTTCTTCGCAATTTGCTCAGTCGTCTGTAATTGTCTTTCTTCAGAACGTCCTGAAGGATCACCAATCATACCTGTTGCACCACCAACTAGTAAAATCGGACGGTGACCGTGATTTTGGAATCGACGTAATGTTAATAATGGAACGATATGTCCGATATGCATACTGTCTGCTGTCGGATCAACTCCACAGTATAAGGATATTTTTTCATCGTTCACTACCTTCGTTAGCCCTTCTTCATCAGTTTGTTGGTATAACAAACCGCGCCATTTTAAATCTTCCATTAATGAGTTACTCACATAAATCCCTCCTATTTTTTTAAAAAACGAGTATCTGTTCGAATATTAATCGTCATCAGTCAATTTCATAATCCAATCTTTTCGCTGCGCCGATACAATATATAGTGGAGTTAAACCGTTCTCCACTATATATTGTATCGGCATAGCGGTTTTAGGTAATTATGAAATTGACTCTATAAGAATAAATAAAAAAGCCCCTACACGATTAATAAATCATGCAGGGGCGCTATGTATAAAATAACGCGGTACCACCCAGCTTGAGAGAAAACTCTCCACTCAATACGCCTTAACGTTGCGCACACGTCACACTCCAGAACTGTAATTCATGTATAACATACCGAGCAACTTTCACCACCCGTTGCCTCTCTATACGGTTCTGTTACCACTACTTCGGCTCTTTCAACATGTGAATAAATGATATACTTTTATATATTATCTTATTTAGAAAATATGTCAATGAAAACTGATTTCATTTTGTCGGAATGTGCTATAATATAAAAGATTTAAGGAGGTCGAAATACTTGAATGATAAAATTAGAAATTATCTCAAATACATAGAAGATAAGATTAACAACTTTACTGAGCAGAGTTGGGCTAAGAAACTCAGAATTACTTCGGGCGTTGCTTGGAACCTATTTCTTCTTTTTATTGTTAGCTGTCTTACGATGTTCATTTTCGTTGCTTCAGTTGGAGCGGGCTATTTCGCATCACTTGTAGCAGAAGAACCTTTGCGTTCGAAACAAGAAATGCGAGATGATATTTTAACCTACGAAGAAACATCTGAAATTTACCTAGCTAATAATATTTATCTCGGGAAAGTAAATGCCGATCTTGAACGAAAAGAAATCAAACTGGAAGACGTTTCTCCTTATGTCATTGATGCGGTGCTCGCAACGGAAGACGAATACTTTGAAACACATCCAGGTATTGTACCGAAAGCGGTTTTCCGGGGGATTTTCCAAGACGTTACAAACTCAGCGAGCCAAACAGGCGGTTCAACACTTACGCAACAATTAATTAAACTTCAAATCTTAACGAATGAAGTTTCTTACGAAAGAAAAGCGAAAGAAATTTTACTTGCACTCCGCCTCGAAAAGTTTATGGACAAGAACGAAATTTTAGAAGCATACTTGAATGTCATCCCATATGGTCGTAATGCAAATGGCGATAATATTGCCGGAGTTGAGGCTGCCGCCGAAGGGATTTTTAATGTGAAAGCGAAAGATTTAACACTTCCCCAAGCCGCATTCATCGCCGGGATACCCCAAGCACCTTTTGCTTACACACCATTTTATAATCGCAATCGCGGTTTAAAAGAACCCGAGTACTTAAAACCTGGTATCGACAGAATGAAAACCGTTCTTTTTCGAATGAAAGAAACCGGTTATATTACTGAACAACAATACAAAGAAGCAATTGCATACGATATTACAAAAGATTTTAGAGAAAAAGAGTTACGTGCTAATGAACGCTATCCTTATTTAACACAAGAAATTCAAAACCGAACAGTCGATATTTTGGCAAAAATAATTGCCGAAGAAGAAGGTATCGATCCCGAACGCTTAAAATCGGAAGCAAAGCTTAATGAAAAATATAAAATGTTAGCAAGACGTGCCATGAGTACAAACGGATATCGTATACATTCGACAATAAATAAAGAACTATACGACCGCTTAAACGAAGTCGCTAAAAACTTTGAACATTATGGTTATACGTATACAGACAAAAGTAAAGACCCGGACACTGGCGAAGAGATCATAGAAAAGTTTCCGGTTCAAGTTGGAAGTATTATGATTGAAAACAGAACTGGTAAAATCCTGTCGTTTGTTGGCGGACGTGATTTTGAAATCGAGAGTTATAACTTTGCAACACAAGGTTTTCGACCTAATGGATCTACGATGAAACCACTTCTCGTTTTCGCTCCGGCCATTGAATATGGAAAAATTGGTGCAGGTAGTCCAGTGGTAGACGTTAAGTTTAACATTAGACCAACTTGGAATTTAAACAACTTCCAAGCCGGACAAGAGCTCGGTATTATTCCTGCTAGACAAGCACTCGCAACATCTCAAAACCTTGCGACCGCTAGATTGTATCGAGATATAATTGACCACAACCCTGCAGAGTACTTAGACAAGATGGGTTTTTCAAGACTTGATGAAGTTGATTACCAAAACTACTCACTTTCCATTGGTGCAATGCGCCACGGAACAAGTGTAGAAGAAAATACGAATGCATTTGGAACGTTTGCCAATGCAGGCCAATTTATTGATGCCTATATGATTGAAAAAATAGAAGATATGGACGGAAATATCGTGTTTGAACATAAAGTTGAGCCCGTTGAAGTATTTAGTCCTGAAACAGCTTATATCATTTCTGATATGTTGCGAGATGTAACGAAGTACGGAACGGCAACAACAATGAAAAACAACTTGAATTTCAGTGTGGATATCGCCGCAAAAACAGGAACAACGGACCACTATGTCGATGCTTGGCTTGTTGGCTATAATCCAAATGTTTCCCTGGGCGTATGGCTTGGCTATCAAGACAACAAGCGTGGACTTTACCCTAATAATCTCAGAAATTCGTACCTACCGCCAAGTACACGCGTCAACTTACTGTTCGCACGTTTCATGAATGCAGCGAATGAGGTTTCCCCAGAGTTGGTCGGGGCAAGCGATACATTTCAACGTCCAGAAGGCGTCGTATCAAGATCGTTTTGTGGAATTTCAGGTTTAGCGCCTTCCACAATTTGTGCTAACGCTGGTCTTGTTAAGACAGATTTATTTAACGCGAAAGTTTTCTTACCAAATAAAGCTGACGATAGCATCATTTCAGCTTCTTACGTATCTGTAAAAGGAAAGAAATATATTGCTTTACCTAATACACCGGCAGAATTCATCGTGCAAGGCGGTACAGGCGTTAACGAAGCATTTATTACAAGAATGCTTGGCCCGTGGAAAGGTGATGCGTCAAAATTATTCCCAGCAAACTCACCTTTTGCCTCAAGTGTTGTTTCTGGTGCTACCTTCAATGCCGACAGTGCTAACCCAGCAACGGTTAACGCGACAGTGAGCGGGGCAACGATGTCCTGGACAGAATCGTCTTCAAACGATGTCATTGGGTATTACGTGTACCGAAACGGCTCTAAAGTTTCGACAATTAGAGATGGCGCAGCAAAGTCCTTTACAATATCTGATGGAACTTATACAGTACGAGCGGTCGATATTACAGGTCGACTATCCGAACCTTCGAACGCAATTACAATAGAAGAAACGGCGGATAATGAGGAGGAAAATAATCAGGCTCCTTCAAATGAAGAAAAACCAAGAGACGAAGATAAGTCAGACAATAAAAATGTTGATAATGATAAGAACGTAGATAACGACAAGGATGAGGATGTCGAGGAAACACCACCCGAAGAAGAACAAGACGAAGACTAAATATACTATCTAAAAACTTAAAAAGCTTGCTGCAATTGTCACTGTGACGATTGCAGCAAGCTTTTTCAACTTTCTATTACTGATAAATCTCCTGTAGGCAAATCTAACTCCCAAGCCTTCAAGACACGACGCATAATTTTCCCACTTCTTGTTTTCGGCAGTTTATCTTTAAACTCAATTTCTCGTGGGGCAGCATGAGCCGCTATCCCTCTTTTAACAAATTGACGAATGTCCTCTTTCAACTCTTCCGACGGCTCGTATCCTTCACGTAATGCAATAAATGCTTTAATAATTTCTCCACGAACTGGGTCGGGTTTACCAATAACGCCTGCCTCAACAATTGCTTCATGTTCTAGTAACTTACTTTCAACTTCAAATGGTCCAACCCGTTCTCCACTCGTCATAATCACGTCATCAATTCGTCCTTGGAACCAAAAATAACCATCTTCATCCATATAAGCAGAATCTCCAGAGATATACCATTCATCATTCATAAAGTACGTATCATAAAGTTCTTCGCGATTCCAAATTGTTCTCATCATGGACGGCCATCCTTTTTTAATCGCCAAGTTCCCCATCTCATAAGGCGGCAATTTGTTTCCTTGATTGTCAATAATGGCTGCTTCAATACCTGGAACCGCTCTCCCCATGGAACCTAGCTTTATTGGTAGACATCTAAAATTAGAAATGGTGTGCGCACCCGTTTCGGTCATCCACCACGTATCATGTATTCTTAAATTAAACGTATCCATCCCCCAACGAATAACTTCAGGATTGAGCGGCTCTCCTACGGACAAAATGTGCCTAAGCGTCGATAAATCATATTGCTTAACTTCTTTCTCCCCTGCACCCATTAGCATACGAAATGCGGTTGGTGCACTGTACCATACTGTAACACCGTATTCTTCTATGGCTCCGTACCAATTTCCAGGTGAAAATCTGCCGCCTATAATAAGTGTAGTTGCACCTGCGAGCATCGGACCAAAAACGCCATACACTGTTCCGGTTACCCATCCTGGATCAGCCGTGCACCAGTAAATATCTTCGTCTGTTAAATCAAGTACCCAGCGAGCTGTTTGCAGTTGTTGCACCATTGCTTCTTGAACAAGTACAATTCCTTTTGGTTTTCCAGTTGAACCGGATGTATAGTGGAGGAGTGTCGGATCTTCTTTTTCCATCCATTCTATATTGAAGTATTTAGATGCTTTATTTAGATGATTATTGAAATCAATGAATTTATTCGATTCTTCAATATTGTCACCCACTAAAAAAACAGTCTCTAAATTTGGAAGTTTTTCAAGTGGAATGCGTGTTAATAATTCAGGTGTAGTGACAATCGCTTTCGCTTCACTGTCCAACAGTCTTTCGTAAGTCGCCTCTTCCCCAAACGCTTCAAATAGTGGCCCTACGATAACCCCTATTTTCAATGCGCCAAGCAATGAAAAGTACAATTCCGGTGAGCGTGGCATGAAAACAAAAAGTCTATCTCCCTTTTCTAATGATGAGTGATTTTGTAAAACATTTGCAGCTTTATTTGTCATGATTTTCATATCGTTATATGTGTATGCTTCTTTACGATTCGCATCTTTATAAAATAAAGCGACTTTATTTTTGCGAAACGAATCTGCATGTCTATCAACAGCCTCATATGCAACATTCACTTTTCCATTTTCAAACCAACTAAATTCTTTCTCCGCATCTGTCCAATTAAATGTAGTTGCTGTTTTTTCATAGTCTTCTAGTTGATAATCCCCTTTTATTACTGGCAACGTTTCTACTCTCATCTCTCCCACCCTTTCAAAAACTATACACCTTTTATTCTACATGAATTTGAGTGAAATGCATAAATAATCTATTATTTCGGACAACACTTTATTTTGTCCACAATTAGTAACTTCTTAACGGTTTTTTTATTGTATACTAGTAACTATAGGTATTGAAAAATGAGGTGGTGTCAAAGTGAAGCATGTGAAAACGTATAATGCCATGGAAGTCAAACATAAAAATGGCGATATTATTATTGAAGGCCCTATATCTGCCGAGGAGCTTGCGAGTCTCGACTTTCATGAAGATTTGATAGCCTTTCGTCCAGCGCCACAACAACATAAAGCACTAATAGGTATCGCTGGTCTTCCAGAAGGCAGAATTATTGTCGTTCGGGAATTAAACCAAGTTGTTGGCTATGCTACATATGTTTATCCTGATCCGTTAGAACGATGGTCGGAAGGGAATATCGAAAGACTTATCGAACTCGGGGCAATTGAAGTGATTCCAAAATTTCGCGGAGGCGGAGTAGGAAAAGCTTTACTAAAAGTATCTATGATGGACGATGCAATGGAAGATTATATCGTCATTACAACGGAGTATTACTGGCATTGGGACTTAAAAGGTACGGGTCTAAGTGTTTGGGAATATCGAAAAGTGATGGAGAAAATGATGCAAGCGGGGGGACTTGAATACTTTGCCACTGATGATCCTGAAATCAGTTCACACCCTGCAAATTGTTTAATGGCACGTATCGGTAAACGAGTAGACGAAGAAACGATACAGAGATTTGATAATTTGCGTTTTCAAAATCGATTTATGTATTAATTTTCATCTATAGCACTCACTCCCCCCTACCACGCAGAAAATCTTGCGCAATTTACGTGGTAGGGGAATGACTAGATGTTAAACTTTTCCTAGCATTCAAACGAAATGACTAGTAAAGACAAATATATGCAAGTAATTTAATCCGATATTCTATCCAATATTTCTAACAATAGAAAAAAAGAAGGTGTAATCATGTTAATCGAAGAAATTATGGTTCGAGATGTCCAAACTTTATTAACGACGAACACAGTGAAAGAAGCCATCGATCTAATGCGAGAAAAAAAGATTCGTCATGTGCCAATTTTAGATGAATCGAACACGCTTGTTGGAATTATTACAGATCGCGATTTAAAAGAAGCTATCCCTTCGTCTTTAACAAACGAAAAAGATACAGCAATCTATCAGACCGAATTGGCTAAAATTATGACAAGAAATCCAATTACTGGCCACCCAATGGATTTTGTTGAAGAATCTGCACTCCTTTTTTACGATAAACAAATTGGGTGTTTACCAATCGTCTCCAACCAAGAAGTCGTAGGGATTATCACTGAAACTGATTTACTTTATAAGTATATCGAATTGACAGGTGCCAACCAGCCCGGGTCTCAAATTGAAGTACGTGTACCAAACGTTCCCGGAATTCTGTATGAAGTTTCGAAAGTCTTTTATGAACAGAAGACGAATGTTTTAAGTGTTCTCGTTTATCCAGATAAAGAAAATACTGAAACTAAAATTCTCGTTATCCGTGTCAAGACGATGAATCCCCTAAATATTATTGAAGGATTAAGAACAGAAGGCTTTGAAGTGTTGTGGCCTAATGTTCCTGGAATCAATTTATGAAGAAAAATGCTGTTTTCATTTTCTCAGAAGATCAGCTCAGTTATTCATTTTCGGACGAGCATCCTTTTAATCAAAAACGAATACTATTGACGCTAGATTTATTAAAAAATATCGATGCGATTCAAGATAAGGATATTATTCCTCCACGCATTGCGACTGACGAGGAAATTTTATTAGTCCATGATGAAAAATTTG